>CAYVDV010000131.1:0-11911 GCA_964450465.1 uncultured Saprospiraceae bacterium
CTGGTCGCCTTTCTGAAAACGCTGAGTGATCCGGACTTTTTGAATAACCCGGCATTTTCCAAACCGCAATAATTGAAATTGAAAGATTTGGAAAAATTGGTACCGGCTTCTACCGGGATTTCCTGAATTCGTACCGTACTTTTGCGACCTTAATACAATTACTCACGTTCCCATTAATACATCTACGCAATGAATCTTCACGAGTATCAGGGTAAAGAACTGCTTAAATCATACGGTGTAAAGATCCAGGAAGGCATTCTGGTGCACAGCGCTGAAGAGGCTATCGCCGCTGCAAAACAATTAAAGGAATTATACAACTCCGACTGGTGCGTTGTCAAGGCCCAGATCCACGCGGGTGGCCGCGGGAAAGGCGGCGGGGTCAAACTGGCCAAAAGCCCGGAACAAGCCGGCGAACTGGCCGGTCAGATCATCGGTATGATGCTGAAAACGCCGCAGACTCCACCCGAGGGCAAACTGGTACGCAAAGTACTCGTTGCCCAGGATGTGTTTTATCCGGGAGCCAATGAGCCCAAGGAATTTTATATCAGTATTTTAACCGACCGCGGTCGCGGAGGCAACGTGATCATTTACTCGCCCGACGGTGGTATGGATATCGAAAAGGTCGCAGAAGAAACTCCGGAACGCGTGTTCACCGAGTTTATTGATCCCCTGCTCGGGCTGCGCCCATTCCAGGCTGCAAAGATTGCGTTCAACCTGAGTCTGAGCGGCCAGGCCTTTAAAGAAATGGTGGCTTTTGTGCAGAAACTTTACGCGGCATTTATCGGAAGCGACGCCAACCTGTTTGAGATAAACCCCTGCCTGAAAACATCGGATGATCAGATTATCGCCGTCGACTCCAAGGTTGCGCTCGATGACAACGGCCTGTTCCGCCACCCTAATCTGGAAGCCCTGCGCGACAAGGATGAAGAAGACCCCACCGATGTGGAGGCCAAAGAGCACGATCTGAACTACGTTAAACTCGACGGCAATGTCGGCTGTATGGTCAACGGCGCAGGCTTGGCCATGGCTACCATGGACCTGATCAAGTTGTCGGGTGGTGAACCGGCCAACTTCCTCGACGTTGGCGGTACGGCAGATGCGGTGCGGGTGGAGAATGCCATGCGGATCATTCTGAAAGATTCAAACGTAAAAGCCATCCTGATCAACATCTTTGGCGGGATCGTACGCTGCGACCGGGTAGCACAGGGCGTTGTAGATGCCTATAAGTCGATTGGACACATTCCCGTTCCCGTGATCGTCCGGCTTCAGGGCACTAATGCAGACATTGCCAAGAAGATCATTGACGAATCCGGTCTTCAGGTTATGGGTGCCGTTGAGTTCCAGGAGGCCGCCGATCTGGTAGCAAAAGTGCTGCGGTAATTATTAATTCAGAATATGCAGGGTTGCATACCCTAAAATCCAGTTCGCTTTCTTTCTTTTGCAAATAATTGTCAAAACGAAACGATAGCCGAACGGATGAAGCATCTCTACACATTACTGTTTATTTTATTATGTCAAGCGGAAGTTTTTGCCCAACTTCCTCCTGCCTGTTCCACTCCGAACCCGCCGCTGGCGAAGACTTGTAGCTCGGCCTGCATTCTTTGCGATCTCGACGGGTATAGCTCGGCTACCACGCAAACCTCTCAGGGGCAAATACTTCCCGGCTTTTGTACCCAAGTGGTGCACAGCATGGGATACATGGGTTTTGTTGCAGGCTCAACTGACCTGAGCATCCAGGTGGACGTTGGGGCCTGCACATTAGGGAACAGCATCGAGATGGGCATCTATCAGACGGATGACTGCCAGGACTTCACCCTTGTTTCGGATTGTAACACCGCGATGTTTACCGGGAATGCGTATTTCTTCTCCAATACAGCCCCGCTCGTGCCCGGTTGCCCCTATTTCCTGGTTTTTGACAATAATGGTCCGGCAGCCTGCGCTTTTACCGTCACGGTACTCAGCGGCAGCGCAACAGCCCCGCCGGTAGCGGCTCCTTCGGTACCGGATGGCCCTAAAAAAGTCTGCCCGGGCGCCACGGTCACCTATACGATAACACCCATTGACGGCGCCTGTCACTATCAGTGGACGGCTCCTGCCGGCGCCCAAATCAATGGCATGCCGTCACCGGTTACCCTGAACCACGATGAAGGCACCACGGTCACCGTCACCTGGGGAAGCCAGGGCGGTCAGATTTGTGTAAAGGGTATGAATCCTTGTTATCCGGGTCCCAGTGCCTGCCTGCCTGTAACGGTGGGGCAAATCCCGCCGACTATTTTACCCGCAATATCCATTTGTCCGGGTGAATCGATTGAGTGGATCGACGGCAACTTCTACAACAGCACGCAACTGCTTTCCACAACCTTTGTCACCGATATTGGCTGCGACAGCATAGTACGGCAGCAACTGACCGTGCTTCCTCCGATTATTAAAAATCTTGGCGTGATCCGGCTCTGCAGCGGCGACTGTGTGAGTGTCGGCAACGGCACGTATTGTACTTCGGGATTTTATCAGGAACAATTGACCGCTGCCAACGGATGCGACAGCACCGTCATTTTCTCCCTCGTGATCATTGAAGCCAATGCCGTGATCGCCCCCGCCGATACGCTTACCTGTCAGCTCGACACGGTGTTGCTTGACGGGAGTGGCTCTACTGCCGGAAGTTTGTTTATCTGGCAGGATTCCAGCGGCAAACAACTTTCTACCAACGATTCGCTGCTGGTTCACCAGCCGGGGTGGTACCGTTTGATCATCGAACGCACTGCTACTGGTCTGACTTGCAGGGATACTGCCCTGGCTTATGTTCCGGGAAATCTCCAGTTGCCTAGCCTGAGTGCCGTTGGCGATTCCCTTAGTTGTACGGATACCCTGGGGCAAATTATGGCAAGTTCCACTACCACGGGGGTAGTTTTTGCCTGGACCGGCCCCGGCGGGTTTCAGTCAACCCTTGCCAATCCAATGGTCAATATGGTGGGAGTCTATACGGTCAGTGCCGCAGCACCAAACGGTTGTGTCCGGACGGACAGTGTTGCGGTGGCATCAAACAGTGTCCTTCCGATACTAAGCCTTGCCGCCGCCGATACCCTTAGTTGCCTGCTTGACACTATCGCGCTAAATGTACAGTCCGATATTAGCGGCACGATTTTTCAGTGGACCGGACCACAAAACTTTAGTTCGGCATCGGCAAACCCCTCCGTTACACTTCCCGGCCTATACACCATTACAGCGACTGCACCTAACGGCTGCACTGCGACACAATCCTTGAGCGTGGAGGCAGACACCCTGCCGCCACAACTGAGTGCTCAGGGCGATACGCTGAACTGTTTACAACCCTCCGGAAACCTCACGGCCATCGCAACACCGCCGGGGTCAGGGTTGCAGTGGACCGGGCCGCAAAACTTTACAGCCACAGTGGCCAATCCCCAGGTAACGATACCAGGGGTTTACCAGGTGCTGGCTACAGGCCCGAACGGTTGCACAAGCATCGCTTCCGCCCAGATTTTGGCGGATACAATGGCCCCGCAGCTGACGGTAAGCGGGGGAACCCTCAGCTGCGCGCAGAGCATGATTACCCTGTCTGCCATACTCGCGCCGGCTGGCAGCAGTATTGCCTGGACCGGGCCTGCGGGTTTTTCCTCCAACATTCCGAATCCGGCCGTCAACACAGCCGGATCCTACAATGCCACCGCCACCGCACCGAATGGATGCACAAGTTCCGCCATCGCTATGGTCGGCGCCGACACGATCCCTCCGCAATTGAGTGCAACGGGCGACACGATTACCTGCCTGCAAAGTACCGGTATGTTAAACCTGAGCATTTCGCCGGCAGGAAGTACAGTATTGTGGGCCGGCCCGCAGAATTTCAGTTCCAATCAACCCAATCCTGTCGTCAGCAACCCTGGAACTTATACCGCTACCGTCACCGCCGCTAACGGCTGCACTGCTACGGTGGATGCCGTAGTAGTGGCGGATGCCTCAATCCCCCAGGTTGCTGCATTTGGAGACACGTTAACCTGTCTCCAAAACACGATCAACCTGAGTGCCACTGTTTCACCGCCTGGCAGCAGCCTATCCTGGACGGGGCCACAGGGTTTCAGTTCCAGTCAACTCAACCCCTCAGCCGGGCTGCCCGGGCTGTACACCCTCACGGCCACTACGGCCAATGGCTGTACCGCAAGTGCAGTTGCCGAAGTTCTGGCGGATACCAGCGCCCCGGTGCTTTCACTTTCCGGGGGTACTATCTCCTGCGCGCAGCCTTCCATTTCTCTTTCCGCACTGAGCACACCTGCCAGCGCCTCCATAGTCTGGAGTGGCCCGCAAAACTTTTCCTCCACCCAGACTAACCCCAGTATCATACTGCCAGGGAGCTACACTGCTGTAGCCACCCTGACCAACGGATGTTCGACCCTGGCCTCGGTAACGGTACCGGCCGACACGGTAACACCCCTGGTCACTGCATTGGGCGGCACGCTTACCTGCAGCCAAACCGGCATATCACTGATGGCCTCGGTAAATCCGGGCAATAGTACCGTGCTTTGGTCCGGACCGCAAAATTTCAATGCTACGCAATTGAACCCCGGCGCCAACATACCTGGCCTCTACACTTTTACCGCCACAGCAGCCAACGGATGTACAGCTTCCACGATCGCTGAAGTCCTGATTGACACTATGCCGCCCTTTGTCAGTGCGGCCGGAGGAACTATATCCTGTGCGCAACCGGAAATTTTCCTCGCTGCCGCCGTCACGCCGGTCAGCGCTTCGCTGGTCTGGACCGGGCCGCAAAACTTCAGTTCCATGGAGAGTAGCCCTGCCGTTTCAACCGGTGGCGCCTATACCCTGCTGGCCACCTTGCCCAACGGTTGCACTTCTTCGGCAACGGTACAGGTACAAACCGATACCATCGCACCCCAGGTGAGCGCTGCCGGTGGATTATTGACCTGCTTACAAAACACCCTGACGCTGACCGCATCCGTAGCACCCGCCAACAGCAGCGTATTATGGAGCGGGCCGCAGAATTTTTCCTCCAGCCTGCTCAATCCGAGTGTCAGCACAGCAGGCACGTACACCATCGTCGCCACCGCCCCTAATGGTTGCACGGCAGGAAGCAGCGCCCTGGTCACCGCCGACAGTGGTTTCCCCACTATTGATGTATCGGGCGGCACAATTACTTGTACGCAACCTGCGCTGGCGCTCAATTCCACCGTTAGCCCGGCAGGTACCTCAATCAGCTGGACCGGGCCGCAAAACTTCAGTTCCGGTCAACCCGGTCCGACAGTTACCATCCCCGGCAATTATATCCTGACCGCCACTACCAGTGCCGGATGCACCGCTACTGCCACGGCGATCGTCCTGATCGATACTTTGGCGCCGCAGCTTATTGTAAATGGCGGCCTGTTGAGCTGTTCGCAGACCAGTACAACTATTTCCGCACAGATCAATCCGGCCAGTGCCCAGGTGCTTTGGCAGGGTCCGATGAATTTCAGCTCCGCACTGCCTGCTCCGTCAGTAAGTTTACCGGGTACGTACACCGCCACGGCCACCGGCCCAAACGGGTGTACCGCCAGCGCCGCTGTAAGCGTAAATGCCGATACGACAGCACCACAGTTGCTTGCCCAGGGTGGATTGATCACCTGTTTGCAGAGCTCAATCCAGTTAACACTCCAACTGACACCATCCAATAGTATAGTGCAGTGGTCCGGACCTCAGAATTTCAGTTCCAGCCAGGCAAACCCATTCGTAAATCAGGCAGGTGTTTATACCGTGTCGGCTACTGCCCCGAATGGGTGTATAGCCACCACTACGGCCACCGTCGATGCCGACGTGGATATCCCACAGGTCACCGTAAATGGCGGAACGATCACCTGTACCCAAACCGTAGTTCCACTCAGCTCCAGTGTTAGTCCGGCAGGTGGAACATTGGCATGGAGCGGTCCGCAAAACTTTTCCTCCACCCAACCCAATCCCGGAGTTTCCGCGGCAGGCAGCTATACCCTGGTCGTTTCCCTGCCGAACGGTTGCACGGCCAGCGCCTCTGCTATGGTGGACGAGGACACTGCCCCTCCTGAAGTGGACGCCAGCGGCAATGATATTACCTGCCGGGAAGAGACCGCCTATCTTGCCGCCGAAGTCACGCCTGCCGGCTGTACTCTGCTCTGGAGTGGTCCGCAAAACTTCAGCAGCACGCTGGCCAATCCAACAACCACAGCGCCCGGCGCCTATAGCGTCACAGCCACAGCGCCCAACGGCTGTACGGCAAGCAGCCAGGTGGTGATTGCCGGTCTGAATCAGCCCAGCTGGACCCTGAGCCTGGGCCCGGACCTGGATGCAGAGGAATTCGAACCCATTTTCCCTCATCCGGTTACGGATCTGCCGGTGAACGACTGGGCCGAAGTGCTTTGGGTGTACCCCGACCATGCTTTGGGCGACCCATGCCAAACCTGTACCCTGCCCGTGCTGAAACTGGCAGAATCCGGTGCGGTAAGTATAACGCTAACCGATCCCTACGGCTGCAAACAATCTGCAACATACCAGATAAACATACAGCAAACCAGCGCCATTTATATCCCCAACGTATTTGCACCGGAAGGAGAAGATGGCAACCGGATCTTCCGGATCTATGCCGGCGCTGCGGCACGGGTTACACAAGTCCGCGCATTCCGGATCTTCGATCGCTGGGGCAATCAGGTACATGAACGGCTGGGCTTCGACCCGATCAGTTCCGACCATGGGTGGGACGGTACTTTTCAGGGGAAAAACGCGCAACCGGGGGTTTATGTCTGGTATGCCGAAATTGAGTTTGCGAACGGGCGGATAAAACTGCTGAAAGGAGATGTCACCTTGTCGAGATAATTGTGCCGGGCCAACAAATTGGGGAGCAAACAAATGCATTATATTTGCACGGTATAAATCATTTATAAACAGATGAAAACCATGCAATTTCTACTCCCCCACCCATTTTTCCCGGCTGCAATCGCCTCGTTGTTGTTTACCTCCCTGCTCCCGGCGCAGCCGGCCAGCAATCCTGGGGAAAACCTGGTCATCAACCCCAGCTTCGAAGTATTGCGCAAAGGAGAAGTACTGGATCGCGCGAATGATCTCAAAATTTCCGAAGCCTGGGAGTCGCCCAATGCCGGAGAACCTTTGTTGTTCACTACCATTGACCGCATGATTTATGATCCCAATGGCTCCCTTTGGCCGTTTACTGCCCGTACAGGCAAAAACGTCGCCGGGATCAATGTCGCCGGGGGCTCTGAATTGGAACCCCGGCGCGAGTATATTCAGGGCACCCTGAAGCGCCCTCTGACGGTGGGCAAAAAATATTACTTCTCCTTTTACGTGCATTACCACTGCGAGGGGGCGAATAATATCGGCATTGTTTTCCTCCCGGAAAAACTCGCTGTCGATGCCCCCGGGCGCCTGAACCTGAATCCGGCATCCTATCAAAAAAATGTAACCGCATACAACAACACCGACCGCACCTGGACGCTGGTGCGCGACTCGTTTATCGCATATAAGCCGTTTCAATATTTCATCATCGGCAACTTTTTTACTGACGAGAACACAGAAGTGGAGTCGCATAAGTATGAGCACTACTTTGCTTATATCGACGACATTGAAGTAGTGGAAGCAGCCGATTCGCCCGTAAAAGGAGCGACTCCAGACCAGGCGGAACTACAGAAGTGGACAGAAAATATCGAAACGGTCAAAAACAAAACAAAACTCCTTCAAAATACAGCGGAAACACCTGCTTCGCCTGAAGGAGAACGGGTTACGGTTTTGTTTGGCTTCGACTCTGCATCGCTGCAGCCGGAAGCCGGCGCTGTGCTGGATGCCCTGGTAAACAGCCTCAGACAAAACCCTGATGCCCGGGTTCGGGTGAGCGGATTTGCCAGCAGCGAAGGCACCTCCCTGTACAATGAACGCCTGTCGCGACGCAGAGCCGCGGCTGTGCGCCGTTACCTGATCGGCCAGGGCATTCCCAAAGAGCGGATCATCAGCGAAGCCAAAGGTGAAAATGACCCCGCCGCACCCAATGACCGTGAGGAAAACCGGAAGAAAAACCGCCGGGTGGAGCTGGTACTGGAATAAGCGTGCCGGTTTCGCGACCTATTTTCCCTTTTCCGCCACTTTTTCCGGCTTCAGGAGGTTGATCGCACTGTCAACCACCCCCCTGATCCGCTCGTCATCCTCCGACATTGTTCGCAGGCTGGTTTCGTAATCTTCCTTACTAACACCGTGTATTTCAAACACCTGGCGATAGTAAACCCCTAGCAAGCTGTCCTTAGGATTCCCGGTCAGCCCGGTGGTGGCCGCCTCGGCCAAATACAGATCGGCCATGATGCGCGATACCTGCTTGTCGGACAATGGGGGCTGCTTGGCCTCCTGTTGGCACGCCGGCGCATGCAGGGCTAGTGCTGTCCCGAAAAAAATATAAATTAGGATTTGCTTCACAGGACTTCTTTTGGAAAATAATGGGCTTTCACGCGGGAGTTTTCCTCCAGCAACTCAGCCCAGCGGGTTGCGGATGATTCGATATGTATAACGCCGCAAGTGGGGATATTGTCGATATGTTTTTCAGAAAAACGATTGGCCACGTCTGTAAAAGTCGGGTTGTGCCCAAATAAAAAGACAGTATGCGCCACATCAGGAAGCTTACTGATGATCCGAAGGATTGCAATCGGATGGGCTTCGTATATATCCTCGTTTTGAACAATCGCGTCCTCCGCAAGCCCCAGGCCTTTGGCAAAAAAACGGGCGGTGGTCAGGGCGCGCCTGGCCGGGCTGCTGACCAGCAGGTCGGGTTGAACCCCCAGGTTGTGCAGAAATTTTGCCATTCGGGGGGCGTCATGAAGGCCACGGTCGTTGAGTGGACGGTCAAAATCCCGCTGTCCGGGAAGGTCCCAGCTTGACTTGGCGTGTCGTACAAGAAACAGGTTTCGCATAGTTGTGCGCTTGTATTTGCCCAAAGATACGGGCATTTCAGAAAAGATAATTAATGCCGGAAAGCGGGTTTTTTCGACCGCACATATTGGCGTTGTTCTCAACTAGTCGTATTTTTGAAGTTTTTGGTTCAGGAACAATTCCATTTTCCGCTGTGCAAAAACTCTGGCTGAAAAACTTTGAATTTCACATCAATCCCGCCACCTGGAATACAGCCCAGGATCTGGTACAGGCCGGGGCTGTCCGTAATTTGCGGGAAATTGAAAAGCATTTTTGGGTAGCGACAGTAGCAGACGACGGGCAGGATTTTGAAGTGGAAGTGATGATCACCCCGCAAAAGATCAAGGCATTCACCTGTGAATGCTGGTCGGAGGGCCGGCGTCTGATGTGCGCCCATATTGCAGCCGGGCTGCTAAAGGTTCGGCAGTTTTTGGAGCAAAAAGCCGAGGCTCGCCTGTCCCGGACAGAAAGCAGGGTGGAAGAAGCGTCGGGGCGCCTGAGCGTTCGAAATGTACTGGAAGCCGCCCCCACGGAGGATCTTATGGCGTTTGTACGGGAATATGCCCGCCGCGACCGTGATTTTGCCCTGGCACTCAAGACCTGGTTTGCCGGCCAGGTGACCGGCGTTGAAAACCCGTACCTCCTCCTGCTCGACGCCGCACTGCCGCGTCAGGTTGGCAGCCGGGCACTCAGTGACCAGGAAATCCGCCGGCTCCGCAAGACCCTCGCCGATCTGGAAGTGCAACTGAGCACGGCCTTTGCCGAAGGGAATGCCGTCGGCTTTTTCCAGATCGCTACGGCGATCCTGCAGAAGATCACGCCGGTAATATCCAAACTCGAAGAGCCCCGGCACGAGCCCTTGCTGCAATACTGCCAAAGTATCGTTCAACAGATGCTGCAGTTTCCATCGGAGCATCTTTCGCCGGAATTCCGGGAGAAACGACGGGATTTTTTATACGAGTATCTCAACAATCCGGATCACCCCGGCGATCTGGATCGCCTGATCATTCCATTTCTGGCCCAGGCGGCCACGGAAGATGTCTTTTTTGCACAAATCAGCGGCTGGTTTGACCGCACTCCCTTTCCTGCCCCTGCTGCTGTACTGCACCTCTTTCTCGCCGCCCTGGCCAGGCGCAACCGCCCCGAAGCCGTCGTTCGGGTCCTTCAGGATTATTCCGAACGCCCGGCCCAGGTAAAGGAAGCCATAACTGCCCTGTACCTCTGGCATTGGTGGGAAGCCGTTATGCACGCCGGAGAGTATTTTCTGGACCAGCGTTTGCTTCAGCCCGGCCAGCGCCGGGAAGTGGAAGACATCCTGCTCAGCGCTGCCGAGAAATCCGGCGACGAGGTTCGCCAGCGCAACTACCTTCGCCAACGGTACCGCCTTTATGGTCATGAGGACATCATTCTCCGGCTAAAAACGATCGCAGGCGCCGCCTGGCCGGAAGAACGGGACACCCTGCTGGCCGAACTGCGCGAAGCAGGCGACACGGCAAAACTGGCGCCGCTTCTGGCTGCAGAAGGGAAACTGGATGAACTGGCCGGGCTGCTGAGCCAAACGCAAAACCTGAGCACTTTTCGTTTGTTCGAAGACCATTTCTGGCCCGACCACGAAAACCTGATCCGCGATTACTACATCAACGTATTGTCGGCATACCTGACGGAACACTTTGGCCGCCCTGCTTCCGAATACGTGCGGGGTCAACTCAGTGGACTGGTTCGCAAAGGCCGTTACGTACTCGCCCGGGCAATCATGGACGAGCTGATCCGCAACTTCCCCGAGCGGCATACCCTGCCGGAAGAATTGGAAGAGATGTTTCCCAAATCCAAACGCAGCATCATCCCATCAGGCGCATGAGCCGACCACCTATAACTCTCTTTTCATGAAAGTAGAAGTCTGGGCCATTGGCAAAACGACGGAGCCCTACCTGGAAACCGGCACCAGTATTTTTGAGAAACGCCTGAAAAACTACCTGCCTTTCCAGTGGGTAATATTGCCTAATGCCAAAGTCCGCTCGACCGATGGTCAGATCATCCGGCAGGAGGAAGCCATACTGGTTCTGGGTAAACTCAAGCCGGACGACTTTCTCATTTTATTGGACGAACGTGGCCAACAATTCAGTTCCGAAGAGCTGGCCCAGTGGCTGGAGCAACGCCTGAGCGCCTCCCATCGCCGCCTGATTTTCCTGATCGGAGGCGCTTTTGGTTTTTCTGCGGATGTATATAAGCGCGCAAATGTCCAAATTTCCCTGAGCCGCCTTACCTTTTCGCACCAAATGGTCCGCGTATTCCTTCTGGAACAATTATACAGGGCCATGACCATCCTCCGCAACGAACCCTACCACAACCCGTAACAGCAAACTGCTGAAACCTTAACGCAATACCTGCACCATGACAATTACTTACCTCATCATTGGATTTACCGTGTTGTTCTCCCTGTGGGCATTCAACAACCCAGATGTTTTTTACAAATGCAAGCACTGGCCCTATATGGAGGATCGCGACAAGGAATATTACCGCTGGCTAACCAGCGGGTTTCTGCATGGCGATTACATGCACCTGCTGTTTAATATGTTCACCTTGTTTTATTTCGGACGGGTGGTGGAAGCCTGGTTTGGGTATCTTTTTCACGGTGTGGGGCCGCTGCTTTTTCTGTTTTTCTACCTGATCGCCATCGTTGCGGCCTCGATCGCCACATTCTACCGGTACCGGCATACCTCCAGTTTTGCCAGTATCGGCGCCTCGGGGGCGGTATCGGCTGTGCTGTTCGCCTCCATCCTGCTGGAACCGACCCTCCAGCTCCGCCTGATGTTTTTACCCGTCCGGATACCCGGGTTCATTTTTGGCCCCCTGTTTCTCTGGTTTTCTTCCTACGAAGCCCGCCGCGGCAGAGACGGCATCGACCATGTGGCGCACTTTTACGGGGCCGTTTTTGGATTTTTGTTTACACTGGTGTTAAATCCGTCCCAGATCC
>CAYVDV010000132.1:0-11904 GCA_964450465.1 uncultured Saprospiraceae bacterium
TTGCCGGACGTATGGTTGGGCGCCCAGGTGCAAAACCCGCTGCAGCTGGAGCTGAGCGATGCCGTGATCCCCACTGTGTTGCGCATTGGAGCGGCCTGGCGGGCGGCGCCTACGCTTATTCTGTTGGCTGAGGCGGAAAAGGATCTCGAACGACCCGCCCAGTTGAAGGCCGGCCTGGAGTACCGGCCGGCCGGACTGCTGATCCTGCGCGCCGGCATTCGGACCGAACCGGCCCGTTTGGGCTTTGGGGCCGGCTTGCGCTTGAAAAACGGCCTCGAACTCGATACCGGCACCGAATGGCACCCGACGCTCGGGCTTACGCCGTCAGCAATGCTGGTGTGGCGGAAAGAGTGAGCTGTTACGCACCATTCATTTGGTGAAACCAAACTTACTCCAACATTTCCAGAAACCATTCTTTCTCGGTAAGCACGGTCTCCGTTTCGACCTGCCGGCGCAGTTTTTCGCGGGCCTGCCGGTTGTTGGGGTTGAGCTGCATCAGAGCGCGCGCAAAGCGTACAATGTTCTTGAAATTGGTCTTGTGGTAACCGATAAGCTGTTGGCGGCGGATGTAGGTTTGCATGCTTTGCAAATGGGCGTCGAGGGCATCGAATTCGTCCGACTCAAAGTAAATTTTCAATTGCAGGGTTTTGGCGATGAGGTTGTTGATCAGGTCTTTATAGTCGGCTTGTTGCAGATGGAGCAAGGCTTCTTTGAGTCGCCGGCGCTGGTACTCTACCCGGGCCAAATTGAGGTGAAAGGCTGCGTCGCGGTGTTTCTTTTCCAGCAGGGGAGCATGCGAATGAATAAATTGCTCGGTCCAGTCCAGCTCGCCTACCCGGAGCGCGATGGGTACGATGTTGTTATAGGCGAAATGGGAGATGTAGCCGTTCTCCAGCAACAGGTTTGCACTCAAAGCGGATTGGTATAAGTCCAGTGCCTCGCGGAAATACAACTGATTCAGCTGGTTGATCTTCCGGATACAAAAATTAAGGGCCAAAAGGTGCAGGTTGCGCTGTTCCTCCAGGGGTAATTGCGCCAGATGGGCAAAGAGCCTGGGCTTGAACTGCCGGAAATAGGTCTCTCCCTCCGGCTCGGTTAAAAACAGGTAGCAAAAGTAATAGAGCCCGATGGCGGGCAAGTCTTGCAGGCTTTCAGACCGGCGGACGTGATCCAGCACGGCATCCAGCATGCCAAACTGATATTCCGCCTTATACACGGTCTGATGGCTCAGGGCAAAACAGGCCTGCCGAAGTTTTCGCGCAATAAAAGCCAGATCGGTTTGATCGGAAAGCGCCTGCCAGTTGAGTGCCTCCGTCCGGCGCCCTGCCGTGCGCTGGTGGTAGAGTTCGTACTCGATGGCGGCCTGGGCGTCCAGGTATTCGGTGTGGCGGTAGGGCTGCCGGGCCTGGCTGGTGCGGGCAGTTTGAAGGCTCTGCCGGAAGTGTTTTTCCAGTCCGCGTTTGCGGTACGCCGCGGCAAGATGGATGTGGAAGTCACCGGTTTCGCCAAATTTTTCCCGGTACACCAGAAAATGTTCGAGTTGCGCCAGGAGTTCGCTCATGATCTGGCGCAGCCCTTGCGGTTGAAAGGGCGTTTTTACGCCGTTTATTTTTCGAAAAGCCTGTTCCGGATCAGGCAGCGTGCCGCTGTTCCGGCATTGGTCCAGGTATTCATACAGATGCCGGGGTTGCTCACGCCGGCAAAAGAACGGCGAGCGCAGCCATTGCCCCAGATGTTTGCGCTCCAGGGGCGATAGCGCGCAGAAGGCTATCCACAAGCGGGCGTTTTCCATGCGTATTTTGCGCCTTTTACTATTTTAATCAGAAGAAAATTGTATTTGATTTAAAATTTTAACGTTTGCAAAATTCTTAAAATCAATAGATTAAAATAATTTTAGCAGAAAAAATATTTATAAATGCCGAAAAATGTCTTTGTTCTGTAAGCCTGGAATGGCAACTTTTGTACCGTCATAAAAGTATCTGCGCACGAAATTTTCGACACTCATGATGAAACTCCCTTTCCAAGGATTTATTCATACCCAAACTCGATATCCTATGTACACAAAAAAAATCCGCTTTTTGCTGCTCTTTGCGTTGGCTGTTTTGATTCAAACCGCCCGGGCGCAAAACCCCTGTACCCTTGATGTTCAGATCGCCCCGCCGGGTGCGATTTCCTGCCAAAACCAGTCTGTTCAGTTACAGGCTACCGTTACACCTCCCGGTAACTATGACATTTTCTGGAGTGGTCCACAACAGGTTTCCCCGGTATTAAATCCGGTTGTGCAAACCCCGGGCATCTATGTCTTGTTCGTGAGCGATTCCCTGCAGGGCTGCTGGGGCGCCGACACGGTGCTCGTTGCGCAGGACGGTTCTGTTCCGCAGGTGATCCTGAGCACCAGTACAACCGACTGCAATGGCGCAGGAACCATTGCCGCTACAGCCAGCGGCGGCGGCCCCTTTACCTATCAATGGATGAATGGCGCCACCACGCCGGGCATTACCTACGTTTCCCAGGGCTCTCCGCTTACTTTTTGCGTGACGGTGACGAACACGGCATCCGGTTGTACGGGTACTTCCTGTATTACCGTAACAAACCCGGTGCCCCTGACGGCCGAAATTGGCTATTTTGACACTCCTTTCTGTAATGACTCTTTGGGTATGTGGGTGAACGTTGCCGGCGGCATACCGCCCTATGCGTACCAGTGGAGTAACGGCTCGACCTTTTCCTGGATACCCGATCCGCAGGCCGGCACGTACGTGGTCACGATAACTGACGCCGCCGGCTGCACCGCTGTGACGAGCTATGTAATAGAAGAAGACCCCTGGGAATGCGCCCATTTGGAGGGCTATGTTTTAGCCGACTGGAATACGAACTGTACCAAAGAACCAACAGATAATGGCCTGGCTTTTTCCGTTCTGCACGTGACAGATGGGTCCGGAAATGAGTTTTTTGCCAGTACCGATGCTGCCGGATTTTACCGGATCGAGCTTTATCCCGGTACCTATACGGTTGCCGTGATCCCGTCCAACAACCTTTGGGATCCCTGTCAGGCCAGCTTTAGTGTGACCCTGGATCCCAACCAAACCCTGGTGCAGGATTTTCTGTTGCAGCCGCAGGCCGTATGCCCTGCCATGACGGTCGATATTGGCACTACACTATTGCGCCGCTGCTTCCAGGGCCAGTACTGGGTCAGCTATTGCAACCAGGGCACGGCTGAGGCGACAAATTCGTATGTGGAAATCCTTTTTGATCCTTTCCTTACCTTGACCAACGCGCAGATCCCCTATACCGACCTGGGCAACAATCTGTACCGTTTCGATCTGGGCACGGTGCCGTTCAACAGCTGCGGAAACTTCTGGGTGACCGTAAATGTCAGCTGTAGCGCTACCCTGGGGCAGGCGCACTGCACGGAAGCCGTGATCTATCCGACCGGCGTTTGCGAACCGGCCAATGCACAGTGGTCGGGCGCCAGCCTGCAACTTCAGGCGCAATGCAACACCGACTCTCTCGATTTTACGATCAAAAACGTCGGCACCGGACCCATGAGCAGTCCGCTGGAGTATGTGATCATCGAGGATGCCGTGATGCTGATGCAGGCGCCTCCGCCTGCGATCGTCCTGAATCCGGGGGAACAGTATCAGGTGACCGTCCCGGCTAACGGGGCAACCTGGCGCCTGGAAGTGGCGCAGGAGCCTTTCCATCCCGGCAATTCGCAACCCAGCCTGGCAGTGGAAGGCTGTGCCACCGGCGGGCAGTTTACTACCGGGTATGTCAATCAGTTTCCCCTGGACGACAACGACCCCTGGGTGGATATCGATTGCACACAGAACACCGGTTCCTATGACCCGAACGACAAACAGGGTTTCCCGACCGGCTACAATACCGCGCATTATATCGCGCAGGGTACGGACATCGAGTACCTGATCCGCTTCCAGAATACCGGTACCGATACCGCCTTCACTGTGGTGCTCCGCGATCAGTTGTCGCCCTGGCTCGATCCGGCTTCGGTGAAGCCCGGCGCCAGCAGCCATCCGTACACGTTTGACTATTACGGCGACCGGAATATCAAATTCACTTTCGATGATATTCGCCTGCCGGACAGCAGTGCCAATTTCGAAGCCTCCCAGGGATTCGTTTCCTTCCGGGTTTCGCAGAAAGCAGGCGTTCCGCTCGAAACGGATATTCTCAATACCGCCGGTATTTTCTTTGACTTCAACGAGCCGGTGTACACCAATACCACGGTACACCGGGTGGGCCGCGATTTCGTTACCGTCAGCGCCTGGCAGCCGGCAGTGTATGGCCTGGATTTGCGCATAGCGCCAAACCCGGTAACGCAAAGCGCGGTGCTGGAACTGCGCGGTGTACAGGACCTTGGCGAATGGCAGGTTGAGCTGCGCGACGCGACAGGCCGGCCGGTGCGTTCGGCCAATGTGAGCGGCACACAGTGGCGCTTCGAGCGCAGCGACTTGCCGGCAGGGCTGTACCTGTTGCAGGTTCGTGCCAACGGGCAACTGTTGGGAGCCGGGAAAGTGATGCTGCGATAGGCCGTGTGATATACTTTCAGGTTTCACTTCCGGAACGCGAAGGATGCCCGCTGTGGCCCTTCGCGTTCCGCTGTTTTGGCCCTATTTTCTTACCAGGAGTTCAGCCGAATATTCCCCTGGAGGAATTGGTTGGTCCGCCTCAGGCTGCGGAAGAACCTGACGCAGTTGCACCTTATATTCACCGAAGGAAGCCCTGTCCGTGAAATTCGTGCCGGCCGGATCGCCCAGGATCAGGGTGGCAGTTTGGGCGCCGGCCGTTTGAGTGAAGCGGATGGCAAGTTCCACTCGTCCGGCCCAGATACATTCCACCCCGACCGGGCAACGGCTGTCTGCCAGAATAGTATCGAACCGGATCCGGACGGAGGAATCCCCATCCAGTGATGCGGTTTCACCGGCCTGCAGGGTGAACGGGACGTCGAGTTTAAAGTTCAGGCCGTTATTTGAAGGCGTACAGGCAGCCAGAACAAACAGGGCGGAGATCAACAGGAGGAAGGATGGTGTTTTCATTAGTTGTGCGTTTAACGTTCAAAAATGCAACAATTCCGGGTGAATTGCTGTCTGTTACACCTGACTAAGGTTGTAAAGATAAAAACAATCAAAAAACTTGGAATTCCACGTTAATTTTGCGGTTTCAATTTAAAACGCAGCCCTTAATGGAGGGACTGATCATTTTTTTCACTACTCCCTGCAACTATGTATTTGTTGGGTCATGTCATTAAGACCGGTATCCGTTTGGGCGCCACCCCGCCAGAGCCTGGTAAACCCCCGGCTGTTCAACAGAAAAAAACGCTGGTCCGATTGCTTTCCGAAGCTGCCGATACGGCCTTTGGGCGGCATTACGGGTTTCGGGAAATATTGAACAGCAAAAACCCGGTTCGGGCTTTTCAGGAACGGGTGCCCATACACGATTATGATAAGCTCTACGATCAGTGGTGGTCGCGTGCCAGGAAGGACGAGCCCGACGTGTGCTGGCCTGGGCAGATTCCCTGGTTTGCACTGAGCAGTGGCACTTCCAATGCTACCTCCAAATATATTCCGGTGACACCCGATATCATCCGCTCGATGAAGAAGGTATCGCGCCGGCTGTTTTGTGATATGGCGCATTTTAACCTGCCGGCCGATCTGTTCACCAAGCAAATGCTGATGGTGGGCAGCTGTACCAATCTTGCGCAGGAGGGCGACCACATGGAGGGCGATATGTCGGGGATTATCGGCTTGAACCGGCCGCTCTGGCTTAAAAAATATTACCGTCCGGGTCGCGATATTACGTCGATACCGGAGTGGAATGAGCGGATTGACCGAATTGTCGAAGAGGCTCATAAGTGGGACATCGGTTTTATCGTTGGCAATGTTGCCTGGGTCCAGATGATCTTCGAGCGTGTTATCGAGCGCTACGGCCTGAAGCATATTCACGAGATCTGGCCCAACTTCGCCCTGCTTGTCCACGGGGGTATTTTTTTCGAACCCTACCGGAATACGTTTGAACAATTACTGGGCAAGCCGGTGCAATACGTCGACAGCTACCTTGCTTCGGAAGGCTTTATCGGGTATCAGCCCTGGCCGCATTCGCGCCTGTTGCGCCTTACCACGGATACGGGTACTTTCTTTGAATTTGTGCCGTTTAATGAACAGAATTTTGACGAAAACGGCAATCTGACCCCGGAAGCCACCGCTGTCTCCCTGGCGGATGTACAAGCGGGCAAACCCTACGCCTTGCTGCTCAGCACGGATGCCGGCGCCTGGCGCTACCTGCTCGGCGATACCGTCCAGTTTGACGATGTACAACAGGCTACCTTCAAGATCACAGGCCGCGTCAAGCACTATCTCAGTGTAGTCGGGGAACACCTCTCAGTGGATAATATGAATGAGGCTATCCGGCAGACCGATCTGCAGATGAATGTCGGCATCAAGGAGTTTGCCGTGTGCGCCGTGCCAAACGGCACCCATTGGGCGCACCAATGGTATATCAGCACGGATAATCCGCCGTCGGATATCGCCGGATTTGTCGCCGCCCTGGATGGCCACCTGATGGCGGTCAACGATGACTACCGGGTGGAACGGCAGTACGCCCTCAACGATATCCGGGTGCAGTTTTTACCGCACGAGATTTTTTACCAATGGCTGGAAGAGCAGGGTAAACTGAACGGGCAGGCTAAAATTCCGCGGGTCATGAAGGGCGCCGTACAGCGAAATTGGGAAACCTATCTTTCCGAAAGAACAGATCAGGACCGTGCTTGAGGCGGTGCTTAAAGGTGTCCTGGCCGGCCTCGCGTACGGCATGTTGCTGGGCCCTCTGTTTTTTATGAGCATGCAGGTTACGCTGAAAAGCGGACTGCGCAACGGACTGGCCCTGGCATTGGGTGCGTTCCTGAGCGACGCCCTTCTGGCGCTGGGTGGAATCTGGTCTTCCGCACGCCTGATGGCGATAGCCCAACAGAATATGTTTCAAACGGGCATGGGGCTGCTCGGATCCGTGTTGATCATGGGCTTCGGTATTTCTGCGGTATTGCCCCGGAAAAGGGAGCTGCTGCCCGGCTCGTATGGCAATCCGGCCAAGCGGCGCTATTCCTTTATAAAAGGATTTGCCCTCAACATGGCGAACCCTTCCAACTGGCTTTTCTGGCTGGGCTTGGCCGCTGCCGCCCGCGCAGAAGCCCCTGCCGGCAATGACGCTTATACCGGGGTGTTTATGTTGTCTTCCGTAGCAATGGTTTTCAGCACCGATATGGCGAAAGTGCTATTGGCCGGCGAGATAAACCGGCGCCTGCATCCGGATTTGCCGGGGCGGATTGTCCGGGTGGCCGGGTTCATCCTGATCGCAGTGGGCCTGTGGGTCCTGGTAAAAAGCCTGCAGTTCAACGCCTGAACGCTCCGGCGCCTGCGCGTTAATAGACAAAAAGCTTTATTTGATCGAAACCTTACCCGGAATGCGGCGGGTCTTCCCCATTTTCGTACCCGGTATTGCCGTGCATCCGGTTTTTAAACATCCAACATCCTCCTTATGCGCCAGATTCTACGTATTTTGCTGGAAGGTGCCGCCCAGGCCTGGCAACAGCTGATGGCCAATAAACTCCGCTCGTTCCTGTCGTTGCTCGGTGTTACCATCGGAATTTTTTGCATTATCGGGGTGAAGAGCGCTGTAAACTCCCTGGAGGACAATATCCGGGGCAGCATGGCCAAACTGGGAAATGATGTGATCTATATCGAGAAATTCTCCTGGGCAGAAGACCCGGGCTCCAATTTCTGGAAGTGGATGCGCCGGCCCAATTTTTCCTTTACGGAATACGAACAACTGGAGGAGCGCCTGAAAAACGCGGCTAAAGTGGGTTTTTGGCAATATTTGGGCAACAAGACGATCAAGTGGAATTCGTCGAGCGTGGAAAATGTCTTTTTCCTGGGTATTACGGAGGACTGCCGTGACCTGTTCCACCTCGAATTTCAGGGGGAAGGGCGGTACTTCACCCCTACGGAGTACCAAAGCGGCAGCGATGTCTGTATTATGGGTGCTACCGTAGCGGAGGGTTTATTTGGCGAAGGGATTGACCCTACCGATAAAGTGATCAATGTGGGGGGGCGGAAGCTCCGCGTATTGGGTGTGCTTACGGCCTCGGGCAATGACCTGCTCAAACCTTTTAATTTCGACAACGGCATTCTGGTCAGCTATACCCTTGCCCGCCGCGGTTTCAATATCCGGCGAAAGGGGCAGTGGGAACGCACCAGCCTTTTGGTGCAGGCCAAGCCCGGCGTGTCGCTGGAGGATATGAAAGATGAGATCACCGGTGTCGTTCGCACCGTGCGCCGCCTGAAGCCCCGGGAAGAGAACAATTTTGCGCTCAATACCTTGTCTGTTCTGAGCGGGCTGTTCGACAGCCTGTTCAGTGTGATCAATATGGCGGGATTTGTCATCGGTATTTTTGCGCTCATCGTGGGCATGTTCTCCGTAGCGAACATCATGTTCGTGTCGGTGCGGGAACGGACCAGTATCATCGGGATCAAGATGGCGCTGGGCGCCAAACGCTGGTTTATCCTGCTGGAGATCCTGTTTGAAGCGATTGTGCTGTGTATCGTCGGGGGCGCCCTGGGGCTCCTGTTGATATGGGGCGCAGCCCTGGCTATTTCCAAGGCCATCGACTTTGATATCCACCTTTCGCTGGCCAATACCCTGGTGGGCGTGGGCACTTCCGTTGTCGTCGGCGTTTTATCCGGACTTATTCCGGCCATTCAGGCCAGCGGGATGGACCCGGTAGAGGCCATCCGGAAGTAAACTACATGCGCAGGTCTTCCACATGCGTGCCGGGGTAGTCCTTTGCATTTAGCTGAAAATGGTTTGCCGGAAAGGGCTTGTTTGGCGTAAGACGGGTGATCAGGAAGGTATATCGCGAACCATCCTTGGCGAAGGCCTTGATGCTTTCAATCGTGCCGGCCTTTTCGTTGACGCTCAGGCGGATTTTGGAATATTCCGAGGCTTTGTCCACCGGCTTGAATTCGATTTGGGTCAGCAAACGCCCTTTTTCCGTTGTTTTTTCGGTAATGGCATACAGGAAGTCGCCTTTCTGGTAGCGTTTGAGCAGGTCTTTTGGCGTCAGGAATCCCTTGTCTTCATTTGGATCGGTATCGGTGATCTGGATCTCCTTGTTTTTTTTGAGATACACCCAGGTGGTTTTGCCATCGCTGGCAATCACCTGTTCCTCCATATCGAGACGGAATTTTTCGTCTTCCTGGCCGATGCTGCCCTTCTGTATCTCCTGGGGTTGTGCCGGCACTTCGATCGTCAGGGTAAATGCAGCTTCCACGGATTTATACCCTTCGTATTTTTTGCGGATGCGATCCAGTACCTTTTTGGCTTCCGGGTCCGATTTCTCTGCCGGCGCCGGTTTTTGTGCGGGCAGAATGACGGCCCAGGACAGTAATATTCCAAGAAACAGTGTATTTTTCATATTGAACAGGTTTATAATGATGCAATAACGCCGAAAAGAAACATGCAGTTGCCGTACAAAAAGTTAAAGATTCGCAAAGGTACGTTCCGGCAACTTTTTACCTTCCGTTCGCGTTTTAAGCATATCAAACGAAACAAATCAACACCTGACCCTTGCCCCGTGCAAGAAACCATTATTTAATGTATGACCAAGAAGAAAAAGAAAGGCGGCAAAAAGTTGACTGCCCGGAATTTACAAGTCGAGCTGCTTAAATTTTTGCTCACCCAACCACAAAAACAATTTGCCCCCCGCCAGCTGGCTGCCTTGCTGGATCTGGAAAACAATAAAGATTCGGTGCTACACGCCCTGAACCAACTGGTTCAGGCGGGCTCGGTAAAGGCATTTAAGGAAAACAAGTTTGGCGTGGCGCTGGAACGCCTCACCGTTGCAGAAGACAAGCCCGAGCGCGTGCCGGCTCGCGCGGAGCGTGCACCGGCTCCCTCCTCAAAAGATACCCGGCGCGCAAAAGCGACAAGCCGGCCTGCTGCCAACTTTCAAAAAGTGATTGAAGGCCGGGTCGATATGACCCGCAGCGGCTCGGCTTATATTGTGACCGAAAACCTGGACACCGATGTGTATGTGGCGCCCCGTCACATCAACGGCGCCCTGAACGGCGATACCGTGAGCGTACTCCTATTCCCGCCGGCGCGCCGGGGGCAACGAGAACGAAAGCCCGAAGGTGAAGTGCTGAAGGTGCTCAAACGGGCCAATGAATTCTTTATCGGCACCCTGCGCAAAAGCCGCAAGTACGCACTGTTTATGCCCGACAACCCCAATATGCCGGTCGATATCTACATCCCCCTGGAGGGCTGCGGCGATGCCCGAGACGGGGAGAAAGTCGTGGTGCGCGTCACCGACTGGCAGGAGGGCAAGGGCCGGGTACCCATTGGCAAAGTAACGCAAACACTGGGTGAAGTAGGCGGCAATGATTTCGAGATGAAGAAGATACTGATCAACGCCGGCTTTGAATTGATCCACTCCGATGAGGCGCTGGCTGAAGCCGAGGGCATGCCGGAAACCATTTCACCGCAGGAAATAGAACGCCGCCGCGATTTCCGGGATGTGCTCACCTTCACGATCGACCCCGAAGATGCCCGGGACTTTGACGATGCGCTCAGTATCCGCAAACTTGACAACGGAAACCTCGAGATCGGCATCCATATCGCTGACGTTACCTATTACCTGAAACCTGGAACTCCCCTGGATCAGGAGGCATTCCGGCGTTCGACTTCGGTCTATCTGGTGGACCGTGTAAATCCTATGTTGCCCGAAAAACTGTCGAACAACCTTTGCTCGCTGGTGCCATATCAGGACCGGCTTACCTTTTCGGCGGTTTTTGTTTTTGATGCGAAAGACCATATCGTGTCGCGCTGGTTCGGCCGGTCCGTGATTCACTCGGCCAAACGCTTTTCCTATGAGGAAGCGCAAACGGTACTGGAAGGGAAACCCCATGAAAGCTTGCAATTACTCACGATCTATCCGCAGCTCGAATGGGCGCTCGGCACGCTGAACCGCCTGGCAAAAAAAATGCGCCGCGAACGCGAACGCAACGGCGCCATCGGGTTTGAGTCCGACGAAGTGCGCTTCCGCCTGGCCGAAGACGGCACGCCGATCGAAGCCTATGTCAAAGAGCGCAAGGACGCGCACATGCTGATCGAGGATTTTATGTTGCTGGCCAACAAGGAAGTCGCGCTCTTTATGGAACAAAAGGCGGCAGCCCAGCAGGAAATCCCCTTCATTTATCGCGTGCATGATCTGCCGGATATGGAAAAGGTGACCGAATTTGCCCGTTTTGCCGCCGCCATGGGCTACCCCATGAAGGTCAGCACGCCCAAACAGATCGCCCAATCGTACAATTCCCTGATGCAGGCCTCGCGGAAAGACGACCGGCTCAAAGTGCTGGAGCCGCTGGCGATCCGGACCATGGCCAAGGCCGTGTACAGTTCCAACAATATCGGCCACTATGGACTGGGCTTTTCCCATTACTCGCACTTTACCTCGCCCATTCGCCGCTATGCGGATGTGCTGGCCCACCGGCTGCTCGACCGCAACCTGGACGGCCGCACATACCGGATCGACAAGGCCAAACTAGAGGAGCAGTGCAAGCACATCAATGTGCAGGAGAAAAAAGCGGCCGATGCCGAACGGGAAAGTATAAAATACAAACAGGCCGAACTGCTCCGCCGCCACCTGGGCGAGGAATTTGAAGGCTATGTCAGCGGCATGATCGAGCGCGGCTTCTTTGTGGAACTACCCGGGTCCCTTGCCGAAGGTCTGGTAGAGTTCCGGTACCTGGATGATACCTATATCCTGGAAGAAGGCAACCTGCGCGCCAAAGGACGCCGCTATGGCAGGGTGATCAAAATGGGGGATAAAGTGCGGGT
>CAYVDV010000133.1:0-11887 GCA_964450465.1 uncultured Saprospiraceae bacterium
AACGATGCATGAAAGAAAATTTGCCGCTTGTAGCCCGGTGACTGAAATTTAAACATGCTCTAGGACTTTTTGCGTTGCGCTTCCCCGCCTGCGATCAAATCAAACAGCTCTTCATCGATAGCGTTTTGCCGCATTTGGTGATAACTCAGATTAAGCGACTCCAGCAATTCCCGGATATTTTTTTCTGCCCGTTGCATGGCCGCCAGCCGGCTGGCATGTTCGCTGGCCAGGGATTCCGCGCAGGCGCGAAACAGCGTGACGAAAAAATATTCCCGTATTAATGCCTTTACCGTGTGGGTGGGATGGAATACCGCTTCCGGCACCTGATTGTTCATCCATTGTTTTATGGGGAGATTTTGTAACCAAACGGTATCCAGCGGAACAAATTGAAGGTTGACCGGAGCATAGAGCGCCCCCTGCCGGGGACTGTTGTAAAAAAGATAAATTGCGGATACACTGCCGTTGGACAAAGCCTGTTCCAAGGCGAGAAGCACCTGTCCCACCAAAGGCGTGATGGCGTGGATGGAATGCGGAACCTCAAACGTCCGGACCGGCGTTAAACCCGCATCTTTCAGGTGGCTGTGTATCGACTCGCCAACAGCCCAGACGGTTTTTTCACCGGGGAGCTGGTCTAAAACTCCTTTTGCATAGTTTGCCATCCGATCATTGAACTGGCCCACCAGGCCTTGCCCGGCACCCAGGACTACCGCGCCTGTTTTACTTTTTGGGAACGGATCCGGTTTGATCAGGGATTGCAATTGGGCTAAGCAGATATACAGGCCCAGTTGCACAATATGGTCGTACGATTCCAGGGCTTTAACGGCCTGCTCGTACTGCTGAATACGGGATGCGGAAAGGGCTTTCATGGAACGCACGACTGAACCCAGTTCGCCTGCCTGATCTATTTTGTGTCGCAGGGTTTCCAGCGTATCTTTCATGCAGATTGGGCTTTTTTTAACGGTTCCAGTGCTTTTGCGCATTGTTCAAGGATCTCTTGTTGATGCGCTTCACTTAATTTTTCATCGACGTAAAATGCCTTTTGTATCGATTCCGGGAGATTGCCGGCCAATTGGCATACCGCCGCTGCGGCAGCCTTCATGCTGGCAAGCGGAATAGGGTCAAACAGCCGGTGGTTCAGGGCAAGCAATAATAACAACTGCTCAGGTACCGATACCGGCTGGGATTCGGGCTGTTTGAGTACTGCCCGTATCCGCTGGCCATGCGCAAGGATATCCCTGGTGCGTTCGTCAAGCCGGGTGCCGAACCGGGCGAAGGTTTCCAGTTCTTCGAATTGTGCGTGTTCCAGTTTCAGGCTTCCGGTGGCCGTACGATAAGCGGCTAACTGCGCTTTGTCGCCAACCCGGGATACTGATTTTCCGATATCGACGGCCGGTAGCACGCCTAATTCAAACAGGGTGGGGGAGAGGTAGATCTGCCCGTCCGTGATAGAGATCAGATTTGTGGGGATATACGCCGCAATGTTTTGCGCTTCGGTTTCAATAATGGGCAACGCCGTCAATGAGCCACCGCCCAAATCCTCCCGCAGGTGTGTGGCGCGCTCGAGCAGGCGGGAATGTATGTAAAAGATATCACCGGGAAACGCTTCGCGGCCCGGGGGGCGGCGCAGCAGGAGGGATATCTCCCGGTAGGCCCGGGCATGTTGGGTCAGATCGTCATAGATGATAAGTACATCCCGCCCTTTTTCCATGAAATACTCGCCGATACTGGTGGCGGCGTACGGGGCGATGTAGTTCAGCCCCGCAGCGTCGTTACCCTCGGTAACAACGATGATGGAATATGCCATTGCCTCTTTTTCACGGAGTTCTGCCACCACCTTGGCTATTGCGGATGCCCGTTGTCCAATGGCGCAATAGATACAGAGTACATCCTGGTCGCGTTGGTTGATAATGGTGTCGATTGCAATGGCGGTCTTGCCGGTTTGCCGGTCGCCCAGGATCAGCTCCCGTTGACCGCGGCCTATGGGTATAAGCGCATCAACCACTTTCACGCCGGTTTGCAAAGGCTCATTCACTGGGGCGCGGTCCATGATAGATGGCGCGCTTCGTTCAATTGGAAGGCGCTTTTCAAACACCAACTTTCCTTTTCCGTCCAGCGGCACTCCCAGGGGAGTGATGACCCGTCCGATCAATCCTTCCCCTACGGGCACATCCATGACCCGGTGGGTCCGTTCCACTTTATCGCCGGCATGCAGGTGCCAGTGTTCGCCGAGCAGGATGACGCCCACCTCGTTTTCATCAACATTAAAGGCAATGCCATACAGGTCATTGGGGAATTTTAACAGCTCTTCATAGCCGACCCCGGGAATTCCGGTAACGCCGGCGATGCCATTATATACGGTAGCAATAGTACCGACTTCCTGCAGGCCGAGCCGGGGTGTGAAGGTTTCCCTTCCCTGACGCAACTCCTCGAATGCCCTTTGGAGGGGATTTTTTGACGATTCAGTTGCCATGCGTTGTAGTTGATGATTCCGGTGGAATATTGATTGTTTCGGTACTGATCGCATCTATTCTCTTTTCCAGCCCGTCGAGATATTCGTTTATTGTCCAGGATAGTTTATATCCGCCTGTACGCAATGCAATTCCCCCAGTTTCACCGGGGTCTGTTCGATATTGAATATTTACCCCCGGGCCCAGCATATCTTCAATGGTTTTACCCAGTGTGGATCGCAGCTCCGCCGGCAGATCAAATGCTGTGAAAACAAGTACCGACGCCGGGTCGCTTTTATAGGCCTGCCTGAATTTGTCTTTTTCTGCAGCGCTAAGACTGGTCAGTTTGTGTATAAAAACGGTGATGATCTGCGTTTCAAGGCTGGTTTCAGCGAGGTCTTTCAGTACCTTTCGGGCGATGTTGAATACTTCGCGCTGGGTATATTGCCTGAGCTCGGATTGCCAGTTGTGTTGTTCGCTGTTTAGCGCCTCCTGCAGTTTGTTGCGCAAATCTGCGTATTCCTGTTTTGCGGCAAGCAACAGGCGTTTTTGCTCTTTTTCGGCATCATCACGGGCTTTTACAAGCAAGCTTTCTTTTTCCTGATCCAAATTTCTGTTCAATTGCTCATACTGGTCGCGTTCTTTCACGGCTTCCGCTTTTTGGGCAGCGGCATCCTGCAACTGGTTGGCTATGCGTTGTTCCCGTTCCTCTATGGCATTCAGAACAGGTTTAAACAGAAAGCGCTTGAGCAGATATGCCAGGATCAAAAAATTGACTATTTGTGCGAAGACTGTAAACCAATCAATCAGCATCTGTTGGCGGTTTTATTTTGCGATAATATGGTTCCAGAAGGGGTTGGCGAAAATGAGGATCATGGATATGACAAAACAATAGATAGCGATAGACTCGATCATGGCCAGACCTACAAAAAGTGTTCGCGTGATGGTGGATGCCGAGTCAGGTTGCTGAGCCAGCGAGCCCAAGGCAGAGCTGACAGCGCGGCCTTCTGCAAATGCAGGGCCGATACAGCCCAGGCTGGTAGTTAGTCCTGCAGTAACAATGGAAACAATGGCGATAATAGTGGTGGTATCCATGGTATAAATGTTTGAATAAGCGGGTTAGCGGTTGGATGACTGCATGGCGGCTGTGATATAAACGGTGGTGATGATGCCAAAAATATAGGCTTGAACCATCCCCGTCAGTAAACCGAGCAGGCTCATGACAATTGGAAAAATAAATGGCGTGATCACCAGAAGAATACTCAGGATCATCGTTCCGCTCATCATATTGCCAAACAGACGAATAGCCATTGCCAGTGTTCGGGATAGTTCGCCGATGATATTGAATGGCAGCATAAGCGGGGTCGGTTCCAGATAGGTTCGCAAATAGCCGCGCAAGCCCTGTTCCTCAATACCAAGCACCGGCACTGCAATAAACACGCTTAGCGCCAGCGCTGCGGTAGTGGACAGCGAACCGGTGGGCGGTTCATAGACCGGAAAAATGGTACAGAGGCTTGCAAAGGCAATGAATACGAAGATTGTGCCGATAAATCCGATGTGTTTCTCCGGGTGGGGCAAACCGATCTCCTTGACTTGCTTCATCATACCGGAAACCAGGATCTCCAGTACGCTTTGCCAGCGGGAAATCCGGGTGTCGCTGCTCAGTTTTCGGGTGATCAAACGGGCGCCAATTGCCAATACCAGCATCAGTACCCAGGTCCACACCAGGGTGGCATTGATTTTAAGAAAGCCGTGCTGCCAGAAAACTATGTCATCGGTACTTAATCGCATGGCTCGGGTGTTTTATGAGCGGAAGATTGGGTTGGTTTGGGCTGCTGGAACCGGATGAAAAAAAATCTTGCTGCAACAAACCCCACCAAACAACTAAGTATTCGCTCCCAATGTCCAGCAGAAATGAAATAAAAACCACTGAGCGTGACAGCAGTTCGGACGATCAGGCTGCCCAGAAACCACAATGCCGGTGTTCTGGATGCCAGGGCATGCCGGATCGTCCACCAAAGCCCGCCGAAAAAGAAAGCGCCCAGGGCTGTGCCGGTCAGCAGCGGTAAGATCAATTCAGGCCAATCATGTGTCATCTTCAAGGTCTTTATGTATCGCTTTGTTTTCTTTTTGCACCCAATGCCAGGCGTTCAGACAGCCGGTAGCTATGCCGAGGAGAAGAAGACTCAGCGTCCAGGAATGGCTTCCCGGGTAATGTTTGTCCAGCCAAATCCCCAGGGCCGCTCCCAGTAAAGCAGGTATGGTGACGGACCAGCCAACCAAACCGAACATCCGGATCCCCGTCCAAACGCTGTGGTGCCCCAATCTCTGCGCTTTCAGTTTACGGGTTGCCTTGGCGGCTACCTGCCGGCTGAGTTCCGATCGTTCGTTTTGCGGCTCGCTGTCCATATTATTCTTGCTGTTTGAGCATTGCGAAACGCCGCACGAAATCGACTTCCAGTTTGGCGAGTGTGGTGCGGAGTTCCTTCTCTTCATCGCTCACCTGGCGGAATTCCCGCTCGACGGCCCGGTGCAATTCGCCCAAATCAGCGCCCCCGATGGCATTGCGCACCGACACAAGCACCTCCGGTCCGGTCTTGACCAGAATTCCCTCATCCACCGCCAGGTAAACCATCCCTTCTGTTTCCGTTTCGTAGGTCAGGATTCCGGGCGACAGGGCAGCTACACAGTCCAGGCGATTGGGCAACACTCCGAATGAACCTTCTGCTGTTTCCGCAATAATCCGCTTCACCCCATCTTTTTCTGCAAAAACCCCATAGGGAAGAAGGATTTTTAATTGTATGGATGTGTTTAGCATGGCGGTTTAATTAGCGGCAGTTGTGTTTACGTGATCGGGTTCGCCTTTCTGGACTTCCTGAATGGTGCCAACCATATAGAAAGCCTGTTCCGGATAGTCTGTGAATTCATCATTCAGGATTCGTTCGCAACCCTCCAGGGTGTCTTTCAGCGGCACCATTTTTCCTGCAATTCCGCTGAATTGTTCGGTGCTAAAGAACGGTTGCGTTAGAAACCGCTCCAGTTGCCGGGCGCGGGTTACCACTTTTCGATCGGCCAGCGACAGCTGTTCCAGGCCCAGCATGGCAATGATATCTTTAAGCGCCTCATATTCGGCGAAGGTCCGTCTGATTTCCTGCGTTATACCATAGTGCCGCTCCCCTACAATGCCGGGTGTGACCATTTTGGAATTGGACTGCAGCGGATCGATAGCCGGATAAAGCCCTTCGCTGGCGCGTTTTCTGGACAGAACAATGGAAGCCGAGAGATGGGAAAACGTATGCACTGCCGCCGGGTCGGTCAGGTCGTCCGCTGGCACATAAACAGCCTGGATGGAGGTGATGGCGCCGGTGTCGGTATTGGAAATGCGTTCTTCCAGTTCGGCAAGTTCGGTTCCGAGGTTTGGCTGGTACCCCAGCCGGGAGGGCATCATCCCCATCATGCCGGATACTTCCATTCCGGCCTGAATAAACCGGTAAATATTATCGATCAGCAGCAAGACATCCCGGTGTTCCACATCCCGAAAATATTCTGCCATGGTCAATGCGGTGAAACCCACGCGGAAGCGGCTTCCCGGGGGTTCGTTCATTTGACCGAAAATCATGGCCATATTAGGCAGCACGCCGGCCTCTTTCATTCCGCTATACAATTCCTCTCCTTCCCGGCAGCGTTCGCCGATGCCGCAAAAAATACTTACTCCCTGCTGCTGACCAACCACATTGTGGATCATTTCCGTCAGCAATACGGTTTTCCCAACGCCGGCTCCGCCAAACAACCCGGCCTTGCCGCCCCGTTCCAGCGGCGCCAGAACATCAATGATCTTTATCCCGGTTTCAAAAACTTCGGATTTGGCCTTGCGCCGGCCCAGCGGCGGCGGCGGCTGGTGCACCGATCGCCATTGGACCTGTTCCGGTGCCGGCTGCCGGTCGATCGCATCGCCAAATACATTGAACATTCGGGACAGGACGCTTGTACCAACCGGCGCTTTAAGCGGTGCGCCGGTACTTTCCACAACCATGCCTCGTGCCAACCCGCCGGTTGGGGTCAGGGCTATGCCGCGTACCGTGTTCATATCCAGATGGGACTGGACCTCGATGGCAATGCTGTTGTTCGCCCCTGTTTTAAGGAGGGTATAAATCGGGGGCAGGTTTGTTTCAAAGTGCACATCTACCACACTCCCCCGAACGGATTGAACGAACCCCTGTGTAGCTATGACCGTATTTTTTTTCAAAACAGGTATCGTTTATGTGAGAATCCGTCGTCGCATCGGTATCCTGAGGGCCCGGCGGGTATTTTAGCCAAAATTACAATATTCCTTTCATTCTTCCAACAAGGATTGTCTGCCTTTTTCAAGCAATTGCAGGAGCTCCGGGGTGACTTCCGGGAGCCGAATATCCATTTTCTCCATGGTATCGACGATGATATTCGCGACGAGTATGCGGGAATACCATTTGTGGTCGGCAGGGATGATGTACCAGGGAGCCCAGGCTGTCGAGGTAGCCTTGATGGCCATAGAATAAGCGCTTTGATAATCGTCCCAGAATGCCCGTTCGTGGATATCGGCAGCGGAGAACTTCCAATGCTTAGCGGTGTTCTCAATGCGTTCCAGGAAGCGTTTTTTTTGTTCTTTTTTCGAAAGATGCAGAAAGAACTTCAGGATGGTGGTCCCGTTTTCTGAAACGGTTTTTTCAAATTCGTTGATCTGGCGGTAGCGCTTTTCCCAAAACACCTTTTTTACATCGCTTACGGAGTGGATTCCGGGAAGGTTTTCCGATAGCAACAGTTCGGGGTGCACTTTTGTGATGAGTACATTTTCGTAATGGGAGCGGTTGAAAATGCCGATCCGGCCGCGGTCTGGCAGATGGATATAGTGCCGCCACAAATAATCGTGTTCGAGTTCTTCGGCAGAGGGGTGCTTGAAACTGTGCACCTCGCAACCCTGGGGGTTGATGCCGGTCATGATATGCCGGATAGCGCTGTCTTTACCGGCGCTGTCCATTGCCTGGAACACAATCAGTATGGCGCGCCGGTTTTCTGCATAAAGCTTGTACTGGAGGGCGGCCATTTGCTCAACATCCTTTTTTAACTGGGTATTGGCAGATTTTTTGGTTTTAAACCGGCCGCTATCCGCGGGATCATATTGGTCGAGAGAAAAAGACTGTCCCGGGTCAACTTTGTATTTATGGATATTCATGGTCATAAAGGCTATAAGATTAGACTATAAATCCGGGACGAATATTGTACGCAGACCTGAAATTTCCCCTTGGAAGTTGGCAAAATTTTTTCTGGGCTGTATTGAGGTTTACCCATCTGATCTTTCCTTGCATTCCCATACCTTCGCTTGCGGTTGTGCGTACGTTTGGATATTCCCCGCCGGGAAACCGAACGGTTCTTTTTTGCCATTTTATCCCGCCCCCGCATGAAAAAGTTCCTTCTGAAAGGTGCAAAATTTACCGGTGCCGCCATCGGAGGCATCCTGCTGCTGATGTTCCTTTACCCGGTTCTCTTCCCGGGTACCGCAGCAGAACAGATCAAACGCTGGACCAATACCCATATCGAGGGGGAGCTCAATTTCTCCGGAGCCCGGTTGTCCTTCTTCCGCCATTTCCCCAACCTGACGCTTACCCTTTATGATATTTCCCTGACGGGCTCCGCACCTTTTGCACAGGACACCCTGCTGGCCGGCAAGGCCCTCAGCTTCGGCATCGACCTGGCTTCGCTTTTTGGAGAAACCCTGGAAGTTCATTCCTTCTACCTCGATGAAGCCCGCATCAACATCCAGGTGGACGAAAGCGGCCAGGCGAACTACAACATTTACAAGGGCAGCCCGGAGGCAGGTGCAGAGGCCGACAGCAGCAATACCCGGCTCAATCTTGCCGGTATTTTTGTCAACCGCTGCCAGCTCACCTATCACGACCGATCCCTGCCCATGCTGATCGAGGCAACGGATTTTAATTACGAAGGCCGCGGCGACCTGGCCAACAGCCAGTTTGACCTCCAGTCTAACATGCGCGCCAGCAGCTTTGATTTTATTTACGACGGCACCGCGTATTTCCTGCACCGGCAGCTGATGGCCGAACTGATCACCGGTATCAATACCAGCTCCCTGGTGTTCCGTTTCGCCAAAAACAAATTGCTCATCAACAAATTACCCGTTGACTTTTCCGGCGATATGGCCATTCTGAAAGATGGATACGACATCGACCTGGATGTTGTTTCCGGCACTACGGATTTCGGCAACATCTTTTCCGTTCTGCCGCCGGAATACGATCAGTGGTTTACCGATACCCAGTTCAGCGGTCAGTCGCAGATCAAGCTTGCCTTAAAAGGCCATTATCGCGCCGCCACAGCCGAGGCGCCCGACCTTACCCTGAAATTATGGGTACACGACGGCTTGATCCGCAGCAAAAACGCGCCCGCACCGCTGCAACACCTCTGGGTGAACAGCACCGTTCAGATGCCCGCGCTCAATCCCGACAGTATCACGGTCCGCGTCGATACGCTCCGGTTCGACATGAAGGGCGAGCCTACCAGAGCCGCTTTCTTACTCCGGGGCATCGACCAACCTTACCTGAAGGCGGAACTCAACAGCCGGATCGACCTGGCCCTGCTCGACAGCGCCCTGGACATCTCCGGCATCGATCTGCGCGGCCGGCTCGACCTGCAACTCCGCGCCGACGGAAACTACCGCACCGCCATCCGGCCCGGCAAACCCCGGCCGGACACGGTCATCACCGCTATTCCCGCCTATCAGCTGGACGCCGGCATATCGCAGGGCTATTTTAAATACCAGGATTATGAACTCCCCCTGAGCGATCTGAACGCCCGCCTCCATTCGGAATGTTCCAGCGGCAAATGGCAGGATATTTCCCTGGCGTTCGACACTCTGCATATTGCCCTGGGCGAAGGACGGATAGACGGCCGGCTGTCACTCAAGGGATTGCCGGAAAGCGCGGTAGCGACCCATTTGAAGGCGAATCTTCAACTGAGCGACCTCGCGCGTGCCCTGCCGCTACAGGGATTCGTCCTTGGCGGCGCCCTGAATGCCGATGTGCAGGCCGATGGTCGCCTGGATGCTGCCAGGCAGGTGTTGCCGGAAATTGCAGGCGCCCTGCAATGGCAAAACGGCACGCTGCAAACCCCGTACTATCCGCATCCGATCGAGCAGATCCGGGTCGATGCCCGGATCAACGGGCGCAGCTACCGCGATCTCGCGTTGCGCATCCAACCGGTGTCGTTCGTATTCGAAGGGCAACCATTTGCCCTGAGCGCCACCCTGGACAATCCGGACGACTGGCGCTATCAACTCAGCGCGAAAGGCGCCCTCGACCTGGGCCGTATCTACCAGGTGTTTGCCGTAGAAGGGTATCAGGTCAAGGGACTGCTGCAAGCCGATCTGGAGGCCCAGGGCGCCGAATCCGATGCCCTGGCCGGCCGTTACGACCGGCTGCGCCAAAAGGGTACCCTTCGGATCAAAAACCTGGAAATGCGCAGCGATGATTACCCCGACCCGTTTTTTGTGCCCGGGAGCACGCTGCGTTTCGAACAGGACAAGGCCTGGCTCTCCGATGCTGTTTTGCGGTACCGCAAAAATGAATTTACCCTGAACGGCTATGCGCAAAACTTCATCGGCCATCTGCTGGGCGGCAGCACGCTGTTGGGGCGCTTGTCGGTAACCTGCCCGCGTCTGACGGTGGATGATTTTATGGCCCTTGCGCCACCGGCATCCACTGCAAAACCGGCTGCCCAACCCAAGACCAGCGCAGCCGCCGGGGTGGTTCTCCTGCCCAAAGACCTGGACCTTGAACTGTCTGCCGCGATCCATGAAATTGTGTACGGGCAGACCCGGTTGCAAAATTTCAACGGACAGGTGGCCCTGCAAAACGGGAAACTGCAGTTGCAGCAAACAACGTTTCAGATCGCCGGCGCCACTATAGTCTTCGAGGGAAGCTATACGCCCCTGAACGAACGCAAGGCCCTGTTTACCTTTTCCGCCCGGGCCGACTCCTTCGATGTGCAACGGGGATACCGCGAAATACCCATGTTCCGCGAAATGGCCAGCGCGGCCGAAAAGGCCAGCGGACTGATCTCGCTGGAATACCAGGTCCAGGGCCGGCTCAACGACCGGATGGAGCCCGTGTACCCGAGCATCAAGGGCGGGGGAGTAGTGAAGCTGGAACATGTGAACGTCAAAGGCCTGAAACTTTTTGGCGCCGTGAGCAAAGCCACCGGCAAGGATGAGATCAACGACCCCGAACTAAAAGCGGTGGTGATGAAATCGACCATTGCCAACAATATCATCACCCTCGAACGAACAAAGATGAAGGTGCTCGGCTTCCGACCCCGCATAGAGGGCCAAAGTTCCCTCGACGGCCGCCTCAATCTGCGTTTCCGGCTGGGCCTGCCGCCCTTTGGCCTGCTTGGTATTCCCATGACTATTACCGGCACGGGCGACAACCCCATCGTCGAAATCCGGAAAGGGAAAAACGGGGAAGAACTGGAAGAAGAGGTGGATGAGGAGGAACAGTAGCAGCCGCATAATTGCTACCACCGGGGAAAGGACAATTTGGCGGGAACAAATGCTATTTGTCTGTTTCCTCCAAATCCTTCATTTTTGCCCCCCTTCATGTCCCGTGCTATTTCGCGCGGCAACTCAAAATTCGCAACTCAAAACGCAAAACGCTTGTACGCAGCACCCATATCCGCCGCCCTGTCCATCCCCAATCATCGCGTCAAAGCCGTGCTGGATCTGCTCGATAGCGGGGCAACCATTCCTTTTATCGCCCGTTACCGCAAGGAAGCCACCGGCTCGCTCGACGAAGTCCAGATCGCCGATATCCAGGACCTGTGGAAAAAAATGCAGGAACTCGACAAGCGCCGCGAAACCATCCTGGCGAGCATCGAAGAACAGGGTAAACTCACCCCCGAACTGCGCGCCGCCATCGTAGCGGCTGCCACCATGACCGAACTTGAGGATCTTTACCTGCCTTACCGGCCCAAGCGCAAGACCCGGGCATCGGTGGCGATCGAGCGGGGGTTGGAGCCGCTGGCACAGCGCATTTTTGCGCAGCGCGACCAAAGCGGACTGGAAATCCTGGCAGCCCAATACCTGAATGACGAGGTGCCTACGGTTGAAGATGCCTTGCAGGGCGCCCGCGATATCATGGCAGAATGGATCAATGAAGACAAGAAAGCGCGCGACCGTATCCGCCGCCATTTTGAAAAAGACGCCGTGATCGCTTCCCGGCTGGTAAAGGGCAAGGAAACCGAGGGTGCCAAATACCGCGACTATTTCGAGTGGAGCGAAAAACTCGCGAGCTGCCCTTCCCACCGCCTGCTGGCCATGCGCCGCGGCGAGGAAGAGGGCATCCTGCGGGGCGGTATCGCGCCGGAGGAGGAAACGGCCATGGCTGATCTGGAACGCA
>CAYVDV010000134.1:0-11819 GCA_964450465.1 uncultured Saprospiraceae bacterium
CTGAAATAAAATTTGCTCGCTTTCGCTCCGGCACCAAAATTTAAACACGCTCTTAGCGCGTGATCAGGCAAGGAAAGCAATAGCCCCATCCGCCAGCAATCCACTTATATTCAACGCATTAGTCGGGTGCGGGATCGTGTTGGTTGTGACAATCGTATGAATGCCGGCCTGTTGCATCTCCGCCAAAGCGTTTCCGGCAAAAATTCCATGCACCCCGATACAAACAGGCGCCTGAATTCCTGCCCCCAGAAGATGGCGGGCTGTCTCGATCATGGTATGTCCGGTGGATATAATATCATCTACGAGCACCGGGGTGTTTCTTTTAAACTTCGGCGCATCGGGAACGCTAACCCGCACATTCCGGTCGCCCAGCCGTTCTTTTTTCAGGATTGCATATGCACAACCGGCCTCCCGGGCAATAGCAGCCACCCATTGCTTGCTCTCTTCGTCGGGGCCGATGAGTACCGGATTGGAAATATGGTCTTTGATATAGGTGGCGATAAGTGCGCCTGCGTGAAGCACCAGCGTCGGGATGCGGTAGATTTCCGATAAATGATGGTGGCGGTGCAAGTGCGGGTCAACGGTGACCAATGCATCCACCCATCCGCTGAGGAGTCGGGCAAACAGGTCGGAAGTAACAGCCTCTCCGGAGTGAAAGGCCTTGTCCTGCCGCATATAACCAAGATACGGCGACAACAGACAGACAGACTGTGCGCCCATTTGCCGGGCCAGTTGCGAAAAATAGTACAACGGCATCAGTTTGTCATCGGGATGATCCAGGGTGCAGAGTATGCAGACTTTTTTATCCCGGATATCCGAGTGGATGCGGACATAACTTTCCCCGTCCGGAAAACGGCGTAAAGTAGCCTCGCCCGGATAAAACCCACCCTGTCGCAGCAGTATTTGACCTAAAACATCATTGCCCGGAAAACAGAAAAGCGGATATTCCATTGCTGACATTATTTAACCCGTATAATATTGTCATCCTGTTCCTGTACAAAGGCCAGGGCATAGTCCAGCTCGCCTTTTGACTCGGCGTGAATCCGGAATAACAGATCTCCCCGTTTCACGGCCTGGCCTGTTTTAACCAGGCATTCCAGTCCGGCATTCCTGGCCACAGGAGCGCCGGCGAGTTTGGCGACTTTGGCGATCAGCCGGTTATTGATTTCCAGAACGTTGCCCTGACGGCGGCTTTTTACTTCATGAAGAAAAGGCGCAGTGCCCGGTTCCCGGAAACCGCCTTGTGCCAGGCATATAGCTATAAACTTTCGGTATGCATCGCCATTTTCCAGTATTTTCCGGGCCAGCCCCAGGCCTTCTCCCCGGTTGGCTTTGCCGCCCAGCTCCAGCAATGCAGCAGCCAGCATGAGCGCATGCTCTTTCAAATCCTCGGGGGCATCTTTTTCATTGCGCAAAACTTTGAGCACATCCCTGGCTTCCAACGCCGGGCCGATGCCGACGCCCACAGGTTGACTTCCATCGGAAATTACGATTTCAATATTCATGCCCAGTGCCATCCCCACAACCGAAAAGAAATACTTCAGCTTAAGCGCAGCCAGGTGGGAACGCACTTTTGCAGTAGGGCCAACCGGGATATCGATCACTACATGATGGCTTCCGGCGGCTGCTTTTTTGGAAAGTACCGAGGCCACCATCTGCCCTTCACTGTCGATATCCATAGCCCTTTCTACTTTGATCAACAGGTCGTCCACCGGACTGAGCGACACGGCGCCGCCCCAAACAAAACAGCCTCCCTCCTGCTCAACGACCTGGCGTATTTTCTCCATGGATAGCGCCACCGGCGTCATCGTTTCGAGGGTATCTGCGGTACCGGCAGGGGAAGTGATGGCACGGGAGGAGGTTTTGGGGATCGTCAAACCTGCAGATGCGACAATGGACACCACAATTGGCGAGGTCCGGTTGCCCGGCAATCCGCCCACACAGTGCTTGTCGACAATATTGGCACTACCCCAGTCCATACGTTTACCGGCTTCCACCATGGCTTCCGTAAGCCAGGTGACCTCTTCCAGGTCGAGGTGATCGCCGGCACAAGCGGAAATAAACGATGCGATGTGCACTTTGGAGTAACTGCCGTTGTAGATATCCCGGATAATGAGCTGAAACGAGTTCTTGGAAAATCGTTTGCCGTAGAACTTTGCCCGTACAAAGCCAAAACTCTCGATCGGGGGCAAATGCGACAGGGTAAGGTAATCGCCTGCTTCGGCCTGAAGAGCCTCCCATGCGCTTTCCGAAAGGCTTGTTTCGCCGGGTTGCAGAATTTCGGAACGGATAATATAGAGCGAAGCCACAATGCTTTTCCCGTCTTTGCACACGGACACCCGGGTCTGCGATTCAAAACCTTCTGAACGCACTACCGGACAATCCTCCCGGACGAACACATAGTATTCTTCCTGGGTATCGATACCAAGCCGTTTCAGCTTGAGCTGATTTTGTTGCTTATTCATTTCAATTGCTTAATGGAAAATCCATCATTTCCTCAAAAATCAGCCTCTTTACCCGTCTTTATAAAGAATCCGGTACGGTATCGGCAATGATATTCATCACTCCGCCAAGGTTGTTTGCGAAAGATTTTGGTATTCCTGCTTAAATTCTTCACTCACAAGACCTGTCTGGCTTTTCAGGCAAATAGGTTTCAGCAAATTAAAATCGCACTTTTGCCCAAACTAATCAGTGAACGAGCCATGGCCCTCCGGTATTCCCTCGGCTACGCCTTTGTATTTTGTATTCTGTATTTGACCAGCCACTACGGCCAATGGCTGAGCCTGCCCCCCGCTTCGATCCACCAGTGGCGGCAGGCCGACGGCGCATCTATTGCGCAGCACTATGCGCACAATCCGGATTTTACCGCAATTCAGATCAGCAATTTGTTTTACACGGGCGACAATCACGCTGTCGGCGAATTGCCGGTTTTGTACTGGCTTTCCGGACTGATCAGCCGGCAATGGGAATACCCGGCGTATCCCCTGCGCTGGATCGGACTGTTGCTGCTCTTTGCCGGAGGATGGGCATTTGGCTGGATAGTATACCAAATGACCAGACGCCCGGCCTTTGGGGTGCTCGGATCCGGGTTGCTCCTGACTTCGCCGGTACTAGGCTATTACGGTCCGGGATTCCTGCCCGACGCCCCGGCATTTTGCTTTATCCCGCTTATGGCGGCTTGTTTGCTCCGGGCCGACCAACGGCAAAGCGCGGGATGGCTCTGGCTGGCTGCCCTGTGCGCCGTGCTGGCGATCCTGCTCAAACTCAGTATGGCGATCACCCCGCTTGCGCTGGCCCTCACCTGGGGACTGGGCAAGTGGCAGCGGCGCTGGCCGCTGGCTTCCCTTTGGAACAGCCGCTGGCCGGCTTTTACCGTAGCGGCAGGGGCCGCAGCCGTCTTAGGAGTTCGTTGGTGGATGGCAGCCTACAATTCCCAGCACCAGGCCACCTATTTTCTCGCATCAACGAGACCGATCTGGCACTATGACCGGCCTTTTATCCGGGAAACGCTCCTTATGCTCGGCACCTTTGGCTTGCCGGCATTCGCATCGGCAGGCCTTTATCTGGCTTGTCTGGCGGGAATGTGGGTGATATTCCGCCATTGGAAGACCTGCAGTTTTGAGTTCAAAAGCATTTTGCTGTTCTCCCTGTCTGGTAGTGTTGCCTATTGCCTCCTTTGGTTCCGGATGCTTCGCGAACACGATTATTACCTGATCTGCCTGATGATACTGCCTGCGCTATTGCTCGCAGAGGGGCTCCGACTGGCGGTGCAGCGCTTCCCTCACCGAAACATCCTTTTGTTCCTTGCGGTATGCTGGTTGGCAGGTTTAGGACACAATAATTATATCCAGTCCAAACGCCTGAATCTCGCGTTCCATCCCCAAAGCAGTCAAAACCTGCCGCCGGAAGCATTTTTGACGACGTACCAACTGACAGAAGCCGGCATTCCGGAAACAGCCCGGGTGCTTTGCCCGCAAGACCCTTCCCCCAACATTGCACTCCTGGCCCTGCAGCGCCACGGCTGGACAGCCTACAATTTTAGCGACCGGATCAATGCCGACACCTTGTACAAATACCAGTCCCGGTTCGGGTTATCGCACCTGGCTTTGCGGGATACGGCCTTTTACGGGCCCTTATACCGGGAGTTTTTTCCGGTTCAGCTAGCCGGGATAAACGGCTGGTATTTGTATTCAAAATAAAAAGCGGATTTAGGCGTGCTGATAAAAGTATTGAAATGAATTCAAAGTAACTTTCCTGCATGAAAAAACACCACAATATCGTCATCGCCGGCGCCGGCGGCATCGGAAAAGCCGCCGGGCTGCTCCTGGCTGAATGGAGCGAGGTCTCCCCCACCCTGTTCATCGGCGATGGCGACCACGACCGCGCGAAAGATGTCGCGGCATGGATTGCAGCAGGCGCCACTAAACCCGTTACGGTCCGGGCTTTCCACCTTTCCGACGAACACATCACGGCGGAGACGGAGGCAATCCTCCAACAGGGAAATATACTCCTCGACTGCCTGCCCGGTAGCCTGGCGCCCAAAATGGCGCGTCTGGCCAAGGACTTTCACCTGCACTATGCCAACCTGACGGAATACGTTGCAGAAACGAATGCGATCAAGGCCCTGGCCCAAAATGCGGATACCGGATTCGTGTTGCAGACCGGACTGGCGCCCGGCTACATCAATGTGCTGGCCAACGGGATGTTCCAGGCCTTTTGCCGCGATTTTGAGGTGGACAAGGTCGATAAACTGGAAATGAAAGTAGGCGCCCTGACCGATCATGCCGTAGGCCCACACTATTATGGCTTCACCTGGAGCACCGTCGGAGTCGCCACCGAATACCTCAAGGACGCCCTGGTGCTCCGGGAATATAACAAGACCGTCTTGCCGGCCCTTTCGGAACGGGGCACGATCGTCATCGACGGTATTACCTATGAGGACGACCTGACCTCCGGTGGCGCCGCCGACCTGCCGGACGCGCTGGCCGGTCGCGTTCGCTCACTCGACTACAAGACGCTGCGGCATCCCGGCCATTACGGCTGGGTGCAAATGCAACGCGCCGCATTGGCCAACACGGCAGATCCGGTGTCTGCCCTGCAACAAGCCCTGGAAGCGGTGGTCCCGCATGTGGAAGACGACCGGATCATTCTGTATGCCGCCGTAGAAGGCCGGGACGTCAGCGGTGTGCTTCGCCGGCGGGAGATCGCCCGGCTGATCCGTCCCATGACCGTAGGGCGGCATACCCTGCGGGCCATCCAAATCACAACCGCTGTACCTATGCTGCAAGCAGCCCAAATGCTTCTGGAATCGTCGAAAACCGGGGTGATCCTGCAAAGCCAGCTGGATCCGGAATCTTTCCTGAACGGGAACTTCGTGGCTCCGGTTTACGGGAATGTGTGAAAATGAAGTGCCATATACCCGCTGCAAATTTCCTGTTTTAGAAATATCCAGATACCGGACCTGGTTTCTCCCAACTTAATCGTACCTTGTGCGTTATCCATGTCAGCCCTTCCCGGAAGGGATGCACAATTTCACATATAACATATTTAAATGGCAAAATCACAGCAATCATTCAACAAAAAAGAACTAGAAAAAAAACGCAGAAAAAAGAATCAGGACAAGATGGAGCGTCGCGAGCAGCGCAAGCTGGAAAAAGCGGAAGGCGGCAAAAAGTCCTTTGAAGAGATGCTTTCCTACGTTGATGAAAACGGCAATCTAACTTCTACACCACCAGACCCCTCCAAGAGAAAAAAGATCAAACTCGAAGATATCGTTCTGGGCGCTCCCCCCAGAGACAACACCCCGGAAGAAACGATACGACAAGGCACTGTGAAATTTTTCAACTATGACAAAGGCTATGGCTTTATTGTAGATTCGGAAAATCAGAACAGCATTTTTGTCCATATCAACAACACGACCGAATCTATCCAGGAAGGCAACAAGGTGAGCTTCGAAATTGAAATGGGCAACAAAGGCCCCAATGCCGTAAATGTAAAAGTTATCCGGTAATAAAAGGCCCATTTAAACCGGCGCCAGATGAGAACAACCGCCGTCAAGTCGGATCGCCTAACAAACATCCTCCACTGGATTATTCCGGGCTTGCTGGTCTTTAGCATGAGTTTTCAGACTACTGATCCTGCCCCGGATGAAGGCGGCGGCGAGTTTATTCTGGTTGCCATGGCAGTCTGGATCGCATCGTTGTTTGTGGTACGGCGCTGGGTACTGGGCTATGTGCTTCGGCTGATGAATAAAAAATCGGCAAAAGTCCAGACCGATCAGCCGCCGGAACTGACGGCTCCCGAAAAAAAAGCGCCCAACCCGCCAGAACTGCTGGAACTGGACCAGCACGCCGACCGCTCCGCCGCGATTCAATTACGGGAAGAGTTTGTAGGCAATGCCTTCCGGCTGTTCCGCCGGAAATACGGCTATGGTCTTCTTGCCGCTGTAGTTTACGTATTACTGCCCCTGCTACTGGGTAAAATGGCGGGCGAAGGCGCACTCGACGAACGCCTCGGCTTTACCGGCTTTTTAGCCGGATCCTATGCCGTTTATATCACGCTGCTGTTCATTTTTTACCGAAAACAATTCCGGGCAGAGGATGCGCACTTCGGCTTCCGCCTGGAACACCCCGTGGTATCCGTGATCCGGGGAATTGTCAGCGACCGCTGGGGGGGATATCTGTCCGTCTCACTGGCTTTAATGATGGCAGCAACAGGCCTGGAGGAGATCTTCCCTTCGACCGGGACAGGCGAGCCCCTGTTTCAGGGCAGGGCGCCGTTATTCGGCTCGGGAATGATCCTCGCCGCCGGCGTGCATCTTTTGTTGTTTCTACATTTGCGCCGCTCCGGCAGGCGGGCGCCCAACGTGACCCTGTTGATCCTCCGCGTCTTTGGCAACAAGGAAAAAGCCCTGCTTACCTTCGGCCGGCTGATCCGTTTCTGGCAACACTTCGGATCCTGGTTTACGGTAGTCGATCCCTCTTTTCTGAGCCGGCGCTATCGCACGTTCTCGTTCCGGACCCTGGCCGTCATGGTCCTGATCTATTTCGGAGGGGTTTCGATCGGATTGGTCCTGGAAGGCTATCTGACGCCGGTAGTCAAATCCTTTGACCCGTACAATCACTTTTCTGCAGCCGAGATCTCCGAGTTTTCCTTCCTGCCCGGGATGGTACTGGCCTGGATCGCCTATATGCTGTACTGGCGTTTTGCTATTTGGCGCAGCTATGCCGACAGCCTCGAAGGAATACGGAAAAAAATCGAGCGCGTACTCAAAAAACCAAGAAAGGCCGATTTGACATATAAAAGCCTTCCCATGTTCTGCTACGACAATACCTGGCGGCTGGCCGTCAGCGAGTTCGTACAGAAAAGCAGGGTGGTTTTAATGGACCTGCGCGGCTATTCCGCCGAACGCAGGGGCTGCGAATACGAAGTGGATTTCTTGCTGGACACCTTCCCCATCAACGGCATCCTGTTTCTTGTGGACAGCGCCGGCGATCGCCAACTGATCCACCAACTGATCCTTGACCGCTGGGAATACCTGCGGGTCAACTCCCCAAATATCAAGGCAAAAAATCCGGTTGCCCGTATTTTTATCAGCGCCAACGAAGACGAGCAGGATGTACAATCCCTGATGGATCTGCTGATCGAAGCCAGCAATTCCACGGCGAAAAAACCCTGAACATATTTATCCCCGGCGGTAATCCCGCACATAGTCCGGCAGATCCGTTCCGGCCTTGCCGGTGTCATCCGGTTGGGGCGCTTGCGGTGTCAGTTTGAGCGGCAACACGCCTGCCCACACCGCCAGGTCGAGATCAGCCTCGTCGTCGACCACCCCGTGGTCGCGAAACTTGACGGAAGCTTCCTCGATATCGATAGCGATAAACATCGTCTTTTTCATTTCCCGCTCGTCCGGCTGCCGCGCATCGGCCCAGCGCCCGGGCATGATGTGCTCGGTAAATGCCTCGGTAGCCAGCCGGCGTTCGGAGGTATCTTCCACCAGGCGCGTTTTTCCAAAAGCCACTACCGAGCGGTAGTTCATCGAATGGTGAAAAACCGAGCGCGCCAGCACCAGCCCGTCCACCAGCGCCACCGATACGCAAACCGGAATGCCCTGTGCGAGTTGCATAAAGAAATGGCTGCCCACCGAACCATGCAAATAGAGGGTATTATCTACCCGGCAATAGGCAATCGGGATGATAAAGGGCTGGTCGTTCGAGGTATAGGCAACGTGACAAACCAGGCCTTCGTCCAGAATGGCGTTGCGGGTGGCAGGGTCTGTGTCGTAGCGCTTGGGATAGTAGCGGCTACCCTGGGTGCGGGATGTTTTTGCTTTCATGAATTAGGTATGGTGATGGAACAAAATGCAAAAATAGCAGAGATTTATCCGAAGAGATAGAACACCGCCGCAGCCCCCGCGAATCCAACCAGGGCCAGAACTACGGTCATCATCGTCCAGGTTCGGAAAGTCTGCACTTCCGTGAGCCGCAGGTATTCCTTCACGAGCCAGAAGCCGCTGTCGTTAACGTGCGAGAGGATGCTGGCCCCTGCGGCTATGGCAATCACCAGGGCCGCCAGTTGTACACCGGACCACACTCCGGCGCCCAGCAATGGCGCCAGGAGCCCGGCCGCCGTGATCATGGCCACCGTGGCAGAGCCCTGCAGGATGCGGATCAGCGCAGCGGTCAGGAAGGCCAGCCCGATCACCGGAATGCCTGTTTCACTGACGGCTTTCGCCATCATTTCACCGGCCCCGGTATTTACCAGCACTTGTTTGAACACACCGCCCGCTCCGGTCAGGAGGATAATTACGCCCGCCGGATACATGGACTGTGTGGATATTTTCAGCAATTCAGCGGATGTAAAGCCCTGTTTTTTACCTAACAGATACCAGGCCAGCACATTGGCAAGCAGCAAGGCCCCGAAAGGATGACCGAGCACCCCAACGGCTAACTGGAATGATTTGGCCTGCACGGGTATCAGGCCGGATGTGGAAAAGGTATTCACCAGGATCAGCAGGATCGGCAGGCCGATGATACCCAGTAAAAGCCCGGCAGGTGGTGTAGCACTATTTTCATCCGCGTTTGGGAGGTGCCCGGTGTCGACGAAAATCTTGCCGGCGGCATAACGGCCAAAGAGCACGCCGCTGATATACGCGGCTGGGAGGCCGGCAAGTATCCCCACCAGGATCACCCAACCCAGGTCGGCCCCGATGATCTGCGCCACAGCGATGGGTCCCGGCGTAGGCGGCACAAAAGCATGCGTCACGGCCAGGCCGGCCAGCAGCGGCAGGGCAAAACGCAACACCGATTTCCCGGTTCGCTTTTGCAGGGCAGCAACGACCGGGTAGAGAACGATAAATGCTACATCAAAGAAGACGGGAATTGCGACCACAAAGCCGGTCAGCACCATGGCCAGCGGTGCCTTTTCCTCCCCTGTTTTTGCCAGTAAAAAGCGCGCAATTCCCCGGGCGCCGCCCGTATGTTCCAGGATGCCGCCAAAAATTGCACCCAGGCCCACTACGGTTGCAACAAAACCCAGCGTAGAGCCCATGCCCTGCTGCACGGTATCCATCATTTCTTTGGCCGACAGGCCAGAGAGCAACCCGGTACAGATGGATGCGATCAGCAGGGCAATAAAGGCGGGCAAGCGGACCTTCAGGATGAGGAACAGCAACAGACCGATACCGGCCAGAACACTTAATAACAGGTGTACCGCCATGGCTCAGGGCTTTTCGGTCCAGTGGGTGTGGTATTTCCGGCCGGAGGGATCGTCGCTGCGCTCGTAGGTGTGCGCCCCGAAGTAATCGCGTTGGGCCTGCAGGAGATTGGCGCCCGAATCGGACAAAATTGCGCCCTTGAAATAAGCCAGGGCTGCCAGCAGGCAGGGATAGGCCTGCGTGCCGGAAATCAGCGCCGCCAGGGTCGTCTCTGTATTTGGAAGGGCTTCCTTGAGGTAACGCACCACATCCGGATGCGTCAGCAGATCAGGACTCGTTTGTAGCCAGCCCACCGCTTGTTGCATCAGCTCGGAGCGGATAATACAGCCGTTGGTCCAGATACGGGCCAGCTCAGGCAGGTTGATGTTCCAATGGTGTTGGCGGGAGGCCTCCCGTATGAGTTGAAGCCCTTGGTAATGGTTGATGATCCGGGCAAAGGCGTATGCATCCCGGATCTGGTCCACGGGGAGTTCAAGCCGAACCGCGGACGGTGCATATACCCCGTTCAACGCCACTCGTTCTGCCTTGAATGCCGACTGGTAGCGCGCAAACAGCGCAGCGGTCAGTACCGGAACCGGCACACCGAGTTCGCAGGCGGCAATTGTGGTCCAACCTCCGGTACCCTTGTTGCCCGCCTTGTCCAGGATCTTGTCGAGCAGCCATTCGCCGCCGGGCTCCCGGAAGCGCAGGATATCGACGGTAATGCCCAACAGGTAGCTGCGCAAACCGGTTTGTTGCCAGTCCGCCAGGATATCTGCGATTTCATCCGGGTTGAGCCCCATATCCCGCCGCAACAGGCTGTACACTTCCGCCAGCAGTTGCATCTCGGCATATTCGATCCCGTTATGGACCATTTTGACAAAATGTCCGGCGCCTTCCGGGCCGATGTAGGTACAGCAAGCTTGCCCTTCCTTGTCTTTGGCTGCGATCCGGGTCAAAAAGGTTGCCATCATTTCGTAGGCGGTTTCCGACCCGCCCGGCATGATAGCTGGCCCCCACAGCGCCCCCTCCTCGCCTCCGGAGACCCCGGTACCGAGAAAACCGATGTCCCGTGCCTTTAATAGCTCCAGCCTGCGCCGGGTATCGGAATAATGCGAATTGCCCCCGTCCACCAGCACGTCGCCGGCATCGAGCAGGGGAAGCAGGGCGTTGATCACGTCATCTACCGCCGGCCCCGCATTGACCATGAGCAGGATCTTGCGCGGGCGGGCAAGCGAAGCGACGAAAGCGGGAAGTTCCTCAAAGGGCAGGGCCCCGGCCAGTTCACTGAATCCGGCCACGCATTGGGCGGCCACGTCCTCTTCTTTGCCCGGCACCCGGCGATTGTACAGCGAGAGCCGCACGCCGTTCCGGCTCAGGTTGCGCGCCAGACTCTTGCCCATTACTCCCAGGCCGACCAGGCCCAGTTCCGACAGTTTGTTTTCCATATTTTCCAGAATGATACGCACCAATTGCTCCGCGGGTATTCCGACATCCAGGATCAGACCTTCCCGGGGTTGTTCCCGGGCCGAAAACTGCGATTGCAGCATTGCGGGCGACATGAAATGTCCTTTCCGGGCAGACAATCTGGCGTAAATAGTGTCGTATGTGCCGGTTAAATGTACCCAGAAACAGTCTTCTGTTTGCAAGCCCTCCGTTAGCGCCTGCCGGTAAGACTCCTTCAGCGCCGAACAGGCCACAACAAGCGAAGATGTTTTCAGTGTTTCGCGCACATACCGGTTGAGTGCTTCCAGCCAGGGCCAGCGGTCCTTGTCCTGCAAAGGTATGCCGGACTGCATTTTGCGGATATTTTCCCTGGGGTGGAAATCATCACCGTCTGCAAAGGGACAATGAAGTGAACCGGCCAGGAGACTGCCTACGGTTGTTTTGCCGCTCCCGGAAACGCCGGTGATAAAGATGACACGATAGCCCATGGGGCCAAAATAGGGCAGATTTAGTCCCCGTCACAATAGTGTAAATAAAAACCACAAAAAAAACAGACTACCCAAAATAAGCACAATCAGGTTCAAAATCCGCCACCAAATCCCGTCCAGTCCCAGTCCCAAACCACTGAAAATAATGGTAAGAATGGAAAAACCGCCACTCATGTACGAGGTAGCCCATC
>CAYVDV010000135.1:0-11813 GCA_964450465.1 uncultured Saprospiraceae bacterium
GAGAGACCTTTGCGATCCGGTAGTTACCATAGCCTATAACGGGCAAACGCAAAGCTCCGGCAACTGTTCGACCGGATACACCATTACAAGGAAATGGACGGCAACAGACGATTGCGGTAACACCGCTTCAGCCACCCAACTCATTACAGTATTGCCGACCTTGCCTATGGTTGGAGACGGACCGGTAACAGAAGTGACACCGGGTGAACAAGCACCGCAAACGGATGATCCGGAAGTATCGCAACGCGACGAAGGTACAATCAGCGGCTGGCAGCTCAGGGCTACTCTGGCGCCTAACCCGGCAATGAGCGAAGTGCAGGTGCAGTTCGACCTCGAAGTGGCCGGCACAGTAAGCCTGCAGTTGTTCGACCAAACCGGGCGCCTGGCTCAGGTAACCCAGTTTGCGGCGCCGTCGGGCCTGACGGCCTACACCATGGATCTGGGCGGCATGCCGGACGGATTATACCTGATGCAGCTGCGCGCTAACGGGCAAAAAGATGTCCAAAAACTGGTGATTTTGCGTTTCTAAAGTATCCAGAATGCTCTTATGCAACGGGCTGCCCGGGAGAAATCCCGGGCAGCCTTTTTTCGTAGTTTACCCTGCAACTTTCCTTTCGGCAACACTGTTTAGATTTAAACTAATATTATTTTTGCCCTGAAACACGGGCTTTGCCCCTTATGTACTTATGCCAGTCCAACGGAACGAACAAGATATTATCCAGGAAGTCCTGAGCATTTTTTCCAACCACTTGGAGAAAAGCGGCCTGCGCAAAACGCCGGAGCGGTTCGCAATTCTGGAAGAAATTTACAAGCGCACCGACCATTTCGATGCCGAAGCGCTGTATATCCACATGAAAAACCGGAACTACCGCGTCAGCCGGGCTACGGTGTACAATACGCTGGAACTGCTTACTTCCTGCGATCTGGTCAAAAAGCATCAGTTTGGAAAAAACCTGGCACAGTATGAAAAATCATACGGATACAAACAGCACGATCATGCCATCTGTGTCAATTGCGGCAAAGTGGTAGAGTTTTGCGATCCCCGGGTACAGCAGATCAAAGACATGGTGGGCGAACTGCTCAATTTTCAGATCACCCACCATTCCCTCAATTTATACGGTATCTGTGGCGGTTGCCAAAAGGAAATCGAGTTTGGCATAGTCCGTAAACAACCCAAGTTGGTGGAGGACGAGCCGGGCTGGGGCGATTAGGCGCAGGCCTTATTCCACTACCGTTACTTTCAACATATTGGTGCGGAAGCGTTTGTGCATGGGCATCGAGGCCGTGTTGATGAGGATGTCGTCTGTCTTTATGAAACCGCTGTTCTTGAGGATATCGGTACAATCCTGGATGGTTTCATCGGTAGATGTGAACCGGTTGTAGTAGAAACACTGGACGCCCCAAAGCAGATTCATCGTATTTAATATGTGCGTTTGATCGCTGAAGATGAAGATTCGGGCGTTCGGACGGAAGCTGCTTACCTTGAATGCCGTGTACCCCGACACAGTCATGCCGACGATCCCTTTGGCGCCAATCTCCTCCGCTACCCGGCAGGCATTGAAACAGATCACGTCGTTCTGGAAGGTGCGCGCCCGGGTTGCCGCTTTGGGGCGCTTCACCTCGATCTGGGGCCAGTAGTGTTTTTCCGCCTCTTCGATGATACGGGTCATGGCCTGAACGACCAGTGCCGGGTGGTCGCCCACGGAAGTTTCACCGCTCAGCATGACGGCATCGGCGCCGTCAAGTACGGCATTGGCCACGTCGGTGATCTCGGCCCGGGTGGGCGAGGGGTTTTTGATCATGCTGTCCATCATCTGAGTCGCCACGATGACCGGGCGGGAGAACTGCATGCACATCTGGACGATCTCCTTTTGCGTGATCGGCAGGCGTTCCATCGGCATCTCCACACCGAGGTCGCCCCGCGCGATCATGATGCCGTTAGCGCTCTTCACGATCTTGCGGATATTTTTCACCGCCTCCGGTTTTTCAATCTTGGCCATGACCTTGGCGTGGTGGCCATGCGCTTCCACACGCCGTTTGAGGTCCTCCACGTCTTCGCGGGTACGCACAAAAGACAATGCGATCCAGTTGACCGGCTGGGTCAGGATAAAATCCAGGTCCTCCAGGTCTTTTTCCGTCAGGGAGGGCAGTTTGACGTTGGTGTCCGGCAGGTTGACGCCTTTGTTGCTGCTGAGGATACCGCCGTGCAGGCATTTAAGTTGCACGGTATCTATTTTGTTGGTAGCGGCTACTTCAAACACCAGTTTGCCGTCGTCCATCAGGATGCGCTCGCCGACCTGGCAGTCCTGCGCAAAACTTTCGTACGACATGTAGATCTTTTCCCGGGTGCCGATCACGTTTTCATTGACCAGTGTGATCACATCGCCAGCCTCAAGTGGCAGGGCATTGTCCTGGATTTTGCCTACCCGTAGCTTGGGTCCCTGCAAATCAGCCAGAATGCCAATGTGCGTATTGTACTCGGTATTGATGGCCTGGACATGCTCGATCACCTTTAAGTGGTCCGCATGTGTGCCGTGGCTGAAATTGAGGCGAAAGACATCTACACCGGCTTTTGCCAGTTCAAGGAGCTTGTCATAGGTATTACAAGCCGGGCCAACAGTGGCTACGATCTTGGTGTTTTGAGCACCGTCTTTGCGCATAGTTGAATTATTTTTACGTGTAAGCGTTTCTGCTTCTGCTTGTGTCATTGTTGCACTATTCTTTTAAGTGTAAAAAGTACAATAAGAAAGGACTACAAAAGTAAGGCGCAGCCGGCAATGCTACAACGTAAATGCGCGGGATTTGCGTTATTTATTCTGCAAATGTCCTGGTTCCGGCATTTTGAACGGGCGGCATGCCGGATAGCTAAGTGTACTTTTTACAAAAAACAAGAAAAAGCGCAGGGAAAGATACATTAAAATTTCAGGGGCAAAAATTTTTTTAAAAACCGGGATAGCCGTTTCTTTGCACCTCGAAAAATGCATTTTTTTCACCTAAAGTTAGAAAAATATGGCAAGCGTAGCCGAACGTGTCACAAAAATCATTACTGACAAACTGGGTGTAGATGAAGGCGAAGTACAGCCTGAATCCAACTTCATTCAGGATCTGGGCGCCGACTCGCTCGACACCGTTGAGTTGATCATGGAGTTTGAGAAAGAGTTCGATGTATCCATACCGGATGAACAGGCCGAGAAAATTCAAACGGTCGGTCAGGCCATTGAATATCTTGAGAAGCATACTGCAGCCTGAGTTGGCCTTTGCCTCACCTGATTCCCGGTAAAATAGTTAGCAAAAGGTTCAAAGCACACTGCTTTGAACCTTTTGTGTTCTGCATGAACCTCGTACCTTTGCAAACAATTTTGGCCGCATACCGGTCTTTTTAAACCAGATCCAACCGAATTCGCTGCATGAAACGAGTCGTCGTTACCGGCCTTGGCGCCTTAACCCCAATTGGCAACACCCTTTCTGCGTACCTCGAAGGCCTGCAAAAAGGTGTCAGTGGAGCTAATCTGATCACCCAATTCGATGCCAGTCTGTTCAAAACCCATTTTGCCTGTGAAGTAAAGGGGTTCCAGGTAGAAGACCACATAGACCGGCGGGAAGCCCGCCGGCTTGACCGCTTTACCCAGTTCGCCATGGTTACGGCCGCTGAAGCCCTGAAAGACTCCGGGCTTGACCTGGATGCGATCAATAAACAACGGGTGGGCGTTATCTGGGCTTCCGGTATCGGCGGTCTGGCTACCCTGGAAAAGGAGGTGGAAGAGCATGCCCTGGGGAACGGGATTCCCAAACACAACCCTTTCCTGATCCCTAAAATGATTTCCGACATCGCGGCAGGCCAGATCTCCATCCATTACGGCTTCATGGGCATCAACTACGCCACGGTATCCGCCTGCGCCTCTTCTTCGCACGCCCTGATGAATGCCTTCGACTATATCCGGATGGGCCGCGCCGATATTATCGTTGCCGGTGGCTCGGAAGCAACCATTACCAAAACGGCTGTCGGGGGCTTCAATTCCATGAAGGCCCTGAGCGAGCGGAACGACGAATACCAAACGGCTTCCCGCCCGTTCGACAAAGACCGCGACGGTTTTGTGCTCGGGGAAGGCTCCGGCGGCCTGATCCTGGAAGAATATGAGCATGCCAAAAAACGCGGCGCCCGTATCTACGCGGAGGTGGTGGGTGCTGCTGCCACTGCCGATGCCTATCATATTACCGCGCCGCATCCGGAAGGCATTGGTGTGATCAATGTGATGAACCTGGCTCTGGAGGATGCCGGAATGACTCCGGATGCCCTGGATTATATCAATGTACACGGTACGTCCACTCCCCTGGGCGATATAGCCGAGTTGAAAGCGATCCGGCAAGTATTTGGTGAGCATGCATACAACCTGAATATTTCCTCCACCAAGAGTATGACCGGCCACCTGCTGGGTGCTGCCGGCGCCATCGAGGCTATTGCCAGTATATTAGCGATCCAGCACCATTTTGTGCCCCCCACGATCAACCATTTTACCGATGATCCGGAGATCGATCCGAAATTCAACCTTACGTTCAATGAAGCCCAGCAACGCCAGGTGAATGCGGCCATGAGCAACACCTTTGGCTTCGGAGGCCACAACGCGTCGATCATATTCCGGAAGTTGTAGTGTAGATGCTTCATAGGTTATTGTTAGCGGTCAGTAACCGGTAACAACTACCTGTTATCATAGTAAATGCCCAAAACCGTTCGCTCCGGCTGCCAGCACCGGCCGGCAGGCCTATCTAATCACTGACCATGCGTATCGTTGTACGATTTATCCGACGCTTCTACAATTACTATTTCCATCCGGAAAAAGAACTGGCCCGTCGCCTTACCACCATGCTGGGCTTCACCCCGGCTTATCTTTCGCTGTTCAAGCTGGCTTTTTACCACAAAAGCACGTTTACTTCACGGGATTACGCCATTGCCAACAATGAGCGCCTGGAATTCCTGGGCGATGCCGTGCTGAGTACGATTGTAGCGGAATACCTCTTTAAAAAATATCCCAACAGCGACGAAGGCTTTCTCACCAAAATGCGCTCCAAAATCGTGAAGCGTAATTCGCTCGACGATATCGCCGATCGGATGGGACTCGACCTCTTTTTGGCAAATTACAACCAAACCAGGCTGTCCAAGTCCATGTTGGGCAATGCCCTGGAGGCTCTGGTGGGTGCACTCTACATTGAGGTAGGCTACGACAGAACCAAATACTACGTGATCCGCCGTATCCTGCGCCGCTATCTGGATATTCACGAGCTCGAACAGTTTGACGATAACTACAAAAGCCAACTGCTGGAATGGTGCCAGAAAAACGGCCGCCAGATCGACTATAAGGTGCTGGCTAAATATAAAAGTGATAAACGCGACAAGTTTAAAGTCGCGGTTTATGTCGATGGTAAAAAGCTGGGGACCGCCGATGATTTCAACAAAAAAAGCGCCGAACAGCTGGCCAGCGAACGCGCTATGGTCTCCCTGCGGATCATTACCCGGAACGGCGTGTCCAAACCCGATGACTCCTCCGATGAAGAAGAGGATTCAGAGTTTTGAGTTTTGAGTTTTGAGTTGGTTCACCTTCGCGGTAAACGGAAATTGCGGTGCGATTCTGCTGTGAAGATAGTTCAGAACACGGAGGCCATGGAAATGGCCCTGATACGCCAGAGGATATGATCTGATAAAGAACCTGCTGTGTATTCACCATGTCCTGTGATTGCCCTTCCCGCAAAGGTGAACCAACTCAAAACTCAAAACTCAAAACTCAAAACTTTCATGCCCCTCCGCGAAGAACGCCTTGCGCACAGCGCATTTTTCCCCAGACGCTTTGTTTGGGGGGAGCTGTTGTTTGCCGGGATCCCGGTGGCTGCCGACCGGGTTCACGGGGTGGTGCTGGATACGGCGCGGCAGGTTTCGTATTGCAGTTGTACTTTTCAGCCGAAGCCTTGTGTGCACGTGCGGGCTTTGATGTTGTTGTTTGCCCGGGAAGGGTTGGCTGCTTTTGAAACCGCTGCGGCATTGCCGGATTGGGTGCTTGCTTTGCAGCGCGGTGAAGCGCGGCAGATGCCGGCACCTGGTCCTGACTCTGGTGAACGCGCTGCGGAGCAGGCGCACCGGCACTACGAGCGACTGGAGCGGGCTTCGCACGGGTTTGAAGACCTGGAGAGCTGGTTGCTCGATACCCTGCGCCGGGGCGTTGCGACCGCTGTTTCGGAAGACCCGGATTTTTACAAAGGCATCGCCGGCCGGCTTGCCGATGCTTCCATGCGCGGGCTGAGCCGGAACCTTCGCCTGCTTGAAACCATACCCTCCAGCCAGCCCGATTGGGCGGAACATACCCTGGCGGTGCTGGCCGATGCCGCCCTGGCTCTGCACGCCTTCCGCGGGCGTGATCGTTTGCCGGAGGCTCTGGTGCATGATCTGGAATCGTTTATTGGCATTGCACTCCGGAAGGAAACTGTGCGCAGTGAAGGCTCGCCCTTGCACGACCAATGGGCTGTAGTGGGCTCGGTGGAGGAACTTGTAGAGGACAAACTGCGCCAGCGCCGCAGCTGGCTCCTTGGGGCTCAAAGTGAACGGTATGCCTTGCTGTTGGAGTACACGCATGGCGACCAGGATTTTCTACCGGGCTTTACCCCCGGTGTTATTCTGGAAGGGGAACTGATTTTTTACCCTTCCGCATGGCCGTTGCGGGCTTTGGCTTCCGGCGAACTGCACACCCTGCCCCAGCAAGTGGAAGCGCTGCCGGGATTTGATCATATCGACGCCATGGCGCATGCTTATGCGATCGCTCTGGGCGCCCAGCCCTGGTTGCCACAGTTTCCGGTAGTGCTCAGCAATGTTGTGCCTTGCCGGCACAAAACCGGATTTGACCTGAATGACAGCCGGGGTAAAAGCCTGCCCCTGGCCAATGGCGATGCGGTGGGCTGGCCTCTGATTGCGCTGAGTGGCGGGAGCCCGCTGACCGTCTTCGGCGAATGGGATGGCAAAACCCTGCATATCCTGAGCGCTCTCAACGAACACCGCTTTGTTTCATTTTGATGGTCGAATTCTTCCCGGAGGAATACGCTTTTTCTTTGGAGTTTGCGATGTTTGACCCGGCGCTTTGAAACAGACCCTCGCGCCGGCTTTTTATGCATGCACTGGTTATTGGCGGCGGTATCATCGGACTGAGCGCCGCGCGCTACCTTCAGGAAGATGGCTGGGAGGTTACCTTGCTTGAAAAAGGCGATCTGACCGATAATTGCTCTTTTGGCAATATGGGCTACCTGTCGCCATCGCATTTTGTGCCGCTGGCGGCGCCCGGAATGATCGAGCAAGGCATTCTGTGGATGTTCAAACAAAAAAGCCCTTTCTATATCCGTCCCCAATTGCGGGGCGATCTGGTAGATTGGGGGCTGAAATTTGTCCGCGCCTCCAATCGCGCACATGCCGAGCGCAGTGCACGCCCCCTGATCGATCTGCTTTCCTTTTCCAAGAACCTGTTTAAAGAATGGGCCGCAAAGGGGGATATGGACTTCGGCCTCACAGAGCGGGGGTGCATCATGTATTACCAGACCGAGAAAAAAGAAAAAGAAGAGCTGGAAACAGCCCGAAGGGCGGAGGATCTGGGCCTCAAGGTTGAGCTGCTGGGCCGCGAACAGGCGCAGATGATCGAACCCGACCTGAAGCCCGACGTCCGGGGGGGAGTGCTCTTTAAGGATGACGCGCATCTTTACCCCAACGCACTCATGCAGCAATTGCCAGCCTTGCTGGAAAAACGCGGCGTCCGGATCATCCGGAATGCCGAAGTAAGCGGTTTTGAACGAAAAGGCGGCAAAATCAGCAGCGTTCGCTACCAGACGGCTTCCAAGGGCCAGTCGCAAGCGGCACAAAGCATCCAGCCTGACCTTGTCGTGCTGGCTGCCGGCTCCTGGTCGCCACAACTGGCCCGCCTGGCCGGGGAGTATCTGCCGCTTATGCCCGGCAAAGGGTATTCAATGACCGTGGAAAACCCGGTGAAGAACCTAAACTTTCCCTGCATTCTGCTGGAATCCAAAGTCGCCTTGACTCCCTGGCCCAACCGCCTGCGCATCGGCAGCACTATGGAGATCGGCCCGATCAACGACCGGATCCTGTTTCCACGGGTCCAGGGTATCCTCGAGTCGGTACCGCGCTTTTTCCCGGGCTATCTGGACGATCCTGTGTTCCGGGATCTGGCCGATCTGGAAAAACTGAAGTCGAAGCTTCGGGAACGGGTATGGTTCGGATTCCGTCCGGTTTCCGCCGACGGTGTGCCCTATATCGGCTTTGCCCGCAACAACCAAAACCTGCTCATCGCCACCGGCCATGCCATGCTGGGCCTGAGCATGGGCGCTGGTACGGGCAAACTGGTAGCCGAACTGGCAGCCGGCAAACCCACCAGCATCCCGGTAGATGCTTTTGATCCCAAACGCTACGCATCTTGATCCCACTGACCGCAACGCCGTTGACGCCATCGCTCTGGCATGTTTCTTGCAAAGGATAAGGTCCCATTGCCGATTATCCGGCACTCGCTTGATAATCAGTACATTGTTGAATAATGCTATCTTTGTGCGGATAGTTACCAAAGCGACCGCTTACCTGTGCCAAAAAATTATCTGATCCTGACCCTGATCATGGGGATTTGCCTTGCCGCCGGAGCGCAATCTGCGCTTCCGGAAGAGCAGCCGCTTACAGTCCGGTTTTCCCATGCCGGTGGATTTTATCAGGCTCCGCTTCAGGTTACACTCGAGGGCAGCAATGCTGTGGTTTATTACACGACAGACGGTTCGCATCCCACAACCCGGTCCGCCCGTTATGTGCAACCGATCGCAATCGGCAAAACAACGGTATTGCGGGCCGTTGCCCGGCGCGGAAAAATCATGAGCGGGGCTTTCACTCAAACGTATTTTATCCAGGAACCTCCTACTGATCTGCCGGTCATTTCCGTGGCGATCAATCCGGGTATTCTGTTTCATCCTGAAACCGGGATCATGATGGACGGTCCCGGCGCCGATTCATCTGCCGTACATAAACCAGGGGCCAATTTCTGGACCCGGCGGGAGTTTTTATGTAATGTGGAGATCTTTGAATCGGATCGAAAATGCGTGCACAACAGCGGCTCCGGTTTGCGGCTGTTTGGCGGATACAGCCGCATTTATCCCCAAAAAAGTTTAGTTCTGGTGGCCAGAGACCGCTACGGGAAAAAGTTTTTCCGGCACCGCCTTTTTGGGGCGGATCAGCCGAAAAAGTTCAAATATCTGGTGCTGCGCAACGGTGGAAGTGATTTTGACGGCGCCCACTTTCGCGATGAACTCATGAATCGCCTGACTGACGGATGGGATCTGGAAAAGCAGGCTTTCCGGCCTGCCGTAGTTTACCTGAACGGTCAGTACTGGGGTATTTACCACATCCGCGAAAAGATTAACGCCCGGTTCCTGGAAGATCACGCCGGTGTGGACCGCGACTCGCTTGATCTCATGGAACACCAGCGGAATGTGCGCCATGGCAGCGGCCGGCATTACCAGCGCATGCTCAATTATATCCAGGATCACGATTTGGCCAATCCCGTGCACTATGCCTGGGTACAAAGCCAGATGGATGTCGACAACTATATCGATTATCAGGTTGCCCAGATCTACTGTGACAATACTGATGCGGGGGGCAATATCCGGTTCTGGCGGCCCCGCCGCCCGGGCGGTCGCTGGCGCTGGATCCTGTTTGATACCGATTGGGGCTTTGCGCTGTACGATCCGCTGGCCTGGCAGCACGATGCCATAGGCTTCTTCACCGAACCCGACGGCCCCCGCTGGCCCAATCCCCCATGGAGTACGTTTCTTTTTCGCAACCTGCTAAAAAACAAGGACTTTCGCCAGCAGTTTGTCAACCGGATGTGTGATCGCCTCAATACGTCGTTTGCTCCCCGGCATGCCCTTGACGAAATCGCCTGGTTTGAAAAAACAATGGGGCCCGAAATGCCCCGGCATCTGGCGCGCTGGCGGCGCTCTGATCTAGTCTGGCAGCGTAATCTGGCTGTGCTGCGCGAGTTTGCCGAAAAACGCCCCGGTTTTCTCCGCGAAACCATGTCGCGTTATTTTCATACGGGGGCGCCAGCCAGTCTGCAACTGGAAGTCAGTGAAGGCGGGACCGTCCTGGTCAATCATTGTGTTGCGGTTGGTTCGGAAGGCTATACCGGCGTTTATTATGAAAATATACCGGTCGAGCTCACGGCGCTTCCCGCTTTTGGCTACCGTTTTGCCGGTTGGGAGGGCATCGACCAGCAGGGGCGCTCTCTGCGCACCTATTTGCCGGGCAATGGCGTACTGCGGCTGCGGGCGCGTTTTGAACCGCATGTGCATCCGTTGAACAATCTGGTGTTTATTAACGAGGTGGACCCTGCCGGACAAAAGACAGGGGATTGGCTCGAATTGTATAACGCTTCGGGCAAGCCGGTGCAGCTGGCGGGCTGGCGGCTGAGCGATTACCGGCATGAGTGGGTATTTCCTGCAGTGCTGATCCCACCCAAAGGCTATCTGGTAGTTTGCCAGGATACGGCGGCATTCCGGCGGGCATATCCGCAAGTTGCCCGGATTACCGGTGACTTTCGTTTCGGTTTGGATAAAAATGCCGAACGCCTGGCGCTTTTCGCCGCCGACGGCTCGGCTGTGGACAGCATCGCCTACCATCTCGATCCGCCGGAAGGAGCCTTTTCCCTTGATCTGCTCATGCCCGATCTGGATAACGCCGACCCCGGCAACTGGGCCATTCACCTCGGTGCCGGCTCGCCGGGCGAGCCAAATCCGCTTTATTGGTCAAAAGTAATTTCAGAGCGAAAGGACCGCTCCATGCGCCTGGGATTAGCTATCGGCCTGTTCATTATCGCAATGGGTGCGTTGTATCTGCGCAAAAAACGGATCGACGTAAATTCGCCCTACGACGTCAGGGTGTAGGGCGGGTGACCAGGCGGTTGTTGTCGTCCGGAAACACGGCAACCGGACGGAAAGCCCGCGCCTCTTCCGGGGTCATCAGCGCATAGGAAATAATGATCACCACATCGCCTACCTGGACCAGCCGAGCAGCCGCGCCGTTCAGGCAAACCACGCCACTGCCGCGTTCTCCGCGAATCGTGTACGTTTCCAGCCGGGCGCCGTTATTGTTATTTACGATCTGTACCTTTTCACCTTCAACAATATTGGCGGCTTCCATCAGTTCTTCATCGATCGTGATGCTGCCGATATAGTTCAGGTCGGCCTGTGTGACCCGCACCCGGTGAATTTTACTTTTAAAAACCTGAATTAACATATTTTGTTCCTCCGAGCCATTATGACGAAAAAAACAACGGAAGGTCATTAAGGGTTGCAAAGGTAGGCGAATGTAGCTACATGGTTTATTTCTAAATTTTTTAAATGAGCACTTTGCCGTACTTTTGCGGCTCTTTTTTTAAAAATATATGAAACGCACAAAAATCGCCGAGATCCTCCGTACGGAACCTGTCAACACGGAGCTGACTGTCAAAGGTTGGGTAAAAGCCTTCCGCAACAACCAGTTCATTGCCCTGAACGACGGTTCCAGCGCAACCAACCTACAGGTTGTGATCGATTTTGAACATACCGACCCCGCCCTAATTGACCGCATCAAATACGGCGCTGCCATCGGTGCGCGCGGTATGCTGGTGGAAAGTCAGGGCAAGGGCCAGCGGGTGGAATTGAAAGCAGCGGAAGTGATCATTTACGGCGACTGCAACCCGGAAGAATACCCTTTGCAGCCCAAAAAACAGACGCTGGAGTACCTGCGGGAACTC
>CAYVDV010000136.1:0-11775 GCA_964450465.1 uncultured Saprospiraceae bacterium
TGTAGAGTTCGGGCGCCACCCAGGCATCGCAGCTGTAGCGGTAGATGCCGATCGGAATATCGCCCTTCAACGCCAACCCCCGGCTGTGCAAATGATCCACAGCCGCCCGGAGCTGTCGGTGCAGGTGCCACTGCACGAAATAGTGTATCGCAACGGCATCGTAGTGTGCCGATTTCGGGGAAACGAGTTTTTCAATCTCTTTTTCCCGGTACACCTGGTGTGACGACCATGTATTGAAGTCGGAGCTGCCATTGGTATCGCGCAAATAGCAAAACGCGGCGTAGGGTACCAGCCAGTGCTGGTTTTCGGTGAAATAGCGGATAAAGTTCGTGTCGGTCAGGAACGCGCTTTTTTGCGCAGCATACAATTGGCGGATGATCTCCCATTTGGTTTGCATCACCGCCTTGTAATCCACGGCGTCGAGGGCGTTGAGGGCTTTTTGTGTTTTAGCATAGGGTTTGAGCAGGTCCGCCTGGGCCTTGCCGGCTACTTCGGCCACGTTCAGGTACAGCGGATGCAGGGCAAATGCCGTAATCGCGGCATAGGGATAGGAGTCCGTCCAGTCGCCGGTAGCCGATGTATCGTTTATGGGCAGCAACTGGATCAGTTTAAGCCCCACCGATTCAGCCCAGTCTGCAAGTACCGGCAGGTCGGTGAATTCACCCACGCCGAAGCTCGCGGCGCTGCGCAGACTGAACACCGGAATGGCGACACCGGCCCCGCGCCATTTGTCCTTGTGGAAACGGGCAAAGCCGTCGTGCAGCACCACCCGGGTGGATACGGGTTGGTACAGCGCCCGGTTAGCGCCGCTTTCAAAACCCGTAAAGAGCTTGGTTCGGGTATTCCATACGCCGTATTTATAGGCCAGGGGAAACTCTTCGCCCGACAGATCGACCTGAACCGACCAGCCGTAGTCGTCGGGTTGAAGCAGCAGGGGCGCCAGGGAGTCCCAGGCGCGCAGTGCGCTGCCGTGGCCGAGCAGACAGGGTACTTCATCCGCAGCAAGCAGGGGCGCTTTCACCCGGAAGCTGTGGGTATAAGGCGCTTCTTTTTTGCGGGCAACCGCCGGGCGGGAAAAAAACACCTGAAAGGGCTGCGTCTCGAACGCATTTTCCACCGTTCCCGGCGCGTTCCAGTAGTCATATACTTCCATCAGCCCGTCTTCCTGCTCCGGGATTTCGATGCGCCGCCGGCCCCACTCTTCCTTGTGGGCGCCCGACTGGTTGCGCCAGATATAATGGTACTGCAGGTTGCCGGCATGCATGTCGCCCAGATCGACCACGCCGTGCCAGAGCATTTCGTTGAGGTAGCTCAGCGGGTATTCGTCAATAGTGACGATGTTATCGAGGTGGCGTTCAGTGCGCAGGTAGAGGTTTTCCCCAAACTGGGTGCTATAGTAAAGATGGAAATGGATCTTCATGGAAACGTGTTTTGGTTATGCGAACATAACGGGGGCGAAAAATACGGGGAATCGGTGGATCGGGGTGAAAAAATACGCAGCGGATGTTTTTCCGGCTACGGAACCCGGAAAATTTGTGGAACGACGTTATGTGATGCGCTGCAGCCTCAATCCCGTATCCGCTCCAACAATTCACCGGCCGTAAATCCCCCGGCTGCGGCGGGCGGCGCCAGGCGCAGGGAATCGATCTTTTTGGCGGAAAAATTATATGGTTCCCGGCTAAAAGCATTGCGCACGAATGTCAACACGGCGGCCAGGTCTGTATCCGTACATTCGGGGTTGGGGCCAAGCCCCGGCATGCCGGCATTGAACGTGTACAACTGCCCTTTTATGTGCAGCGGCCCCTGCAAACCATGCAGGGCAATGAGCGCCAGTTTATCCGGATTTCCATGGACGAACTCGGACCCGTCGAGCGGAGGCGCCAGGTTGGGGGTGCCCTGGCCGGTGGGTCCGTGGCAAGCGCCGCAAAGCGTGGTGTACAATTGCAGACCCGCTGTAAGGCCATCCCTGCCCGGTTGGGGTTCCAAAGTCCAGGCTGCCGGGCGGTTTTCCCGGCGGTCGGCAGCGCAGCGGGCCAGTATTTGTTTCAGATACGGCAATTCATGCTGCGGGGTTGTTTTTTGGAGCAGCGCCAGAAAATCGGCCTCGCGTTCGCTCAGTCCGCTCACCATGGCTTCCTGGTACAGGGTATCCTGCGGATATCGCCCCAGCAACTGCAGCAATAGTGGGTCAACCCGCTCCGGGGCGGTCCGGCTCCAGGGGCCGGCATACAGGCACAGCGCCAGATCGACGACGGGATCGCGGCGGGCATACAGCGAGTCCAGGGCTTTGCAAACAGGGCCGGTTTGTTCCGGACCGGCAAAAGTCTCCAGCAACTGGAGGGCCGATTGCAGTACCCAGGGGTCTTTCGCGGAATGGAGCATTTGTATCAATAAAGGCGCATCCAGTGCATCCAGGCCTTCAAGCGTCCACAGGACTTGCAGTTGCAGTTTCGGATCGGAGCGCTGAAGCAGTTTCCTTTGCAACAAAGGCTCTGCATCGCGCCCGCCGCGTTCGATCAGCAGTTGCCGGGCCTGGTCGCATACCCAGGGATTGGGGTGGTCGAGGGCGTCTACCAGTTCTGTCAGGCTGGCGGATGCAAGTGGAGGAGCAGGTGTTCGGGGCCTGCCGGCATGCAGCACGCGAAGTATCCGTCCCCGGCCGGTAATCGTATCGAGTTTCTCCGATTGAATGCGTTCCCGCAAATAGGCCGTCAGGTAGGTTTTATGCTGAATGATCCCCCGGTGCATGTCGGTCACGTACAGGCAGCCGTCGGGCCCCTCGTTCAGGTTGACGGGCCGGAAGCCTTTGTCGTACGCTGCCAGAAAATCGCGGTCGGGGTAGGCCTGCCGGGCTTTTAGCTTCGGCTCTCCGGGGTCGAATACATTGCGTTTGACGAGGTTGGCCTCGGGTGCGCACACAAAGGCGTTGCCGGCGTATTCGGCCGGGAACTGGCCACCGCGATATACCAGCGGACCGCAGGCCGAGGTAACGTTCCGCAAGCGACCGCTGGAGTCGAGCATGTCCTCCTGATAGCCGCGATTGACCGCCGTGGGCTGGAGCGGGAACACGCGCTGGTCGGTGCAGACCTGGATATTAAAGCCGGCGGAAGGCGAGAAATAGCGGTTGCGCAAAAGGGCGTTGGGCAGCACCCAGTCGCCCTGCAGCTGATTGGAATTGTCGTTGTAGAACAGGCGGCCTGCGGCGTCCTGTGTGATACCCCACTGCCCGCGGAAGTGGGTTTTTTCGCGCAACCAGCGGCCGTTTTTCCGGCGGTAGCGCAGGGCGCTTTTCGCGCTGTAGATCCAGTTGTCCAGGCCGGGCAGCAAGCCATTGGGCTGGTGTTCCACATTGCCGCCGGCGGCGTACGAAGAATCCACAAGGGTGCGGGCGCCGGGGCGGTCGTTTTGGATTTCCACAAACCAAAGGTTCGGGGGTTCGGCGTAGAGCAGCCCGCCATACACCAGGGCAAGTGCACGGGGCAACACCAGGCTGTCGAGGAAAACCCGGCGGGTATCCATAATACCGTCGCCGTTCCGGTCATCCAGAATAACGATCCGGCCGTTGGGCTGTTTTTCGCCGCTGTTGTCGAGGTCGGTCATGTAGCCGCGCATTTCGGCGACCCAGATCCGGCCGCTTGCGTCGAAGCACATCGCTACGGGTGTGTCGATCAGGGGCTCGGCAGCTACTACTTCCAGCCGGAAATCGCCGGGCAACACATAGGCATCCAGAGGTACGGGCGGGAAAGGTTGCTCCGGGGAACAGGCTGCAAAGCAAAGTGCGAGGAGCAAGATTTTGAATGGACGCATGGCTGGAGCGAAAAGTACGTGTTTTTTGGAAAAGGGAAGGCTCCGTTTCCATCTCTCTCGTTCGGGGAGACTACTTCGACGGCTCCGGGGCTTCCTCTTCCTCCGGCAAGGTCAGCCAGAAGTTATTCATCCCGTCGCCCTGGATCAGGGCTACTTCCTGCGCGTTGAGCAGTTCGAGCAGGGCGAGGAAGGTCACGATGGCGTGAATGCGGTTTTCGAGGGTAAGAAATAGCTCTTCAAAGGAGGATTTGACACCCCTTTTCAGCTTGCCCTGCAGAAATTCGCGCTGCCCCTGAATCGTGTAAGTATAATTGTACACCGTGTGTACCCGTTTCGCCTTTTGCCCCTCCTCGAAACGGTTGAGCAGGCGCTCAAACACGCGCAAGAGCTTGTACAGCGTGACGCTTTCCATTTCAGCATCGGCCAGGGCGGTTTCGGCGAGCTTGCGCAACTCTGTCGAAGCGTAGCCGCGCGGACTCATAAAGGCCCGCACTTCCTCCAGCCGGCGCAGGTCTTCCAGCACACTTTTGTAGCGCTTGTACTCCAACAGGCGCTCGACCAGTTCCTGCCGGGGGTCGATCTCGTTGCCCTCGTCATCCAGCTGTTTGCGGGGCAACAGCAGTTTGGCCTTGATGCGCATGAGCGTAGCTGCCACCACGATAAACTCCGAAGCCAGGTCGATATTCAAGGCTTCCAGATGGTGCATGTACTCCAGGAAATCGTCGGTGATGCGGGCGATCGGAATATTGTAAATATCCAGCTCGTCCCGCTCGATAAAGAACAGGAGCAAATCGAAGGGACCTTCGAAGACCGGGAGTTTTATGGTAAAGGTTTCCGCCATAGTTGGTGCTTGGACCCACAAAAGTAGATAATTGCCGGTTAAAAAAGCCCGGTGGTAACCCCGGGGCCACTACTTTTGTGCCCAGCCTATGCCTGTCCTCTATCTCATTCCCACACCGATCGCGGAAGACGCGCTCCACACCTTGCCGGCCTATGTCACCGATATAGCCCGAAAGCTGGACGTCTTTATTGTGGAACGGGCAAAAACCGCCCGGCATTTTATCAAGTCCTGCGGGCCGGACAAGCCTTTACAGGATATGGTATTTGCCGAGATCGGCAAACACGATGATCCGGCGGAAGCGGAAAGAACATTTCTGGAGGCCGTGCGCACCGGCCGCGACGTGGGCCTGCTTTCCGAAGCCGGCTGCCCCGGTGTGGCCGACCCCGGCGCGGCTATTGTGGCGTTAGCACACCGCGAAGGGGTGCCGGTGAAACCCCTGGTAGGCCCCTCCTCCCTCCTGCTGGCCCTGATGGCTTCCGGCATGAACGGGCAGAGTTTTGCCTTTCACGGCTACCTCTCCCCGAAGCGTCCCGAGTTGGCCCGCGACCTGCGCAGACTCGAACAACAGGCCCGCCAGCAGCGCCAGACCCAACTCTTTATCGAAACACCTTACCGCAGCCAGATGGTGCTGGAAGTGGCATTGGAAACCCTGCAACCCGATACAGTATTTGCCGTGGCACAAGACCTCACCGGGGCCGGGGAATATGTGCGCTCCCAATCCATACGCAACTGGAAAAGCGGAAAAGCCGGAGTGCTGGAAAAAGCGCCGGCCGTATTTCTGATCAACACAACGTTTGTACCATGACACACCAGGCATCCACCCCTGCCGAATACCTCGCCGCCATCCCCGAAGAACGCCGCGAGGCTTTTTCCCGCTTGCGCGACACCATTCTGGAGAACATCCCCGACGGGTTCGAGGAGGGCATGGGCTATGGCATGATCGGCTACGCTGTACCGCACCGCCTTTATCCGGCCGGCTATCACTGCGACCCGAAGCAGCCGCTGCCCTTCGTCAGCATTGCTTCACAAAAAAACTTTATCGCCCTCTATCACATGGGACTGTATGCCAATGAGGAGTTATCGAACTGGTTTGTGTCGGAATACCCCAAGCACTGCAAAACCAAGCTCGATATGGGCAAGAGCTGCGTCCGGTTCAAGAAAACAAACGATATCCCCTACGATCTGATCGCCCAGCTGATGCAGAAGATCAGCGCGGACGATTGGGTGGCGTTCTACGAATCGCATTTTAAGCGGTAGAACGCCCTATTCATACCGTATGAACGCATACTGAAACCCGAAAGTCATCCGCAGGGTGGCCAGGTAGTCGGGTCCGTCCACGTAATAGCCCGGTTTCTCGCTGAGTACGAAGCTGGGACGGGCCACGAGACGCATATAGTCGTTGGAGTGCAGTTTGAACCCTATGCCAAATTCGTAACTCTTCGTCATTTTTTTGAACAGCAGTTCGCGCGGCACTTCCATCAGCGGCGCTTCGCGCAGTTGGGCGCCCGGGAAAGTCACACGGTCGGGCGGACTGTCGCTGAAAAAATCGAAGGTCATGCCTGCATGAAAATACACGCAGTGGCAACGGTGGAAACGGTAGTCGATCTTGACCGGGATGGTCCAGTACGCCGGCCGGAATTCGTGAAGATCAGACACGTAATAGGGTACCGGCTTTTCGTTTTCAATGCGTTCGATCGTTTCGCCGGTCCAGGTGTAGTATTCGTACGGATAGTAAATTTCCCGTCCCAGGCCCACACCGATGGAAAAGGATCCGATGGGTACTTCGACCTGAACGCCCGGGATAAACCGGGGTTTGATCCCGGCTTTGAACTGGTTCACATCAAAACCCATTTCTAGTCCGGCCACGAGTTTGCCGAAGGCTTTTTGGGTATGCCCCGTTTGGGCGGCTGCGAACAGGGTGAGCAACAAGACAAAGCAGTGTTTGAGCATGGCAAAAGCAGTTGATCTGAGGGAAAGATAAGTATTTCGCTGCGAACGCTGCCTACAATTTTTCCAGTACGAATTCCGTCAGTTTGGTAAACAGGTGCCGGGTGGCGTTATCGCCGTAAATACCGTGGTTACGGTTGGGGTAATAACAGGTTTCGAACTGTTTATTGGCCAGGATCAGTGCATTTGCCATTTCGATGCTGTGTTGCCAGTGCACATTGTCGTCGGCGGTGCCGTGGCAGATGAGGTAGTTGTCGCCAACGAGGCAATCCGCATAGTTGATGGGGGAATTGTCCTCATAGCCGGCTGAGTTTTCTTTCGTCGTGTGCATAAAGCGCTCGGTGTAGGCTGAATCGTACCATTTCCAGTTGGTGACCGGCGCCACGGCCATGGCCATTTTAAATACATCGTTGCCTTTGAGGATGCAGGAACTGCTCAGATAGCCACCGTAACTCCAGCCCCAGATGCCGATCCGGACAGGATCGACATACGGCAGGGCAGCGATTTGCCGGGCAGCGGCGATCTGATCCTCCGTTTCGTATTTGCCCAGCTGGAGCTGGGTGCATTTCTTGAACGCGCGGCCCCGGCCTCCCGTGCCGCGATTATCGACGCTGACCACGATATAGCCTTTTTGCGCAAGCAGTTGGTGCCAGGCGCCCGTGTAGCCGTCGTACTGGTTTTCCACGGTTTGCGAGCCCGGGCCGCCGTAAATATCGAACAGGACCGGATATTTTTTCGCCGGGTCGAAATCGGCGGGCTTGAGCATCCAGGCATTCAGCAGCGTACTGTCGTCGGCTGCCCGCACGCTGAACAGTTCTACCGGGGCAAAGCCGTAATCCTTGCGCATGCGGTCCACCCGGTCGTTGCGCAGCAGTGTGCGGATGGAATCGCCGGCGCGGTTGCAGAGTTCGGCCTCCTGCGGGCTGTTGAGCGTAGAGTGCTGGTGAATAAAATAGTCAAACGACGGCGAAAATGTCGCTTCATGCCAACCGGGTCCCGGGGTGAGCAGGCGGGGCGCTGTGCCGTCGAGCGAACCTTCCCATACCTGGCGGTCCATGGGCGTAGGCGTAGCCGTCTGGTAATAAAATTTCCCGTTTGGGGCATCCAGGCCATAGAGTTTCGTGACATCGAACGCGCCTTTGGTCAATTGGCGTATGGCGACGGCGGCGGCCGGATGCCGGGGCAAGAGATAGAGGTGGCTGTAGCCATCGCGTTCGCTCATCCAGAGAAATTCCGAACGGTCGGGCAGGAAGCACAGGTTGTCGCACACTTCGTGGTCCAAATAAGCTTCATCCATCTCATAGAGCAGCATGCCCGTTGCCTGCTGTACCGGGTCGTAGAGCACCAGCGACAGGTTATCCTGCCAGCGGTTGAGGACGTAAATACACAAAAGATTATCCGGACTCCAGATAATGCGCGGCAGATAGATATCCTGGTTTTCCGTGCCCGGGAGGGCCTGTACCGTCTGGCCACTGGCCAGGTCGTACACCTGCACGCTGACGCGCGAGTTGGGTGCGCCCACCTTGGGGTATTTGTATTCGGTTTGGACGGGATACGCTTCGCCGGTGTACCAGGTAAGCGGGTACAGCGGTACTGCGCTTTCATCAAAGCGGATAAAAGCAAGTTTTGAGCCGTCGGGGCTCCAGGCGGTGGCGACCATGCCATCGCCGTCCGGAGGGCTGAACTCCTCTTCGTACAACCAGTCGGGCAAGCCGTTGATAATGGCGTTTTTTTTGCCGTCGGTGGTGATCTGAACGGTTTTGCCGGAAACAAGGTCCTTGTAAAAGAGATTGTTCCGCACGACAAAGGCTACTTTATTGCCATCCGCTGAAAACGCAGCAAATTGCACCGAATCGCCTTCAAACAGGCGTTCGGTCTTGCGGGTCGCCAGGGTGTACACCCAATAATCGGCGATAACGGAATGGCGGTACACCTGTTCTGTGTTGGAACGAAGCAGTATTCTGGCGCCGTCGTTGCTGAAGGTGTGTTTATCCCATGCACCTGCGACGTTCAGGTCGGCAGCCGGAACAATCCGGCGCGTTTGCCGGCCTGTAGCCAGGTCAAACTCAAAAATACCGTCCTCTTTTTCCTGGGTGTAATGGCGGCCATCAGGGGAGAACTGGTAGTCAGGAACAGTTTGGGGATAGAATTTGAAAATGGTGAAACAATCGTATAGGGTGATTTTTTTCTGGGCAAATCCCGGTTGTACCAAAAACAGGAAACCCAGCAGCACATACAGAAGATTTTTCATCAGTCCGGCTGTTTTTAAGCCAGGTAAAGATGGTTCACGGATGTTGTTTTTTACGGGTTTTTGGACAAAACCGCTATATTTACACGGAGACTACGGACATTTAATAACAACAATTTCACATGGCGCTGAAGATTTTTCTTTTCATGCTGACCGGTTCCATTTGCGCCGGCAGCCTGCTTGGAATAGTCCATTTTTCCGGAAATTCCACCTTTGATCTGCCCACCCGTACCGACCCCGGCAACCCCGTCGAACTCGGCGAAGTTCACTGGCTCCGCGACCTGGACGCCGGTACAGAAGCGTCGAAAAAATCGGGCAAACCCTTGCTGATTCTCTTTCAGGAAGTGCCGGGTTGCTCCAATTGTACCCGTTACGGATCGGTCACGCTCAGCCATCCGCTGATCGTGGAAGCCATCGAAACCCATTTTGTGCCGGTATGCATTTACAACAACAAAGGCGGCAAGGATGCCGGGGCGCTGAAGAAATTTGGCGAACAGGCCTGGAACAATCCGGTGGTGCGGATCGTTCGCAGCGATGGCAGCGATCTGACTCCCCGGATTTTTGATTTCCGCTCCTCCGCTGCACTGGCCAGCGGCATGGTCAAGGCCCTGAAAGCCGGCGGGAGCACCGTGCCCCGCTATTTATCGCTGGTGGAAGAGGAATTGCTGGCCCGGGAGTCCGGACTGGAAACAGCCACCTTCTCCATGTATTGCTTCTGGAGCGGGGAGCGCAGCTTCGGCGCTATTCCCGGCGTCATAGAGACAGCCCCGGGGTTTCAGGACGGGCATGAGGTCGTGCGCGTATCGTTCAATCCGGCTGTGGTTTCCAGGGCTGAACTGGAAAAGGAGACTCAGCCCCAGGGTATTCGCAGTTGCGCCCGCAACGAGGGTTTCCGCACCGATCACGAGCCGAAATACTACCTGGCCCAAACGCTTTGGAAATATGTGCCGATGACCAGTCTGCAGGCCTGCCGGGCCAACCAGCTGGCAGGCAACGGCCAATCGCCGGAACCGGTGCTCTCCCCCCGGCAACTGGAGCTGGGCCGCTATGCCGCAGCACACCCCGAGAAGAACTGGAAAAATGTCATCGGCGTGACCGATCTGACGAAAGCGTGGACAGACGCCCGGGCAAAAATGCCATAAAGGGTTAGAGGGTTTCTGGTTAGAGGGTTTCTGGTTAGAAGGTTTCTGGTTAGAGGGTTCGGCTTTAGGGTACCCTGTCCAGAAGGGCAACCTTAAACGACGCAACCAGAAACCCTCTAACCTTCTAACCTTCTAACCTTCTAACCAGAAACCTTCTAACCAGAAACCCCAGAAAAACAAAAACACTTACATTCGCCACATGGAACCTGTCGCAGATTACTGGACCGCCATTTTGTTTTGGGTGGGCGCGGGCTATATCGCTCTGTGCGCGCTGTTCTACTTTGGGCAGGACTTGTTCTTTTTCCGTCCCGAGCGGCTGCCGCATTGGTTCACCTACCAGTATCCGTTTCCGTTTACGGAAGTCAATTTCGACATGGAAGACGGCGGAACAGTAAATGCCTTGCATTTCCGGGTGCCGAACAGCAAGGGCGTGGTATTTTATGTCAAAGGCAATTCCCGCAGTATCAAGGGTTGGGGCAAGTTTGCAAAGGATTTCGTTGGAAAGGGGTACGACTTTTTTATCCTTGATTTTCGCGGGTTTGGCAAAAGTCGCGGGCGCCGCACGGAAAATATCCTTTACGCCGATCTGCAGCAAGTGTACAAGTATCTGGCCGGCCTGTATGGCGAGGAGCGCATCGTTGTGTACGGCCGTTCGCTGGGCAGTGGCCTGGCGGCGCGCATTGCCTCCTGGAACAACCCGCAACTGCTGATCCTCGACTGCCCCTATTACTCCTTTCTTTACCATATCTCCCGCTACGGATTTTTCCTGCCGATTCGCTGGTTGTTGCGCTACCACATCCGGACCGATCGTTTTATCAAAAAAGTGCAATGCCCGGTATATATCCTGCACGGCTTCAAAGACCGGCTTATCCCCTATCGCCAAAGCGAAATGTTGCAGGCACTGGCGCCGGAAAACATCCATCTTTTCCCCATTGCACTGGCCGGGCATAATAATCTGCCGGAGTTTCCGGAGTACCACGACCTGCTGTACGATATCCTGCACGGAGAAGCCGGACAACAGCCGTTGAAGTCTGCCGCGTGATTTTTAAAACGATACAAACATGACATTCCTCCCCTGGAAAAGCGCTGCCTGTTGCAGTCTGCTCCTCCAAAGCCTGTTCCTGCCGGCGCTTGCCGCACAAAGCGGTGCAACACCCGTTTTTGACATTCGCGACCAGGGCGCTGTCGGCGATGGCCAAACGTTGAATACCCGGGCTATCCAGGCGACTATTGATCTTGCCCATAGCCGGGGCGGCGGCAGGGTGCTGGTGCCGGCTGGACGCTTCCTGAGCGGCAGCATATACCTGAAAAGCAACGTGGAACTGCATCTGGCCGAAGGCGCCACCCTGCTCGGCAGTACCAACCGCTTTGATTATGAAAAGATCACCTGGCATGCCCTGCTCCTGGCCAAAGACCAGGAGCACATCGCCATCAGTGGCCCGGGTACTATCGACGGACAGGGCGCCGCGCTCGCTGCCCAGGTGTACCGGCTGGTAAAAGAAGGCGTGATCACCGATCCTTACTGGGGCAACGACCGGCCGCACGAACGCGAACGCCCCCAGTTGATCGAACTCGTGCGCTGCAAAGATGTGCATGTTTCCGATGTGGCCATGGTCAATTCCGCCTGCTGGGTTCAGACCTACGAACGCTGCGACGGCCTGGAAATAGCCTATATCCGTGTGGAGAGCCGGGCGTACTGGAACAACGACGGCATCGATATTGTCGATTCTCGAAACGTGCACGTACACAACTGCTTCATTAATTCGGCTGACGACGGCATTTGTCTGAAA
>CAYVDV010000137.1:0-11721 GCA_964450465.1 uncultured Saprospiraceae bacterium
CATTTAACCCATTTGTTCCAGGTTTTTGACTTCTCGTTGCATATTGATTTGAAAACGCCGGGAGCTGCTACTCCACATTCACCTGATCCCTGGCCAGGCCCAGTTGCTCGAAAAATTCCATTTCATTGGCAATGGCCCAAAAACTCACGATCTTCTCATTTTTGATGGTGTAACCCAGGGCAAACGGCGCATTAACTGTTTTGTGGGTCGCCGGAATGCCGTCTATTTCACCCTCATGTTGCCCCATCAGGTGCGACTGGACGAATACCTTATCGCCCTCCGCCACGATATCATCCAGGATTACGGCATATTCCGGGAACATGTTTTCAAAGAAAAGGATATGCTCGATCAGTTTTTCATCGGCTACATAGCGCATGATTTTTTCGCGGGTCTTTTTTTTGCCGCTGAGGGCATCGTGGTATTTCAGGTAAAACTGTTTGTTTTTTTGCGATTGGTTCATGACGAGACGTTTTAGTTGATCAGTTATAGCGAACCGGATCCGGCAGCACCGGCTTCAAGTCCGGTGTCTGCACGCCATTGTTGTCCTCCTGCTGTTTTTTACTTCGTTTCAGATCGGAAGGGTTAAACCCAAACTGTTCATGGAAAGCCCGGGTGAAATGGCTTTGGTTCATGAAACCCGTCCGGTATGCGATTTCGCCAATGGCGAGATCCGAATTGTCGAGCAACTCTTTCGCTTTTTGCAACCGCACAAACCGGATATAGTGTGCGGGCCCCTGCCGGATAAGCGGTTTCAGGCGGCGATACAGCTGCGAACGGCTGAGCGCCATGGCCTTGCTAAGAGCCGGCAGGTCGAAATATTCCTGATCAAGGTGGGCAAGAATGACCGCATTCACCTTTTTCAGGAAGGCGCCCTCCCGCTCGCTTTGGGCCGTCGCCGCTTGTTCCAGGTGCTGAATGCTGGTAAAATGGGAATGGAGACTGTCTCTCAGGCGCTTGAAAAAGACCGGCACTACATATTTCTTATGGGTAAAAGGAGAAACAACTTCCAATTTGGGTTGGCCTGTTTCTACTTCGTCCTTCGGGAACAAGGTCTCATACATTGTCCCCTCTTCTTCCATCTTTCGAACCGATATTTTTTGCCGGTACCCTGCAACGATCTCCCCGAGTTGATCCAGGCAAACGCCGGTATTGGATACCCGAACCCGGATATTTTGGTCTTCGGCCTGCACCGACAGCGTCACCGAATATTCCTGCGGGGTCAGGGTAATGACCCGGCATAGCAACTGGGTCAGCATGGGCAGCACGGATTCCGGATGGTGGGTGATGATCGCTTTTTCTACGTCCGGGGCGAATCGAAGGTGCACAAAATTGGCTTTTGCAAACGGCTGTATGGCCGCCACGAGATTTTCCAACAAGGGAACAAGGTCGGTCTTAACCGGATAAACCATCGTTATGTGCCTCTCAATTTTTGTGTCAGATACTCTTCCACAGTTGCCAGACGGATGGACAGTTTTCCGGCCCATTCCTGGCAATTGCTCTCGGTGCTTTCCACCGCATTCAGATAGTTCAGTTTGAAAATATTGGAAACGGGGGTGCTGAAAAGGCTGAACATACTGCCCAGGAGTTTCATTGCGAAGGCGGGCGTTCGTTTGATCGCCAGCTCTTTATTCAGCACTTTCTCGAATATTTGCTTCACCTCCAGACCCGACAGTGCCTCAGGCCCGCCCAATGGTATTACCATATTGAACAGATCGGGATTATCCGCAGCTTTTACAATGAAGTCCGCCACATTGTCCAGGGCGATATAACAGTGTTTGGCATGTCCGTCGCCGATAATGCCAATCTTGCCGTTTGCCACGTTATCCTTCACCCCTTTGTAAAATTGCTGCATAAATTTCCAGGGGCGGTTTACCAGGTGCGCGGCCTCGTTTTTCACGGGCGCAGTGGAGCCCATGAAGGCAAAGTAAACGTCCATAAAGGCGTCGGGCTGAAAAATGGTGTAAGGTACCCCGCTGTGTTTCAGGTACGCTTCTGTTTGGGCTTTTGACCTGGCAAGGGGAGCCCAAAGCGCATACTTTCCGGGAAAAGGAAACGCGGAAACATAGATGAATTGACTGATCTTGTTCTTCCCGGCGAGATCAATCAAATCGCGATATCCCTGCAAATCGACAGCCTGAAAGGTGTCTGTCTTTTTCCGGGGGGCTACGGCATTGGCTGTAGCAATGATGATATCGCAGCCCGCCATGGCTTTGTCGATACTCACCCTGTCGGTTAAATCCCCTGTAAAGATTTCCGGGTTGAAAGGCTTGAGCAGTTCAAGGTTTGAATCTTCCCGGATAAATACCCGGATGGCATATTTGCCGCCGGTGGCCAGTTTCTCCAAAACCTTGTTTCCCAGTTGTCCGGTAGCGCCGATGAGAAGGATTTTTTTCATTTTGTATTTTGTTTTTGACTGGAGAAGCAAAGGGAGACGCCAAACCACATTTTCCAGTACGGTAATCCCTTGCAAGATTCTCTAATTCGGAACAGGTCTGTACTTTACAAGGTTCCGCCAGACAAAAACAATACACAATAATATTCGTCACCCCGCAGCATGATCTTGCTTCGCATAGGAGAGCGGGTACGCCAGTCTCACCCGTTTCGCCCGCGCAGGATTACCATCCGATGCGGCGTGTACGAATCCGCGAAAAACACACAGAGGCCACGGAGAGCCTGCCAGGCGACACGGCATATTGTGACAATACGCTGTGCCGTCTGGTGTAAACTCCGTGACCTCTGTATCAGGATCGCTTATGGGAGGGCTTAGTGGTGATGCCCGCCTTCGCCGTGGATATGTCCGTGTTCCAGTTCAGACGGGTCGGCATCGCGGACGAGTTCCACATGGCCGGTAAAGAACAGGTTTACGCCTGCCATGGGGTGGTTAAAATCCAGCTTAACCTTGTCCAGACCCACCCAGTGTACTTTGCCCTGGAACTGGTTGCCGCTTTGGTCAGTCAGAGGCAAAACATTGCCGATATCAAGCAGGCCGTCGGGGATCTTGCCGTCTTGTACAAATATTTCTTTGGGGACTTCAACGATAGCGTCTTCATCGTACTCGCCGTATGCATTTGCGGCGGCGATCCCGAAGGCGAACGTATCGCCGGTTTTCAGATTTTTCAGATTATCCTCAAAGTCGGGGATCATCATGCCGACGCCGTAAATAAAGCCCAGCGGATCGCGGTCTTTGGTGGATTCAATCATTTCGCCTTCCGCATTGTCGCGCGTGAGGGTGTAGTGTACCAACACTACCTTGTTTTGTTCAATAACCATGTTATGGATTTGTGATATGGACGTGCAATTTGTGATATAAGCCGCAAATGTAGGCCTTTTTAGTGACCTAAAGGGCTTCCAGTTCATTTTTATACCGCAAATACTGCCGGATAAAATGCCAGGCTTCGCGATGCGGCGTTGGTCGTACACCTAAACGCATCTGGGCGCGGTAGAGTTCAAACATGATGCGCCAATGGCGGTAATAATCGCGGTAAACGCGCCACATACCGTGCGCCGGATCGTACACATGGGCTGGCTCGGCAAAAACGCCGTTGAGTTCCATCACCTGAAATTCGCCCCTGCGCAGCGCCTCCACGGATTCGCATTTGAGGTCGAAACGGCCAAACAGGACGCCGTCTATTTCGGTGCAGATCTCCCGGAAACGCAGCTCCATTTCCCGGTCAACCAGGTGGTTGGCATTGAGAAACTTGGTCCCCCGGGCGTGGTTGCCGATCGGCTCGAGCAAAAGGGCTTCCCCGGCGGCCGGTACCCGGTTCATCAGTTCGGGAAACTCCCGTTCGAAGCGCGCCAGCTGAAAAGCGGCCCGGTAATTGCGCGCCATCAACTGCCGTACCGTAGAGACACCATCGCCCTGAACCGACAAGAATTCCTTCATGCAAACGGAGCTGATGCCGAAACGGCCATCGTCCGGAAAGCGGTGAAACAAGACCGTCATCTCCACCGGATGATCCAAAAACTCCTGGATCAGAAACGGCACCCGGTAGCGCTCCAGATGTTCGCGGAGTTCCGTCTGATGAGCGACCTTACGCACCAGAAAGCCCCGCTCCCCCACGTCCGGCTTGGCGATCACCGGATACTTCAGTCCGGCAGCCCGCATCTGCGCTTCCACCTCGGCAAACGGCGCATCTCCGAAGACCATCAGCGTCTTCGGTCGCAACCGATTGGGAATACGCTGCAGAATGTCGTATTTCGACTCTCCAACCGCACCGCCCAGGGGAATTCCGGGATTGACATTGCTGAAAAAGAACACATGCCGCGCCTGCACCGCAAACCAGCTGTAGATGCCGTATACCGGTATGTTCGCCAGCCACATGGGGAGAAACTCCCAGACCGTCCATTTTTTTAACCAGTTCTTTACCATATCCTTATATGAATCGCTCCCAGGGTTTCCAGCGGCCCGGCACAAGACGAACGTGTTGTTTGGATTTAAAATCGGGGTTCAAAAATACGAATCCGAGCGCAAAACAATCCACCGAAAGCGTCACCCGGGGATGCCGGCAGACCTTTTCCCAGGCGGCAGTCATTTCGGGCGACCAGTAGATATCGTCGAACACCAGTACCGTTTGATCGTGCGCACAGGATAAGCACTGCTCAAAGTACGCCAGTGTGGCATCTTCCCGGTGATGGCCATCGAAAAAAACGAGGTCAGCCTGCCCGAGTTCGCGGAGTGCCGGAGCAAGTGTTTCCCGGAAAGGACCGCTTAGGATTTTCGCCTTCTGCTGCAGGTTCAGCACCCCAAGATTGACCCGGGCTACCTGTACACAGGCTTCACTGCCTTCCAGGGATATGATTTTGGCCTGGCGGCTTGCCGCTGCGGCCAGATAAAGGGTGCCTATGCCGGTGGATGTCCCCAGTTCCAGAATACGCCCCGGTTTCAGCCACTGCACCAGGCGGAACAGCTTCCGGCCCTGTTCGGGCGAACTGGCCGGCACCCGCGCCAGCCGGCGCAAAGGCACCTGTCGGAGCAGCGGCGTTCCGGACTCGGCAGCCCCGTAATCGAGCACATCCAATACCACCCGGCTCTCCGTCATTTTCCTGCGCAGCTCTTCGATATCGTCGAAGGCATAATACCAGCGCCGGTCTTCCAGCAGCGTTTCCGCCAGTTCGAACACGAACGGGGAATGTACCCGGTACCGGGTCAGCGCCAGCCGGTAGAAACGGAAAAACTGGAATATTCGGTAAATTATGTTGGACAAAGCAGCGTAAATCGATGGCAAAATGTGTGTTCCGATTGGACCGGCCAAGTTGTAATGCTGCGCAACATCTGTGCGAAATCCTTTTCGCCGAAGGCAAATTACAGATCCGGGCGAAGCCAAACAGCCGCGAAAATACAGCGCAATCCCCCAGACCGCCACCTCAGTTTCAAAGAAAGCGTTAAGACACCCGCAGAAAGCGGTTAAAAAACCTTTAAAAGCACGGCCGCTTCGCATAGCCCTTTGCCGGGCTCCGTTTTGAACCTGTTCTTTCACAAACAAAACGCCGCCTGCTATGCGCACCATCATCCGCTTCTGCTTATCTGCCTTTGTCGTAATCCTGCTGACCCAAACCGCCGCACAGGCGCAATCGTATAAAACTGCCGCCGGTATCCGCGTAGACAAGGGCCTCCAGCTCACCGTGCAGCAATACCTGACCAACAACTGGACCGCCGAGGGCATACTCCACACTTCGATCGGCTCCGAAGACCTGGGCCTGACGCTGCTGGCCGAAAAACACCGGAAGATCATCTTCCGCAACACCAACCTCTACTACGGCGCCGGCGCCCACTACTACTGGATCAACGACCCGTCCCGCACCGAAACCACGGCACAGAACAATGTGTACGGCCTGTCCTTAATCGGCGGTGGCGAAGTGTCGCTGGGCCGCATCAACCTGGCCATCGACTGGAAGCCCGAACTGCACCTGAGCGAGAGCACCAAGGCCTTCGACTGGAACGGCGCCTCCATCTCCATGCGGTATATTTTTGCCAAACGCGAGCGCAAAACCGTGAAAGACTGGAAGGTTTGGGACAAGTTTGGCGGTAAAAAGTCGAAAAAACGCAAGTAAGCATGCCGTGAAATTCCGAAATTGCGCCCATGGATTTCGGGAAACTGCCTTCTGTAGATAACGTAAATTTCAGCCTGCCGCCCGACCCGCCGCAAAACGCGGCGGTGTTGGGCGCTTTGCTTCCACGAACGAACCCTCCTGCCGTCTTCCTGGGCGCCACCGGGTACAATATGAAACCCTGGGTGGGCAAATGGTATCCGCCGGGGACAAAAGACAAGGAGTTCCTGACCCACTACGGCCGGCAATTCAATACCATCGAGCACAACACCACCCATTACCGCATACCCGACACCGCGACGGTGGCGCGCTGGTGCGAAGAGGTGCCGGCCGACTTCCGCTACTGCCCGAAGATCCCCCAGGCCATCAGTCACGCCCGGGACCTGGGCGTACGCAGCCGCGAACTGCCCCTGTTTTGCGAGGCAATCCGCGGGCTGGGCAACAAGCTGGGCTGCTGCTTTATTCAACTGCCGCCGCACTTCAGCGTGCAGCAACTTCCGGTATTGGCGCGTTTTCTGGAGGTTTTTCCGGCAACCGAAATTCCGCTGGCGGTGGAAGTGCGGCATCCCTCTTTTTTTGAGGCCAGCGTGGCCTCGGACGACTATTTTCAGCTGCTTCATGAGCTGGACGTTTCCACCGTCGTCACCGACGTGGCCGGCCGCCGCGACGTGTGCCACATGCGGCTGAGCACCGGGCGCGTCCTCATCCGCTTTGTCGGCAACGACCTGCACCCCAGCGACCATACCCGCGCAGCCGACTGGGCCGCCCGCCTGGCGCAGTGGTTTGAACGGGGCCTTCGGGAAGCGTACTTCTTCTGCCACGAACCCGACAACCTGCTGGCGCCCGATCTGGCCGTGCTGGCCGGGGAAATGTTTTCCAAAGTCATTCCAGAGGTAGTGCTGCGCATTCCGGCGCCCTACCGGCCGGCGGCGGAACAGGGGCGTTTGTTTTGAGAGACGGTGGGTAGGGGCGACCCTCGCGGTCGCCCCAGAAATATTAATTCATCCAATCAACCGCCCAAAATATCTCCCGAATTCGCACATTTGCCTCTTCCTCAAATTCGTTTCAATCCGGGAACCACAACACTATGACACCCCTGGCATACGTCCATCGCGATATTTCCTGGCTTTCCTTCAACTACCGCGTGTTGCAGGAAGCCAAAGACCCGGCCGTTCCCCTGCTGGAACGCCTGAAGTTTCTCGCCATTTACTCTTCTAATCTGGACGAATATTTCCGCATCCGGGTCGCCAACATCCGCAACCTGAAAAAGGTGGGTAAAAAGACCAAGGCGGAACTCGACTTCGTGCCGCGCGACCTGCTGCGGGAGGTCCATGCCATTGTCAACAAACAGCAGGAGGAGTTTTCGCAAATATTTGAAAACCAAATTGTTCCGGAACTCCGGAAGCACCATATCCATATTTTACGCCGGCTGGACCTGAATGAGGAGCAAAAACAGTTCGTGGAAAACTACTTTCACAACAACCTGCTGCCCTTCGTTATGCCGGTGCTCCTGGTCAAACGCCGGATCCGGCCTTTTCTGGCCAATGCGCACCTGTACCTCGCCGTGCATTTGCGGCAGCGCAAAAAACCGCTGGCCGACAGCGAGTACGCCCTGGTGAAGATACCCTCCGACCAGCTGCCCCGTTTCATTCCCTTGCCCTCGCGCAACGGTCGCCACGACATCATCCTTATCGACGATATCGTGCGCCACTCGGTTTCCTGGCTGTTCCCCGGCTACGACATCCAGGACACCTACTCGATCAAACTCACCCGCGATGCGGAATTATACATCGACGACGAGTTTTCCGGCGATCTGGTGCAAAAGATCAAATCCAGCCTGGCCAAACGCCAGGTGGGGCCCGCCAGCCGCTTCGTGTTCGACCGGGAAATGCCCGGACATCTCCTGGAATACCTCAAAGACACCTTTGACCTGGGCAAGAACGATATGCTGCCGGAGGGGCGCTACCACAACAACTTCGACTTCTTCAAGTTTCCCGATTTCGGGATGCATCACCTGAAAAACAAGCCCCTGCCTCCCCTGCCCCACCCCGTGCTGCATGAGACGAAGGACCCCTTTCTGGCGATCCGGAAAAAAGACCAGCTCCTGCACGTGCCTTACCAGTCGTACCAGGCCGTGGTCAATTTTTTCGAACACGCCGCGCATGATCCCCAGGTGACGCACATCAAGGTGATCCAGTACCGGGTAGCCCGGCGCAGCAAGATCCTGGAAGCGCTCATGGAAGCCGTGAAACACGGCAAACAGGTATCGGTATTCGTGGAGATCAAAGCCCGTTTTGACGAAGCAGCCAATCTGGAATGGGGCGAAAAACTCGAGCGGGCCGGGGTGCGGGTGCATTATTCGTTCCCGGGCGTGAAAGTCCACTCCAAACTGGCGCTGGTCCGTCGCGTGGAAAACGGAAAGCCCCATCTGTATTGTTACCTGGGAACGGGCAATTTCCACGAAGAAACCGCCGAAGTGTATTCCGATTTCGGCGTTTTTACCGCCGACCCGCGCCTGACCGCCGAGGTTAGCACGGTGTTTACCTTCCTGGAAAACATCAAACCGCCCAAGCAGGAATTTGAGCACCTGCTCGTCGGCAAATTCAACCTCCGGCCCGCACTCATTCAATTGATCGACTTCGAGATCAAGGCCGCCGGCCAAAACAAACCGGCTTCTATTCTGATCAAAACCAACAGCCTGGAAGACAAAGCGATCATCCAAAAACTGTACGAAGCCTCTCAGGCCGGCGTGAAAATCCAGCTCATCATCCGCGGCATCTGCTGCCTGGTGCCCGGCGTCAAAGGACTCAGCGACAATATCGAGGTTTTCAGCATCGTTGACCGCTACCTTGAACACGCCCGGGTATTTATGTTCCACCACGGCGGCGAAGAGCTGATCTACCTCTCCAGCGCCGACCTGATGCAGCGCAACCTCAGCTTCCGGATCGAAACGGCTTTCCCCGTGTACAACAAAGACCTGAAGCAGGAAATCCGGACCCTGATCAATTTACAACTGGAAGACAATGTCAAGGCCCGGATCATCGACCGCCAGGACCGGAATGAATACCGCCGCAGCAACAGCGATATTCCCGTGCGCGCCCAACTGGAAACCTATTTTTACTTCAAACGGAAAACTGACTCGGGCGGGTAGAAAGGCGGTGTATCGCGTATTTACCCGCCGCAACGATGCTCCGGCAAATTTTTTAAAATTTTTTTCAACAAAGACTTGCCGGTTTAACCAAGGTGCTCTTATCTTTGCACCCGCTAAGGAACAACGGTTCCGGCAAAGTCATACGCGGAAATAGCTCAGCTGGTAGAGCGCAACCTTGCCAAGGTTGAGGTCGCGAGTTCGAATCTCGTTTTCCGCTCAAAAGAAGCCCACGTTTTGCGTGGGTTTTTTCATTTTAAAGACCTACATTTGTCCAGGTCCTTTTGTAATGCCCGGGTGGTGGAATGGTAGACACGCAGGACTTAATGAGATTTGAGTGCTCCTGAAGAAATTCAGGATGCAGAACCGCTTAAATTCGGGGAAGCCTGCTTCCGATCAAATCGGAATGGTAATCCCGAGCCAAGTTCTCCGCTTGATTTTTTGGAGAAAAGGTGTAGAGACTTGACAGGCGGCGCCTACGTTTCCGGTTCCGGAAATACGGTGAAGAGAAAGTCCAGACCACAAACCCCGAAGCATGGGGGCGGCGAAAGCCGTAGCTGGTAAGAAAATCCTGTGACCGTAGAGGTCGTACGGGTTCGAGTCCCGTCCCGGGCACATTATCTCCCCTCGCGCTGTACACAAGTGAACGTACGGCAGCTCGGACAAATTAGGTTCCGCCAGTGAATTGACTATTCGTTTTATCCCCATCCTTACACTTTCCCGGTTTTACATGCGCAGATTTCTATCTCTTTGCCTCGCCGCCCTCTCCCTCCCCTTCCTGCTCCACGCCCAATACGGCGACCTGCTCGAAAACCGGCAGATCAGCTGGGTGGCGGAATACATTACGGACTATGAGTTGAATCCTGCCTACAACGACAAGCTGGAAACCGAACTGAACCTGCTGGAGCTGGTCCGCCTGACAAATCCCAAGGGGAAAAACGAGCTATATCCCGACTCCGACAACAAGGTGCCCTATTACTTCAGCCAGCAATTATTTAACGATATCCGCGCCGGCCGTCTGGCCTGTTTTGCCGGCGAAGACCTGCAGGAACCGCTTACAGCCGAACAAATCGAGTCCCGCTTTCACTGGAAAGACGCCACTACAACGGAAGACGGCGGCGAATTTGTCGCCGAAAACGAATACACTGCGGAAAACTTCGTCACCTTCCGGGTCCGGCAAGTCCTATATTTTGACGCTAAAAAGCGGAGTTTTGGCGTGCGCATCCTGGCGATCGCCCCGGTTACCTGGGCCGCCGATGCGGAGGGATACCTGAACGAACAAAAGCCGATCCTGTGGATCAAAATGCCGGAACTGACGAAAAAGCAGGAGAAAGATCTGGTTCGCGACGCCAACTATGTAGTGCAAACCAGGCTGAAGGAAAATGCACCTTATCCGGACCAGTTAAGCTTCCGGAAGGGTAATTTCGACCTCCGGGCCTGGGCTGATTCCGAAGTGGAAAAACCCAGCCACAAGGTCCTTGGCCCCGAGGGCTTCGAGCCGCTCAGCACGAGCGCGCTGCACGAGCTCCTCTTCACCAACGACACCCTGACCGCGCTCAATGCCGCGGGCCAAAACGTAATTGACAAAATCGTTCGGAACAATGCCCTGGATGATCTGGAGAAGATCCGCCTGGTACAAAACTGGTACTACGACGAGCGGCGGCACCTCCTGGGTTGCCGCCTGGTCGCCGTAGCACCGGTAGCAACGATCACCGTCGCCGGGGGCGTCTTTCAGTTCGACAAGCCCCTGTTTTACCTTAAACAGTAAGAGCGTGTTTAAATTTCGGTGCCGGAGCGAAAGCGAGCAAATTTTATTTCAGGCAAGGCAAAATTTGCAGGCATAGCCGGGTGCCTATGGCGAAAATTTTAACGAAGCATGAAATAAAATTGGCCGCTTGCAGCCCGGTGACTGAAATTTAAACACGCTCAAAAACGTCTATTTGCTGAGCGCCTTGATCTGCTCTTCCAGTTCGAGTTCATCGCCGGGCGCATAGCCCGTGTGTTCGAACGCCACTTGGCCGTTTTTGTCCAGCAGAATCGTGTAGGGCACCGAAGCCACATTGGCAACCTGCTGAAACTCCTTGTTGTAATCGTGCAGGATGCGGTATTTCCAGCCTTTTTGGGCCACCATGGCCGGCACCTTGGCCACCGTGCGCGGATCGTCCACGCTGATGGCTACCAGTTCCATGTCGTAGGTCTCCTGCCACTCTTCGTAATAGTCTTTGATTGCGTCCAGTTCTTTTTTACAGGGCGAGCACCAGGTAGCCCAAAAACTGACGACCGTGATCTTGCCGGATTTACCGAGCTCCTGCACATCCAGGATCTGTCCTTCCATGGTTTTCACCTTCGCGGAAGGCAGTGTTTTGGCATCCTGGGCAAAAATGCCGAGAGCGCTGATACAGGCAAGCAGCACGAGCAGTGATTTCTTCATGTTGAATGATAAATGGTTAAGAGAAAAATGAGTGCGCCGCAAAAATACGGCGTATCGGGGCATCGGGGGAAGGATTAACGTAGGGTTAACC
>CAYVDV010000138.1:0-11700 GCA_964450465.1 uncultured Saprospiraceae bacterium
TTGCGTTGGCGAGCTGGTCGGTGTCTTTTCCCTTGGTCAGCACAGTGAGGAGATAGGGCTCATCGTCGATAAAGATGACGCCGGCCTCGTGCAATTCGTATTCATACCCTTCCCGGCGCCACTCTCCGAATTTGTGCCACATCTTCGTGTTTTTTGGGCAGCCTTTGACAAAGCCCTCTGAAAAGGAACAATTGCCCATCAATTCGGCGGCATATTCGGAATATTCCGGACTGAGGTAGGAAGAACTGTAAATGGCCTTAAAGAGCACAGCGCATTCTTTTGCCGTCATCGTAAAGGCCTTGTTATCCTCCACCGGTTCAGGCAGACAGAAGTCGGCAAAGAGTTTTTTCAGCAATGCATTATCGAAATTGTGCCCCAGCAGCCAGGCTGCATGATTATCGGAATAAGCCATCATGTAGTACAGCAGATCATGTACGGTGTACTTGTTTCCGGGTTGAATCGTGGGCGCCTGAAAATACTGCGTGTTAATTTCCACGCCGGCCGGTTTGTTGTACACCAGTTCCCGCCGAAGCAAGCCCGGATCGAGCTCCGCCATTTTCAGGTAACACATCAGCACAGCCACCTTCATCAGAGATGCCGGGTGGTAGCGCTCCTCCTTGTTCACAGCCATCCACCCACGGTGGTCGAATTCCCGCAAATAGACTGAAACCTGGGAAACAGCGCCCACTCTTTTCAAACTATCCACCAGGATGGTCAAATCCTTTTTTAGGGGCATAAATTCACTCGCTTCTGCGGCTACCTCCTTTGCCAAAGGTTTGATGTTTTGAAAGTTGCCGGGTTGGCACACGGTATATCCGGCGGATAAATGCTGGTATTTCTCCGGTCCTGCCGACCCGGTGCCGGACGCCAGCAAGTACGACTTACTCGCCAGCGCCATATAGACGAAAAGGCCTCCGAGGAAAAAAGTGAGCAACAGGGCAGCCCAGGGCTTGCGGTTAATAAAGGCGTTCAGTTGATAAAAGGTCATACGAGCAGACGGCGGAGATTGTTTCAGGCAAATGCCCGTCACTAAAGACAATAAATACCCGCTTCCGTCAGGATTCCAAAACGGAAGCACAGGATACCATCTACACGGATTTTCAGGTCACGGGGTTGCTAAGGATCAACCGGTTTTGCTAATTTTAAGCAAATCAGAAAATGGCGACCCGTTCCTGCAGATACACGCAACTGATCCATCCTGATGGTAGAGCATGGTTAAATTTCAGTCACCGGGCTACAAGCGGCTAATTTTGCGCCGCGTACGGCGTTTCAAGGAGATCCAAAATATCGGTGACACAGTTTGGCAAACACGCTCCGGCACCGAAATTTAAACATGCTAAATCCCAAATATGCCCAGGCGGGCCTTTTACTCCACTTTGACCAGGGTCACACCGTGCGGCGGCACCCGGGTTTCAAAGGTTTCGAAGACGCCCAGATCTTTTTGCCGCCACAAGTCCCGCACTTTCCGCTGACCGTTGATTTGAAGATCGCGCCAGGCAATTTTAATGGTTTGATATTGCTCACTCAGATTAAAAATCCCGACAGCCCTGCTCCCGTCGGCTAACTCCTTGACCCAAATCTGGTAATTATCGGTTGTAATCGCCCGGGTGGCCTGTTTGCCCAGAAAGTCCTGGTCCAGGGCCAGCACCTCGTCGTTGCACAAAAGGCTTACGGTAAAGTCATCCATCCGGCTGATATCGCAACCGATCAGGAGCGGTGCAGAAAGCAGGCACCACAAACTGATATGCGTGTACTGCTCATCCGGTGTCAGGCGGGTAGGATGCAGGTGTTCGCCCCAACCGACCTGCCCTACGATCAGCATGTCGGGATCGTTCCAGCGGCCGGGACGGGCATACGGGCTCATTTCATGCTGACGGAAGCCAATGTCGCGCAGGCTTTCCCAGGTATCTTCGATATCGCCGGTCGTGCGCCAAAGGTTGCCATCTACTTCATGGCCCCATTGCCAGACATCCCGCATACCGTACTGGCACAGGCTGTACAGGATATCCCTGGGTTGGCTGCGCAGGGCTTGCCGCATGACCTGATAAGGCTTCTGGTAGGAGGCCAACGTCGTGTCCTTTCCGCCGTGGATATTTCCGTAGCTGCACCAGTCGTACTTCAGGTAATCAATGCCCCAGCTATTGTAGGTACGGGCGTCCTGCTCCTCGTGTTGATACGAGCCCAGATAGCCGCCGCAGGTGAGCGGACCGGGGGAGGAATAAATACCGAATTTCAATCCTTTGCTGTGCAGCCAATCGCCCAGCGCTTTCATGTCGGGAAATTTTTCGTTGGTAACGATCGCCCCCTGTGCATTGCGCTGCTCCGCCTCCCAGCCATCGTCGATGTTGATGTAAGTCCACCCGTGATCGGCAAGGCCCTTGTCGATCAGCGCCTGCGCCGACGAACGCACTTTCTCGTCGCTTACGCTCAACCCCCAGCAGTTCCAGCTGTTCCAACCCAGCGGCGGCGTAAGCGCCAGCAGTTCGCCACAGCGGATGGTAAAAGGCATCGTAGCCATGCCCTTTTCATTTTTCGCCACCAGGGTCATCCGGTACGATCCGGGATGTACCAGGCCGCCGGTAATCACACCCGTGTTCTCGTCTACCTGCAATCCGGCCGGCAGGTTTTCCACCGAATAAATCATGGGTTTCCGGCCGGAGGCGGCAATTTTGAATAAAACCGGTGCATGCGGCCGCACACCGAAAACAGCAGCATTGTTTATTCGCGGCTGCTCGGAGGGTGCAGGCGTAAGAATATACGGCGTAACCTTGTTTTCTGTTCGCGCTTTTCCGGTATTGGATTCCGCGAAACTCGCCCGGACCTCCAATCGTTGGCCTGGGTCGACGGCAATCTGTTCCTTGTGCGTTGTCCCGGGTTCCAGGCGGATGACGCGATCGAATGCCTGCACCATGCTATCCTGTTCCGGATCGATCACCGCAAGGGCTAATTTGCCTTCGACAGCCTGCCCTATCCGGTTCGCTATCGAAACCAAAGCTACCTGGCCATTGCCCTGATCTATTGCAACATCAAGATCGATGCCGTCGATCAGGTCCATCATATTTATAAAAGGAATTCCGCCAAACATGCCACCAAGGCCACCGCCATCATAAACCCGCACAGCCAGTATATTCTCCCGGTCCCAGCGGAGCGCCGGATGATCCGCCGGCAGATGTATTTCCCGGATCCGGTTCCAGGCAGTAACGTACCCGCCGGGATCACCGGGAAAAGAACCGTTTTTCTGCAAGAGTGTTCCATTCAGGAAAATTTCATCCGCATCATCAATTTTGGCCAGGAAGATCCGGAGCGAGTCTTTCCAGAAAGAGCCCTCCCGAAGGGCAGCCGGCAAATTAAAATGGAAGCGATACCAGGCAAAGCCGTCGTAGTCTTCATATCCCTGCCGATCCCAGTTTGCATTGGTTGTACTATACTGCCACGGGCTGTCGTCAAACAGGGGTTGGTTCCAGGCGAGGTCATCGCCCGTATGGAAGCGGGCCTTCTCCAGGACAATCCTGTCGGCATCTTGCGCGGCGGAACGGATAACGGAGCAGGCAAACAGGAAAACGAGCAGATATTTCATAATCCATTGCAGGTGGATCTTACCACCATTTTTAAACTGTGGAGCCGTCGGGATTTCCCGCGCGACAAGACCCGTCTAACATATTGATTTTCAATATACTTTCAAAAATGTGTGTACCACACTTTTAGGTCAGTATGCCGGCAAAAGTAGGGGCATCCGGTAATTTTGCATAAACAGAAAAGCAAAATTAACGATGATTGTAAAACGAAACTTCCACCCCCTGAAGGTTTGGGCATACATCAGGGACCAGATCCTGCTCGCGCTGACATGGGCGTTACTGGTTTGGGCACTTTTTTTTCTCACGGAAATCAAGGAGTTGGCGGTCAGCTTCACCCCGATCGGGGTGCTGGGTTCGGCGCTGGCCATATTCGTGGCTTTTCGCAACAATTCGGCTTATGGTCGGTGGTGGGAAGCCCGGACACTCTGGGGCGGCATCGTCAATTCGAGCCGGGTTTTAGCCCGGCTGGTGATTACATTTACCGACAGCCACGCGCATCAAACCAATTACGACAAGGAACGGAGCGAGGCATTTAAGAAAAGTCTGGTGTACAAACAGATTGCCTGGGTGCATGCATTGCGCCTGCAACTTCGTGGACAAAACGACTGGCAGGAACTCCAGCCGTTTCTGGCTCCGGCAGAATTTGCAGAGATCATGGCGAAAGACCACAAGCCAAATGCAATCCAGTTGGCAATGGGCCGGCAGATCTACACAGCGATGAGCGATGGAACCCTGGGCGGGTTCGACAGTTTTCAAATGGAAGGGCAATTGCTTGCGCTAACGAATTATCAGGGCGGAGCCGAACGGATAAAGAATACCCCGTTGCCCCGGCAATACGATTTCTTTACGCGGGTCTTTGTCGTGTTGTTTGCCCTCTTGCTGCCTTTCGGGCTGCTGAGCTTTTTTCTGGCCGACAACCTGCTGCCCTATAGTTGGCTGATCGTTCCCTTATCTGTTCTGATCGCCGGAGTGTTTATCATTATGGAACGAACGGGTGCCGCCAACGAAGACCCCTTCGAAAACAAGGTAACAGACGTGGCGCTGTCGGCCATCTGCAACACAATAGAACGAAACCTGAAGGAAATGTTGGGCGAAAAAGACCTGCCGCCCAAACTGGAACCGGTGGACGGGTATCTCTTTTAGTTTTGAGTTTTGAGTTTTGAGTTTTGAGTTGGTTCACCTTCTGTACGAACGAATGATGATTCTATCGTTCATTTTACCTCCACGAAAAGGTGAACCAACTCAAAACTCAAAACCCAAAACTCAAAACTCTTTACTCTTCTCCTTCAAAGGCCGAGAAGTCGAACAACAGCGAGAAGCGCAGGGTATTATCGAGCGGGTTGCGCTGGTTGCTGGTGGGCACGAGATAGGAGAAATTGAGGCCGAAGATGTTGTATTTCACACCCAGACCGAGGCTGAAGTATTTGCGGTTGCCTTTGGAATAGTGTTCAAAGAAGTAACCTGCGCGTACGGCAAACTGGTCGTCGTACCAGTATTCGGCGCCGATGCCGGTCGTGATCTCCTTGAGTTCTTCGCTGAAGCCGCCCGGTGCGTCGCTGAAGGATTTGAAGACGCCCCGGATGGAGGAGTACTGCTTGTAATCGGGGATCTGGTCGCCGTCTTCATCAATTTCCGGGCGCGGGGTCGGGACCAGGAGTTTGTTGAAATCCGAGGTGAGCGTGAGCGTGTTGTATTGGTCCAGATTGAATTTCCAGGCCAGGCCAACGCCCAGATTGGTAGGGATATAATCGCGGTTGATCGAGTTGGTGTAGGTAATTTTGGAACCGAGGTTGGTGATGGCGGCGCCAAAGGCAAATTCGCTACCGTTTTTGGTCACTTTTACCGGAGTTTGGTAGGTTACCGACAGGTCGGCAGCGCCGGCGATGCCGGGCTTGATCTCGTTGCCTTCCACCACCTGACCGGTGGCCAGGTTGGAGTAAATAAACTTGGCCCCAATAGCCGCGGAAAGTTTCTCGGACAATTTACGGGCATAAGCGCCCGTCACTTCAAATTCATTGGGGCGGCCCTGACCCAGCGAACCACCGTTTTCATCGGTAAATTCAATATCGCCCAGGGAAAAATACCGAAGACCCATGCCCACCGTCTGGAATTTGTCCAGCTGCACATACCCGGCAAGGTAGGCCAGGTACACGTCCTGCAGGCCCAGGTTGCGCATCCAGGGGGTGTAGGTTGCGGAAACAGATACTTTTTTATCCGCAAATGCCAGCTTGGACTGGTTGTAGTGCATGCCATTGGGATCGGTCGAAGTGGCAATACCGACATCGCCCATGGCGCCGCCGCGGGCATCGGGCACGATCCGGAGGAACGGAACGGCAGTAGTTACGGCATTGGCACAGCGTTCGCCGGTCGGTATTTGCTGACCCGTAATGGGATTATAGCTAAAACCCTGGCCGTCAATACATTTAGGTATGACTTGTGCCTCCAGCACTGTTCCCATCAGAACGAACAAAGCGACGAACAGCGACAGTATAAGGGACTTCTTCATGATAGCAAGTGAAAATTTAGTGGCAAAATATTCTGCTTGTTTTGAGTTGCAGCCGGATGACTGCAAAAAGCGTGCAAAAATAAGCGTTCTGCGCGGCATTCCGGCTATTGAAGTGGATTGACGCAGATTTGTGAATTGAGGTTGTCTGACTTTGGAAAAAACTGCAACCGTATTCAGCAAGATAAACTCACTTCAGGATCACCAGTTTCTCAAAATCGCTTTCCGCCGTAGCCGTGCCGCCCGCCACGTCCGTACCGCGTACTTTCACGCGATAGAGGTACACGCCGCGGGCCAGTTGGTCGCCGTATTCATCTTTACCGTCCCAGGCGATATCGGTTACCCGGAAGCCGTCGGCGGACGTCGTATGCAGGATGGTTTTGACCAGTTTGCCGGATACAGAGAAAATACTGATCTGTACGTCGAGCAACTGCCCGGCCAGGTTGTGCTCAAACTGAAAACTGGTGTTGGTGGTAAACGGATTTGGATAGTTCAGGACATGGGCGAGCGCGGCTTTCCCGTCTTCAGCCACCACAAATTCGGTAAACCCTTCGCCGGAGTTGTTGGCGATGTCCCAGCCTTTGACCAGAAGTTTATGCCGGCCGGGAGTCAGGCCGCGCAAAGGGTACAATGCCTGGCCTTTCTGGGCATTATCCTGTTCGCTTTCGTAAAAGTCGTTGAGCACGATCGTTTCCAGCACATTGTCATCGAGCACGGCGGTCAGATCGTGGCCAAGGCTGGTCCCGGTAACGTTCATGCCATAGTCGTCCGAGCATTTCACCAGGATTTTCGGGTTTTTGTCGGTGATCCCGCCAAAAACGAAGGCGTCGGTATTGAGAAAAACCTGAACCAGGGGCGGCGTATCGTCTTTCACCAGGTTTGCCGTTCCGCCAACAAAAAAGTCGGAATCGGCGCCGGCGGCATCGAGCGGAGTGCCGTTTTCGGCATAATAACTGAGTTTACCTTTGCCGTAGGCGTAGTTGATGTCTTTAGGCACCACAAAATTGACCTTGAAACGGCCGTTGGTGACCGTTGCGCTGCCTTTGAAGAGGATATTGCGCTGCACGTTGAACGGCCGGACCGGACTGCCCGGATCCTGACCCAGGGTATATAAGGTCTGTTTCTTATCAAAGAGGGTCACAAAAACCCTTCCGTTAAAACTGCTGAGGACGTTGTTGAATGTATCGGTCACCTCGCCTTCCAGTTCCACCGGCATCAGGGCCCGGAGCGTATCGGGTTGTGCAGCGGAGTAGTCCTTGCCGTTGATTTTGGTCGTGCGCACGCGGTATTCCGGCATGGCCAGGTGCATGGCCGGGTCGCCGAGCAGCGTGAAACGGCGGGCGTTGTCTTCGTAGCCGCTGGAGAGGGTGTTTTTCGAATCTTTCAGGATATCGCCGATAGTTCGGTACTGGCCGTTGTCCACGCGTTGGAAAATCACGGCCTGCACAGCGTCGGTGAGTTTGTTGTTGCCGTCGATATACACGGCCCGCACGGTGGTGAACAGCCCGACGGCGCCGGAATTGACCTTCAGCAGCGCTTGTTCGCCGCCGGTCAGTGTGGTGTAGTCGTCATAGCCGCCGAAAGAGCAGGTAGCGGTGATGATCAGCGGGTAGCGGTTGCTGTTGTCCCAGCCGGCGATGTCGTTGTTGTCGATCACGCGTTCCTGGGCCCAGCCGCGTGGCCCGCCGTGGCCGATATACTGTGCGATGAGGCCGCCTTTAAATATATTGGAATTAATAGCAGCCTTGGCATCGGGGATGCGTTTTTCGCTGGAGGTAGCGACCTGCTGGTACGCATCGAAGTAGATCTTTTCCGTATTGAACCAGGCTTCCGTGCTTTCCGCAGCGGTGGCGAGCTTTTCGGCCTGGTTGATGTGCGCATTGGAGTCTTCGTCGTCGCCGAAATAAAGCAGTCGAAGGTGCCAGTCGCCGAGCGTAGCCGGGCTTTTATCGTAGTCGATGATTTTTTTGACGATAGCCTCCGCCTCTTCCGCGGTCCGCGCGGTGAGCCGGCCTACGGCGATGTCCAGGGCGCCGTCGAGGGCGCCGCTTTCGCCGTCGCTGAGCAGTCCGAAATAGTCGTCGGAAGGAAAAGAATTAATAGGGTTGTACGACTGGTAGGTTTCAAAAACCGGGATGAAATCGAGATTTTCGTCGCTGGCGGTATTGTTGCGGGGGTCGAAGGAGCCGTCGCCGAACAGGAGCAGGTAATCAAATTTACCGGGGTTTCGTTCCAGCAGCATGCGCGCGAAGTCTCGGATAGCGGTGGGGTCTTTGGCGCCGGAGGAGAACTCGTTGTACAACTGATCGATGGGCACGGTAGCCACGTCGAAACCGCTGTACGCGCGCCGGTGCTCGGCGAGTTGTTGTACAGCGGTTTCAAAATCCGGATGGTAAACGATGGCCATGTGCAGGTTATCGAGGCCGTGGATGTTCTGGTTGGGAATCTTTCCGACGGTCACTTCCGGTTTTGGGAAACTGGAACTTTCATAGAAAGCGATAAAATTGCGCAATATCCCCTGGGTTGGCACACCAAATTCGACCGAGCTGCCCAAACCCTGGGTTTGCTGGCGTTTGGGATTCTGCGGGTCGGTGATATCCCAGACCGTAACCAGGTTGTTCACCCCGCTCAGCCGGAATGTGGTGAAATCCTGGTTCATCGTCTGGATATCCCGGAATGTCATCATGGGGCTGGTCCAGATGAGCCTGCGGCGGGCATTGAGCTCGACATAGTCCAGCCAGCCCTCGCTGGTCTGGCTGGAGGGCAGGTATTTGACTTTTACGTCCACCTTGTCGCCCGCCGGTTGAAAGCTCCCGCTCAGGAGGGCATTGGCGGCAAAGTCGGCCTCGTTGTTGCTCACCGGTACGGAGTTGATATTGCGGGAAAACGCAGAGCCTCCCGCCAGGATCTGGAGGGTGGTGGTAACGGCGCAGCGACCGGCAAATTCGGAGCGCAGGCGGGCGGTAGAGCCGGGTACGAGATTGGGAAAATCAAAGGTGTAGGTGCGCTCGCGGGTCTGGAAAAAATAATCGCCAAACCAGCGTTTGCCAGAACCTTGAGCGGAGTTAAACTCGTTCAGGAGATTGACTTTCTCGTCTTCCACGCGTTGCACATCGTCAAACTCTTCCGTAACGAAGTTAGCGGGCACGCTGGCTTGTTCCGAAACACGCAGCCCCTGGCCATCGCCGGTTTTGATAAAATACCAGGCATGCCGGTCGTACAGATGCTGGCGAATGGTCAGCTCCGGGTCGGTGGCGCTGGGCCGGTACGACCAGGGCGCCGGGCCGACGGCGTAGAAGAGGATATAATCGCCATTGTCAAATTTTCCGTCCGCTTCACCCACGACAACAATGGCGTTTTCGATCAGATCGTCGGCGCGCAGGTCGTTGGTTTTCTCGGGCAGCATGGCGCCGCCGTTGCCGTAGAGGCGGATTGTGCGGGGGTCCACGGTTTCCAGGTTGGAAATGCCGAGTTCGTTTTTCAGGAAATTAAAATCGAGTTTGTACACGCCGCTTTGGTTTACGCCAAATTTGTACACGGTGCCGCTGCTCAGCGCGGACGTATAGGTGTAGGGGCCGCGGGGTTTCACCGGTTCCGGTTCGGCGGCAATGCGCACATTCAGGGCAAAACGCACCACGCGCTCATAGCCGCTGCCCGTTTTCCGGATCGGAACGAATTTCACCCGACCGAAAAAGCGGTTGCGCTCCTGTTCCACCGTAGCCTGAATGTCCAGGTCGCTACCGAGCAGGACGGCATCCGGGTTGTTCTTCAGTTCGACCGGTTCGTACTGCACCGAGGCGATCTCTACCGTGAGCCGCGCGCGGCCCTGCAGGGCAAAGCGCTCGTTGAACACCGGGAGCGCCGGCGCCAGATCGCTGAAACTACAGTCCTCAAAGCGCCACTGTTCCACGGTTTCTCCATTGGAAAGCAGGTGCCGGTAGGGTTCGGTATCCCAGTTGAGGCTGCGTTGGATGGGGTATGTATTTTGAGCGATCAGCGCTCCGGTAAGGAAGAGGCAAACGAGTAAAAGCCGGTATTTCATTGTCAAAACCAGTTTGGGTATGTTTGGACGATTGGTGCGCCCCGGGCTGCCGGGGTTGCCCCGCGCCGGGTAATTTCTGGATGCAGAACAAATTTCGGCCGGAAAAGATGGCGCCGCCAAACCGGAAGGCGGTTTTTGACCCCGGTTGGCGAAATTTGGTTGCGGGGGTACTGTCGGTGTAACTGTAATTCACGCCGGCAGCAGTGTCACCCCCAACCCTGACCGGAATCACTGCATTCCTTCCGGACTCCCCCACACCTTTGCGCCTGAAATTCCAAACGATATGATTGGTTGGATCTTCCTCGGCTTGTTTTTCTTTTTTCTGGGTTGGATATTATGGGCCCCTATCCGGTTGGAGATCGATAGCGATGCCGGTGTGTTTGGCCTGGAATGGTATGGGCTGTGCCGGGTGCAATGGTTGCCTACGGAAGCCCTTGACCAATTGCGCCTGAATGTTTTGTTCCTGCAATGGCCCATCCGGCTGGGGTCTTCGGAAACCACCCCGCCGAAGCCGGAAAAAAAGCCCAAAGTACAGCAAGTGAAAAAGCCCGCCGGCCGAAAAAAAATGTCGCTGAAACAGATGTTCCGGCTGGGCCGCAACCTGCTCGGAACCTTCCGGGTCCGGCGGTTTCACCTCGTTTGGGACAGCGATGATTTTATCTGGAATGCCCGGGCCTATCCCGTTGCGCAACTGCTGAACAGCCGGGGATATGGCCGGATCGAGATAAATTTTATGGGGCGGCGCGAGCTGGCCCTGATCCTGGAAAACCGCCTGGGCCGCCTGATCTGGGCAGCCCTGCGAACATTTATCACCAAACAGTAAAATATCATGAAAACAAATTTTGATGATGTGCTCGGCAAAGTAACCGATTTCCTGCGCGGCGAAGCCAAAACGGAAACGGTGATCGGTAAAGAATTCAAACTCGGCGAATTTACCTGCGTACCGGTAATTCGCGTCGGCATGGGCTTTGGCTATGGCGGCGGCGAGGGCGGCGACACCAAACAGGGCCGCGGGGAAGGCAGCGGCGCCGGCGCCGGCATGGGCGTGGAACCTATCGGATTTCTGGTGACCAAAGGCGACGAGATCTCTTTCCTGCAGGCGCATCACAGCAAAGGCCTGGCCATGGCTTTTGAAAAAGTGCCCGATCTGATCGAGAAATTCCTGGCCAAACAAGCAGAGGAGAAAAAAGCCGCCGCGAACTGAGTAATATGCAAACACTTTGGCAAACCAACGCATTCTTCCGCCGCTGGACGCTGGCCTGCGGCCTGGCCGAGTTTGGCGGTATAGGGCTTGCCGGACTGATTGCCGGACTGACGATCTACTGGATCGGCGAACCGGTTGCCTGGGCCCAAAAATCTGCCGTGCTCCTCGCCATGCTACTGGCCGGTGCGGCGGAAGGATGGTTGATCGGAACCTTTCAGGCCAGGGTGCTGCGGGAAAAAATTGTCAACCTGTCGCGGCCGGCCTGGGTTAGAGCCACCATGGCTGTGGCCGTGGCAGGTTGGTTTTTGGGTATGCTGCCCTCCACGCTGATGGCGGGGCAGCCCGCAGATACGCCGGCCGCCCCGCCTCCCGACCC
>CAYVDV010000139.1:0-11606 GCA_964450465.1 uncultured Saprospiraceae bacterium
CGGAGCCTGCGTATCGATCACCTTGATGATCTGCTTGTACTTGTAGCAGTTTACGTTGGCGCTCCAGAACTTCGAGTAGTTGGTTGGCGTTTCACCCGGATTGATAGCGACTACCGTCGGGGCCCAGGGCGCCGGGGTGTTGAGAGGCGACACGGTCGGGCCGGGCAGGTTCGACGGGTGGTTGGTCGTAGCATTCGGGTTGGGGTTAGGCACTTCCATGCAGCCGGCATTCGGGTTATAGGTGCACCAGTTGATGATGGTCCAGGTGCGCTCGATCTTGTAGCAGGCATCCGGCACCACGGTGTACACCACATCCTGATGCGATACTCCCAGCAATTCACAGTCTTCTCCGTAGAACGTCGGTTCCCCGTAAATGCCGGTACCGTCGCAAACCGTGACGATCACGTCGTTCGGGAACTTCACGAAGTAATCCTGTTCGTAATTCACAAAAACGCGCTGCGTGCACTGGCTGCTGAGACCGCCGCAGTCGAATGCGCGGAAGGTGCGGGTAATGGTACCCTTGCTGCACACCGTGTCAAACAGGGAATAGTTGTTGGTCACCGTGATGGTGTCGATGCAGCAGTTATCGGTGGCGGTGGCGAAGCCATAAGCCCAGAGGCTCGGGTCGAAGTTTTCGCAAGACACCGTTACATTCGCGGGCGACTGGCATACGGGCTTGAGTTTGTCGTCGACAAACACCTGCACCATGCAGTCGTTGGCGTGCTCTTCCTGGAAGGTTTCCGATACTTCACCGGCCGGTACCGGCACATCATATACGCGGAAAATGACCGTGATCGTGTCGTTGATGTCTTCGCAGCAGAACTTCACCTGATCGTAGAACCGGTTATTCGGCTGGCAACCGTTGGGATCCATACGGCGCGCCTTAAAGGTGACCGGGGAACAGTTGTCGTAAGAACCGTCGTCAAAGGTGGAGGCGTTAACGAAGATCATGCCGGTGGAGCCCAGGGATACCTGCGTAAACTCATCGCAAACGGCAGCCGGGGGTGTGTCGTCTTCCACCGTAATTTTGAACGTGCAAGTCGTGCTGTTGCCACAGTCGTCGGTAACGATATAGGTCATGACCGTAACGCCCAGCGGCAGGTTGTTCGCAATTCCCAGAACACCCAGGGTGTCGGGCGCCCATAGGTTGTTGCCCGGGAAAGTCGTCAGGGTTCCGGTTACGCTTTGGCCGATGCCATTTACGGAGTAAACAGCCTGGATCGAAGCGATGCGCGAGCAAGCGTCTTCAATGATCACATCGGGCAGGTCGAAATCGCGTTCGCAGTCAAACGGGTTGGTTCCGATCGTCATGTCGCTTGGGCAATCCACAACCGGGCCCTGATCATCCAGCACCTTGATCACCTGAATATAATACATCGGGTTGGTACTCGGCGGGTTAGGCGTAGTGGGCAAACACCAGTCGTACACTGTCCAGGTCCGGAGTATTTTGTGCGTTCCATCGCAAACCGGCAGAACCTGATCGGAATAAACGACGTTCATTTCGCAGAACGTACTTTGCGGGTATAGCGGGAAGTTGATGCCGAATTCCTGGATATACGGTGCGCCCGTAACCGCAGGAGTCGTTGTCGGGTTTTCGCAGGAAACCGTGATATCTGCAGGGAACGTAACATCGCCAACATGGCGGCGTTCAAAGTAGATATACTGGGTGCAGCTGGACTGGTTACCGCTTTGGTCAACGGCTGTCCATACACGGCGAACGTAGGCGCTGATATCCTGCAAACCGTTAATCGTACCACCGCAGGGCAGGTCGGTCCAGGTATCCACATAGGTCGTGGTGTAGTTGCCGCAGTTTTCATTCACATCGGGATAAGCCTCGCTGATATTCAGCACATTGGCTATATAATCCGGTGTATAGGTTGTGACAGCACAGGAAAGGAATACATTGGAGCAGGTCAGCTCGGGAGCCAACTTATCTTCCACAAGGACATACCCCCAGCAAGTGTTGCCGGTATTCAGGTCGCGCACCCGTACCTGAATCGTTTGGTTGATGTGGGAACTGTTTACGACGGCCGGCACCCAGGCGCCGTTGATTTTCATTTCAACGACCAGGTTTCCGTTGGGGCAACCGCCCCCCTCCAGGATCATGTCGGGGTCGAGTGCGACGGTGCAGTCTTCGTCGAGGGAGATTTGTACCAGGTTGTTGCAGACCAGGGTACATTGGGCCGAGGCAGCGGTATCGGTTGATAGGATTATTATCACCGCCAGCAGCAGGCTCCACAATTTAGCAGCAAATGTAAAATTCGCTTTTGCCATGAGATTAAGTTGAAGTAGTTTAAATGAATAAATATGGTGACTAACATTAATGGATTACGGATCAGATGTGCCGGAACGGCCGAAAAACAGACCTGCAAAGAAACGACTATTTCGCCATTTCCACTCCACATCAGGAGGAGTCAGCAGACAAAAAGAGTACACTGCAAAAACAATGCCTCAAATTAGAAAAAACGTACCTATGTAGCGGTAATTTTTCCAGGAAAATCTGTTGGATTCGTTTTGATTGTGGCAAGCGGTGGCTTTTCAGGATATTTTCGGGCCATTTCAGGTTAAACCAGGTTGTTTTCAAAGGCGATTTTGATCAGGCTGGCGGTATTGTTCACACCCAGTTTACGCATGATATTTTTGCGGTGAACGCTTACGGTCTGATCGCTGATGTACAGTTTTTCGGCAATGGCCTTGTTGCTCAGCACCTGACCGATATAACGCATTACTTCGATCTCGCGGCGCGTGAGACCGAACTTCCGGGCAAAGCGGGCTTCCGGCAACGCCGAATCGGAACCTATGGAAGGAACCGAATCGGTCAGGGTCACACCCTTTCCCAAAAAGGTTTTACCGGCCATGATATCGTCGATGGCGCGAAAAAGTTCGTCCCGGGAGGTCGATTTAAGCAGCAGGCCGTCGCCGCCGGCACGAAAAGCCGCCTTGACCAGGCGTGCATCATCACTTTGTGTAAACAGGATCACGCGCAAACGCGGGTAAGCCTTCTTTATTTCCGGCAGAAGCCTTAACCCCTCGCCGTCCGACAGGTTCATGTCCATCAAAAGCAGATCCACCGGAGCTCGGTTGAGCATTTCCCCCAGGCCTGTGGTACCTTGCACCACACCTTTCAGCAGAAAATGGAAGCGGCCGGAGGCAATTGCCAACACATTGCGCAAACCTTCGATGAAGATTGGATGACCGTCGGCGATCAAAACACTCAGGGATCTCATAGCTGGATTAATCATATGCATGTATTACTCAGGAATTACAGCGGCAATTTCCGTACCAAATTATGGCGACCGGAGTTTTTGAGAATTCACATTATAATTGAATCTTTTACTAATTTTGTGCCGTTTAATCCACTTGTCTGATAAACGACAAAAATCCATTGGACATAACTACCCGGGCCTGGCGGTTTCCCTCTTACCTCTCCTCCTGTCCGTGCCGGCTATGTTCTTCTAACAAAAAAGTCTGTTTCATCCGATTTTTCACCAATCACCCGTTGCCTGTACGGAGAGGCACGGAATTTGTTTATTACTGACCATCAACTGCTAACAGACGATGAAAAGAATTTACACGCTAGTTATCCTCGCAGCCTTCCTGGCTGTACCGTTTGGTTGTGAAAAAACATCCGACACGCTCTTTGTGCGGTCCCTTACGCATAAAGCCACAGCATACGAAGGCCGGCTCGTCCATGAATGGGTGGAACTGGCCAGCGACATGATCAAGGAAAACTACCTCTACGGCCCGCAGGCAAGTCGTGTTTTCGGATACCTTGGCCTCACCGCATGGGAGTCTGTTTGTCATGGCCTCGAAAACGGCAAAAGCCTGGCCGGCCAAATCAATGATTATCCCGCGGCAGCCCAGTTTGACAATACCAAAGAATACGATTGGGGTATCGTCCTCTGTTCTGCCATGAAAACGGTGTTCCCACAACTGGTTGAAAATATCAACAACGCCCAACGCAGCCAGGTCGATGTTTTAGCCGCCCTTCAAGAGGACGAAATGATGAAAAAAGGCATCGAAGAGCAGGTTCGCCAGGACTCCAGAGACCTGGGCACCCGTATCGGGCTGCGGATTAACGAGCGAATCCGCAAAGACGGCCGCGACCTGATCCGCAATATTGTCCCTGTCATTCCAAACCGCGACGCCACCCACCCCTGGTACTGGGACCCCAACACACTGGGCCAAACTCCCGTTGAACCCTTGTGGAGCACCGTGCGGACTTTTGTAATCGATAACGCACAGGCCTGCGAACCCGATCCGCCGTACCCGTATTCGGAAGCCCCGGGCAGCGACTTTTACCGCGATGCCAAAGAAGTGTACGATGTCGAACGTACGCCTGCAAACAAAGCTATCGCCTACCACTGGGAGAACGGCGTAGGCCGCACCAGCAGCCCGGCCGGCCACTGGATAAATATTGCCCGTCAGCTCCTCGAACAGGACAAAAGCGATCTGGCCAAGAGCGCCAAGACGTATTGCCTGACCGGCCTCGCCGCCGCCGACGGCTTTAGTGCATGCTGGTTTGTGAAATACAAGTATTTCCTGCTCCGCCCGGTCACCTATATCCGCGAAAACATCGACCCCACCTGGACGCCGATGCTCAATACCCCGCCCTATCCGGATTATAGTTCCGGCTCTTCCATCATGGGCGGCGCCGGTTCCACGGTGCTCATCAGCGTTTTTGGAGACATCGGCTTTGTTGACCGGACACACCTCGGCAGCCCGCTATATACGCCGGACGGTGGTCCCTTTGTATTGCCCGAACGCAGCTTCTCCTCCCTGTCGCAGGCGGGTGAAGATGCCATGTTCAGCCGGGTAATCGGCGGTGTCCACTTTCGCCGGGCCTGCGAAGAAGGCCTGCAGTCCGGCCGCTGTATCGCCAATACCATTTTGGCGCGCACGGATTTTGGCTTCTGATAACTTCTCCTGACAACTAAGATAAATCGCCCCTGCCGGTTCATACACCGGCAGGGGCGATTTGTTTATGGTAAAAAACGATAAAATAATACGCGCCTGAACGGCCGGCATGTGCGATATTTACCCCCGTGTACCCCTGCACCAAAATCCGCTATGGCACAACATCCGCTCTACCCGCACCTCTTCGCTCCGCTCGACCTGGGCTTCACCACCCTCTCCAACCGCATCCTTATGGGCTCCATGCACACCGGTCTGGAGGAGGACAAAGGGGGGCTGAAACGCATGGCCGCCTATTTCGCCGAACGTGCCCGCGGCGGGGCCGGGCTGATCGTAACCGGTGGCATCTCTCCCAACCGGCAAGGCTGGCTGGCGCCCTTTGGCGCCAAACTCAGCACGCAGGCTGAAATGCAAAAGCACCGGCTCGTCGCCTCGGCAGTGCATGAGGAGGGTGGAAAGATCTGCCTGCAGATCCTCCATGCCGGACGCTATGGCATGCACCCCATGTTGGTAGCGCCCAGCCCGGTACGGGCACATATTTCACCCTTCCGGCCCTGGGAAATGAGTCCGCGCCTGATCCGGAGTACGATTCAGGATTTCGCCCGCAGCGCAGCGCTTGCCCGCGAAGCCGGGTACGATGGCGTTGAGATCATGGGCAGCGAAGGCTACCTGATCAATCAATTCATCGCCCCCCGCACCAATAAACGCAACGATGACTGGGGCGGCTCTTTCGAAAACCGTATCCGGTTTCCCCTGGAGATCATGCAAGCCGTGCGCGAAAAAACCGGTCCCGACTTCATCGTTATCTTCCGGATTTCCATGCTCGATCTGGTGGAAGACGGCAGCTCCTGGGAAGAGGTCGTCGCCCTTTCCAGGGCGATAAGCCAGGCCGGCGCCACGTTGATCAACACCGGTATCGGCTGGCACGAAGCCCGCATCCCGACTATCGCCACCCTGGTACCCCGGGGGGCGTACACCTGGGTGACCCATCGCCTCAAATCCCGTTTCCTGCAGGAGCAGATCGACATCCCCCTCATTACCACCAACCGCATCAACACGCCGGAAAAAGCGGAGGCGATATTGGCTGCCGGCGACGCCGACATGGTCAGCATGGCCAGGCCCCTGCTGGCCGATCCCGAATTCCCCCGCAAAGCCCGCGAGGGCAGGGCCGACGAGATCAACACCTGCATTGCCTGCAACCAGGCCTGCCTGGATCGAATTTTTGACCATAAAACAGCCTCCTGCCTGGTGAATCCGAGGGCAGTGGCCCCCGAGCCAGCCCACCCTACCCCCCAAAAGGGGGGGAGTTGGGTGCTCGGGCTCCCCTCATCACAGACTCCCCCTGAAACCCCTCTCCCCACCTTTGGGGGGGCGGGGAGGGGCCTTGCTGTCATCGGCGCCGGCCCGGCGGGCCTGTCCTGTGCCACCGAACTGGCGGCCCTGGGACTAGAGGTGCACCTGTTTGAGGCTTCCGGAGAAATCGGCGGACAGTTTAACATGGCAAAACGCATACCCGGCAAGGAGGAATTTTCGGAAACGCTGCGCTATTTCGGTAAAATGATCGAAAAAAGAGGCGTTCATCTCCACCTCAATACAGCGGCAACTGCCGAAACCATACTGGCTGGCGGATTCCGGGAGGTCGTGCTGGCCACCGGCGTGTTGCCACGGACACCGGACATCGACGGGATCGATCATCCGAAGGTATTGTCCTACATCGATGTCTTGCGGCACGGCAAGCCTGCAGGTGAAAAAATAGCCATTATCGGCGCCGGAGGGATCGGTTTCGATGTGGCGATGTTCCTGACCGAACCCGCGAATAAGGGGTGGGTGGCTTATGCGCCCGGCCAAGGTTTCGACCCGGATGCCGACGACCCGCGCTGGCCCTTTAAAAAATACGTACAGGAATGGGGCATCGACCTGATGTACCAACACCGGGGCGGCCTTACCCAGCCTTTTATCCATCCGTCGCCGCGGCAGGTATGGCTCTTGCAACGTTCCAAAGGCAAGATGGGCGAACGCCTGGGCAAAACGACCGGTTGGGCCCACCGGCTGACCCTGAAAAACCGCGGCGTGCAAATGTGGAACAGCGTCCAATATGACCGCATCGACGATGCCGGGCTGCACCTTACCGTAAAAGGAGAAAAACAAGTGCTTGACGTGGACAATATCATCGTTTGCGCCGGCCAGGAACCCCTCGGGGCCCTGAAAGCCCCCCTCGAACTGGCCGGAGTTCGCGTACACCTCATCGGCGGCGCCAAACTCGCCGCTGAGCTGGACGCCCAGCGGGCCATCGAAGAGGGGATGAAGGTGGCGTTGGCTATCGGTACGCAGTAGGGTCCCCTACCGTTCACTTTCCGCCGGCAACCCCAGGGCTTCCCAATCCCCGGGCGTCATTTTCGCTTTTGCGGGCCTGATCTGGCGGATAAGCTCCTGCAAGCCGGGCCAGGAAACCCCGGCGTGGATCAGATCACGAAAATCTTTGAGCAGGAGTTCCCAGGGATCATAAGGCTCCAGGGTATTTGCCAGAAAGGCTTCATACTTCTCAATGGCTTTTTCGCGGTCGTTATCCCGGTTGCGAAGCCAGTAGGCATGTGCCAGATTGGTCTTGAACAAATTTCTGCCTGCATAATAGGTTTGCAAACGGGTGGTATCAAAATACGCTTCCGCCTCCATGGAGAGAGCGATGCATTTCGAAAGGTTGTCTTCACCGGCTGGGGGGCACAAAAGCAGGTAATACGATTCGCTGAGTTGTGCATCGAGCCAATTGTTCACCCAGGTTTCCAGGCTGCCCGACTGCTTTATTACCCGCCGGGCGCTGACGGATGCCGAGTCACTGTACGCCCGGGCTGAATCCCATTGCCCCTGAACTCCCAGCCGGAGTGCCTTGTCATACGCCCAGTAAAAGTCTGCCGCCTCAGGCACCATCTGTTGGCGGTTTTGCAGGCGATCGTTTCGCAACTGGTATAAATACTTCGTCAAACGCATTTTTTGGGCGGGCAGATGCGCGGCCATTTGCTCTATGTCAAACAGACATTCACCCAGGGTGGCTTCGTCAAAAATATTGCGGTATTCAAGGGATGCCTCATCCAATTTGCCGGCAAGCAGGGCGGCGTGGCCGAAATACAAGCGGTGAATGCCCTCTGTCCGGTCGTTTTGTGCCTGTTCAAAGGCTTGTTTTGCTGCATTTGCATCGCCCCGGAGCAGATAAATCCTGCCGAGCATCACCTGCAGAGGCCCGTTCAGATCGTCGCGGTATCGTTGTTGTACGGCGGAATCCGGCACAATCCGCAGCAATCGATTGGCCTCGGACAGCCCTTGCCGGCTGGCGTTTTCAGCAGCTGCCAGGCTATCCTGATCCAGGTAGATCCCGCTGAGCTGAAGGTAATTATTACTCAGATTGAACAGGCGGGCCTGCTCGCGTCCCGGCGCATGAAAAGCACCGTAGGTATTGAGCAGTCGGATCGCCTGGAGGTAATATCCCGGAGCGAGATGGCTTTTTTGTTCAAAGTTCCCCAGGTTGGCATAGGCCTGCTGCAGCGCCAGGACCACATTTTCCAGGGTCTGCTGATAAACGGCCGGATTCTGATTTCTCAAGCCCCTGGTGTCTTCCAGGGCAGATTCCAGGTTTTCAACGCGCTGCCTGTTATTTTTCAGGGTTTGGGAGGAGTTTAATTGTTTCAAGATGCGCCAACGCAGCCGGGTTTCAGCATCAAGCAAGGGCGTAGCGGAGTCTTCCGAAAAATCGGCACAGAGTTGTTCAAAAGAAGGGAAACCGCCAAATAGCCCGCAGATGCAATTCAATTGATCGGGAAGGATCAGATCATAGGCCAGCAGTTGCGTTATTTTATTTTGCAGGCTGTCCAGGGAAAGCCGGTTGATAAAACCGTTGTTCCAGGCGATATCCGCACTGAGCAGGGCCCATTCAGCATACTGCCGCGCAGCCTCCCGCTGATTGTCGCGCAGCAGCGCAGTGTGGGCAGATGCCAGTATCGTCGCGGCAGAATTCCCGAAATCGCGTTGCATATCGTCCACTACTTTCCGGGCTTCATCGATCTGATTGCGCAGGAGCAGTTTCCAGTGGTAGTCCTCGAACATTTCCAGCAGGATGGGGCGGAGCACATTGCGAGCGGCATCATCGAGTTGCCCATACAGAATGGATGCGCGTTTGCAGGAATTGGCCACACGCTGGATATTGTTGCTGTTCAGCGCTGTTTCCCGGAAATAATCAAAAAAGGAGCGGATCAGCGGCAGATCACCGGAGGCGGCCAGGCGGGTAAAATTGTTCGGATAATCGAGTGCCTGTTCCAGGTTATATTCCCGGATCTGGCCAGGCTGGAAGGATACAAGTTTCCGGAAATCGGTTTGCACACCGGTCCGGATCAAAGATACCTCCAGATCGCGGGTCAACAGCACATTTTCCCAAAACAGGATCTGCAAACGGCGCCCGCCGTCGATGAACCGCATACGCGCAATAGAACTCAGGTCCACCCCTTCCACCTGTGGCCTCGCCCAGGAAAAACGAACCTGGCCGGTAGCGATATCCCAAAATACCACGGAGCCGTCGGCATAACCGGCAGCCAGCATGTTCCCGGCCGGGTGAAAGGCCAGCGCGTTGATGATCTGGTTGTTATTCTGGCTGATGCGCACCACCTCGTTGAGCAGGTCATTTTGCCGGAATACCCGGATGTCGATACCGTTGGTAAATGCAATATAACCCTGCCGTTCGGACAAAGCGACTTTCAGGGTGCTGTAGTCCTGCAGCCGGACGGTACGCGACCGGACATCGGGGCCGGCAACGGGATCCCATAGTTTAACGACGGTCTGGTCGCTGACCTGATTGTCCGAATCAACCCAATGCACCACCAGTACCTCCCCGGTTTGCGGGACATACTGAATTTGGTTTATGGCGCCGCCAAAACCTCTTGCTGCAATCCGGTGGCCGTCGTTCAAGTCGTATATGGCAACGGAGTCGCCTCCCCACAAACAGGCAAAGTGTTGCTCGTCGGAACTGAAGCCCCCTACGATCTCCGAAATATCGCCGGGAGGAGAGGATACGATATGGCGCCGGCGGCCAAGGCGGTCGGTCAGTACAACAGAATCCGCGTTGAGCCGGTAGGCCACCCAGTTTTTTTCAGCCAGCAAAAAAGGCAGTACACCCTCCGGCGCTGCGGTAGCCTGCCGGATCCGGTTCGGATCGTTTTCCGATACCAGAAGGATAGAGTCATTGCGCCAGACAAAAAGATTGGCACCATCGATGCTCTGGGCGATGAATGGATATTCGCCCAGTGTGGTAATTCGCTGGTTTATGCCACCTGTCAATTCCCAAATATGCAGTTTTCCGCCATTTGTAACGGTGGCAAACAAGCGATTGTCCGGAGAAAAGACCCCTGCATTCAGTTGCAAATGTTGCTGACCGGCGGGTACCATCGCGCGGAATTGCAGGGAGCCATCCGCTATGCTGAAGATCGAGACCTTGCCTTTATCCTGGAACAGGTCAATCTGATACGTGGCAAAATAGCGGCTGCCCGGACTGACTGCCATAACTTTGCCCGCCAGACGAATTTCCTCCTTTGCGATGCTGTCGCCTTGTCCGGCGATGTGGAAAGCGATTGCAGCCGTATCCTGCACCAAAACGGCCGTTTGCGCGAGCGGATCGAGCCAGAGGTACCCGCTGGCGGGAACATCCGGCAGAGCATATTCCTGCTCCTGATGCCATTGTCCATTGCTGCGCACGTATGAAACGATTCGTTCGGGATAACCGACCCAGATCTGCCGGTTTCCGGCGGAAATCTGCAACATATCATAGTCGACCGGTATGCCCGTTGGCAGAGGGGCAGCCCGCTGACTGAATCCTTTCCGGGTGGCAAAAGCATCCCGGAGATTGAGGTCATAAATTTGCCTTTCAGCAGCATCCATATAATAGAACGTGCTGCCGTCCGGACTAAAACAATAGTGGGACACCTGTTTGGCCGGCAGGCGGAATATTTCCCGGGGGCTTCGCCAAAACAGGTAGGCATCCCTGGAAACAAAGAGCAGGGTGCGCCCGTCCGGCACAACATCAAAAAAGGTCAGCGTGGTATCTTCCAGCGGTACGGGCGCCAAAGGTTCGAATGTGGTGGCATCCCATTGAAACAGCAAATGCCGGGAGGGGGCGAAGGCACAAATCCTGGAAGTGCCGTTTCGCCCGAGGAAACGAACCTGCAGGCCATTGTCCAGGTTATCGCCCAACTCGTAGCAAAAAGGGATCAGGGCGCGATCTTCCGCCATGGGGGCATAGCGCGGCGGGGCGTAGTACAGCGCCTCGAACATGGTTTGCCGGCAGGCATCATTATCTTCCGGGGCAATATATTCATTGGCAAAATCAGCCAGACGGTAGGCGAGCGAGCGGTCCGACTCCCGCAGCAGCTGTCGGGCGTCATTGGCCCGGTTAGCGGCCAGGGCATGGCGGCCCTGGCGCACCGCTTCCTGTTCCTGCCGGCGCAATTCATTTTGGGAGGCCACCCGGCAATCTTCGATGCGCTTGTTGGCCAGCGCGCGGTCGTTCTGGTCGGCGTCCGTGCAGTTTTTAGCGGCGCGGTACAGGGCAGCGGCATCATCCCAGTAACCGCCGGCAAAAGCACGGGCAGCTTCCCGGACGGTAACATCGAAACAATCCGGTTTGTCGTAGAGCAGAAACGCCTTGCTGGGGCTAA
>CAYVDV010000140.1:0-11459 GCA_964450465.1 uncultured Saprospiraceae bacterium
TGATGCATTCGTTGCAGGAAGTGCAAAGCGGCGTTTCTACCCAGGCCTCATTGCTGAGCAGGGGTTCCGGTTCGGGCGCTTTGGCCGGAGCCGCGCTTTCCACTGCCGGGGCTGCCTTGGTTTCCACGGGAGCCGTAGAGCTTGCGGGCTTGGCCGCCGGAGTGGTCGCTACCGGGCCTGCGGGCGCAAGTCCCTGTACATCGAGGCCAAGCAGGTAGTCGGCCAGCTGTTCCATGGCAGTTCGCGAGCTTTCCTCCCGGGCCGTTTCGATTGCCTGCGCGTGCGCCTGTTCCATATCGGCGAGTTTTTTCGCCATTTCCGATTCCAGCTGCTGCCGCAAATGGTCGGTTGCCTGCTCGACGTGGAAGCTGTGCACCCCGGCGTTTTCCTGCAAGAAATGCCAAAAGTCCAGGCGCTCCCGGCAGGTTTGGATGAGGGGGAGCGCTACGGCTGCTTTGTGCAGTCTGTTCTGGTCGTCGACCATCCAGATGTAAGGCACCTTTGAATAGCTGTCGGCCTCCGGCAGAGCCAGGAATTCCGGTACGGGGATCAGGTCTTCCGACCAGCAGGAAGCAGGTATCAGGTGGAAATAGGCTTCGAAATCGGGATCCTGGGCGGCAAAGTCCGCAAAAGTAAACGGAACGGCCTGCCGGATCTCGGCCTGTTGTTCGGTACTGTACAACAGGGTTTCTTCCGACCAGTCGGCGTCCGCTTGCGGATTGCCGCCGATGTCAAACCGGCTGCCCCATTTCGGGCCCTTGCGGCTGTCGAACACAAAAGACGGGAACTCGCGGCCGCCGAGTGCGCCGCTGGCCCACAGCAACCCATCGGCCGGCAGTTTTTGTTGCCGGTTGGGCGCCAGGATATAAAAGAAAGCTGGCGTGGGGCTTGCCAGGCCCTCCTGCAGGCCGTTGAACAAGCCGCCCGAGTCGGCCGCCGTAGTTTGCAGAACGAAGGCGTCGCGGTGTGAAACCGCCAGGGCGCCGGGTTCCTGGCGGAATACCAGGTCGGCTGTATCGCCATCCTGCTGCATTTGCACCAAATGGCCGAGGGCGTCGTATTTGAGCGCCAGGCATTTCACCGGCCTGTTGGAGGCCAGCAGTCCGGAAAAATCGTTCAGGTTGATCTGAACCAGTTCGCTGCCCCGCAATAAAACCACAAAGGGCGGGCAGGCCGCCAGTTCGTCGGTGGAGAAGGAGGTCCAGGTGAAATGCGCAAAAAAGTCGCCGTGTACTTCGTGGCGATACCGGTTGTCCAGTTCCAGTCCGGCGATCCGGATGGCGGCAAAAACAGCCGCAAATTCGCGGATCTTCTGATCGAAGCGCTTGGTGATCAGGCGGAACACCTCGATGTCGGGGCCGATTTCCACGGCAGCGCCGGGGAAATATTCCCGGAAGTTGAAACCGGATGCTTCGATCAGTTTTTCGCCGATTACGAGGAATGCAGAAGGGTTGAACAGGGTATTTTCCGCATTTTCCAGCGTTTCCAGCACCTGTTCAAGCCGGTGGAGGCGTTCTTCCGGCATGGCGGCCGAGCCGCCGCTCGGGAGTACGGACGCCAGTTCTTCGAACTTCAGGAAAGCGCCGGCAAAGTCCATCGTGGCTTCCAGCGAAGCCGCGGTTTTGGTGGACGGGTCTTTGGCGCGCTCCACATCGAGCAAGGCGCGGACATTGGCTGCCAGCGGGGCAATGGTTTTTTTGATTTTAGCGCGCTGTTGGCGGTCGTGCAACTGAATCAGGTTGGCCAGCAGGAAGAAGGGGGCGTCCGCAGAAAATGGAAGAAGTTGCCCCCCGCCCGGCAAAGCGGATTTAAATGCGCCGGCAGCGGCTTCAAAAGCTTCACCTTCTTTCCCTTTGAGCCCCAGCCGCTGCACGAGTTCATCCACGGCGGCCTCCAGCACGGGTCTGGCGCTTACCGGTTCGCCGCTCTTGCCCAGTTTTTTCCGGATGAGCTTGCCCAGCCTGGCCTGGTTATCCTGCAATATCTTACCGCCTGCTTCCAGGGAGCCGGTTCCGGAAAGGACCATTTCCAGCAGCGTATTCAGCGGGAGCAAGGTCGCCGTATCACCTTCCGGCGCATCGGCTATCCAGCAGGGATAGAGACCGGTATCGCGGGCATATAAAAAGGGTGCGAGTAAAGCCGGGTAGCAACTGGGCAGCCCGTCCTTGCTTGGAAGCCCTCCGCCCTTGCCGGTGCGAAAGAAATTGCGCAGCGTCCGCCAGTACGACTTTAGCTGGGCTTCCGGCGCCGGCGCTTCGGGCTGGAGTACCGGCAAGGCAAACTTTACAGGTCCGGCAGGTTCCTGGGGGCCGGCGACCGGTTCGGCGACCGGTGTTGCCGGAAAGAGCCCTGCGCCGCCGTCGCGAAAAAGCTCGTCCAACCAGTTATGTTCAGATTGATGACCACTCATGGGAAGCGGTGGTTTAAACGTTTTACAATAAGACAGTTAAGACGCAGCATTACACGACAAACCGTTCGAGTTCCTGGTTGATGGCCTGGATCTTTTGTTCCGGCGTGAAATTCAGGTTGTGCGCGCCGTACAGATCGTAACGCAGCGCAGTTTTGTCCTGGAAGTACAGACCCAGATAGGCCATGTCGGTCGAAGCGGCAAGTTCCCGTGCATGATCCATATTGGCCGGATCATGCGCCGTTTTGTTCGGGAATATTCTTGCCGTGCCGTCATCTACCTGGATGCCGTTTTCGTGGGTCAGGAAGCTGACGTGGTCCTTGTCGGACACCTTTTTGTCCACCGAGTCAGGCATGAATTTCGGGCAGCGCATCAGGATCTTGACAAAGCTGAACCCCTGGTGTTCGTATGCCTTGCGGAGTGTGGCGTACAAGTGGGTCGGGATCCAGTCGGCTGTTTGAGCCACAAAGGACACGTTGGATACCCCGAGCGTGGTTTGCAGCGGGTTGATGGGCGGCAACACCGAACCGTGCGGGTGGGTGTTGGATATGGTACCCATCGGCGAGGTCGGGGAGGTTTGCTTTTTCGTCATCCCGTAGATCTGGTTGTCGAAAAGCAGAACCGTGATATTCATATTGTACCGGATGGCGTGGATCCAGTGTCCGGCGCCAATGGAACAGCAGTCGCCGTCGCCGGTTACCACGAACACATGCAGGTCGGGGCGGCGGAACTTGACCCCGCAGGCTACCGGGAACGCGCGGCCGTGGAGGCCGTGGAACCCATACGTATTCATATAGTGCGGAAAGCGGCTGGAGCAACCGATCCCGGACACGAAGACCGTTTTTTCCGGGGGCAGTTGTTCTTCCTTGCACAAGCGTTGTACCGCAGAGAGCACAGCGTGGTCACCACAACCCGGGCACCAGCGGGCTACACCTTTTTCATAATCGTGAACAGTGTAGTATTTTTCAGGAATGTCGATGATACAGGCATCGAGATTCAGTCCGAACATGGCAGTATCGTTTTAGAAGTGAAGTCTTGATTTGATCATATCGTAAATCTTGCCCGGGCGCAGGGGCTGGCCGTGTACATTGGAGTAGCAATCCACATCGACCAGGGTTTGAGCGCGAAGCAACCACGCCAGCTGGGAATAGCGGCGGTTTTCCTCCGTAATAATGGGATCGGTGGGATCGTCGCTATAGTTGATCTCCACGGTCATCACCTTTTTAAAACGGGTGAAAATATCTTTCAGGCCGGGTTCGATCGGGCTCAGGAACCGCAGGTGCAGGGAGGATACTTCTGCGCCTTCTTCGCGTGCCAGGTCCACGGCTTCTTCGATGGCGCCCCGGGTGGAGCCCCAGCCGATGATCAGCAGGTCGCCGGTTTCGCCACCGTGTACGGCGGGCGGCTTGAGCGTTTTGCCGAAGGCGGCCATCTTGCGGCTCCGCATGGCCACGCCGCGCTGGTTTTGCGCCGGGCTGTAGGACACTTTGCCTTCTTCAGTATGTGCCAGACCGGTAAGGGTGAACATACCGCCTTCCTGGCCCGGAATGGAGCGTTTGCTGAGTCCGGTTTGTTCATCCCAGGAGTACGGCCGCGTGCCTTCCTGCCAGGGACTTTGATCGATAGGCGCCGCCAGCCATTCTGCCTTGAGTTGCGGTCTCGGGAACGGCTGCACCCCGGTGGCTAGGTTGGCGTCGGTGAGCAGTACGACCGGGACCCGGAACGCTTCGGCGATTTGACGGGCGAGGATGACGAACTGGAAGCACTCCTCGATGGTGGATGGCGCGATGACGATCTTGGGCGTATCTCCCGGTTGCCCGTAAAGCAATGCCAGCAGGTCGCCTTGTTCCACCTTGGTCGGAAGGCCGGTGGAAGGGCCGCCGCGTTGTACGTCGATAATTACGAGGGGCACTTCGGCCATGACGGCCAATCCGATAAATTCCGTTTTCAGGGCGATACCGGGGCCGGAAGTGATGGTCACCGCAGTTTTGCCGGCGTATGAAGAGCCGATGGCAAAGCCGATGGCCGCAATTTCGTCCTCTGCCTGGTGCACCAGACCGCCGGCCTGTTCAAACGTTTCGGCGAGGTGGTGCGAGGCGGAAGTAGCCGGGGTGATCGGATACATCGAACAGACCTCGATGCCGGCGGCCAGTACGCCGAAGCCCAGGGCTTCGTTGCCGTTCATCACGACCAGTTCCTGTTGGGTTTCCATGGCCGGAATGTCATAGCGGAGGTCGAGGTTTTCCACGGACCAGGCGTAGCCGGCGTGCAGCAACTTGAGGTTGAGATCGATGACAGCACGCGATTTTTTGCGGAAGGAGTGCTCCACCTGGGCTGCTGCGATGTTCAGGTCGCGGTTATAAATATAGCAGAGCATGCCCAGCACCCACATGTTTTTGCCTCTTTTGGCATCGGGTACCAGTTTGAGGCATTCTTTTTCCATGGGGATTTCACGGACGATAAAGCCGCGCTTGTCGAAGTCCTCCAGGGCGCGGGCATAGTTTTCGCGGACATCCGCCGAATCGTGGCCGGCCCAATAGTCTTCCAGCAGGATGATGGTACCGGGCTTGAAGGCATCCTGGTCAATCCGGGAGTAGGGGGCGATTTCGTTGAACGCAACCACCAGGTCGGCTTCGTCGCCGGCATTGGTGACTTTTTGCGAGCCGATGCGGATCCGGATGCCGGAGGCGCTTTCTTTCGTTCGGGGCGGTGGCTGAATATCTGCGGGGATGATCTCCACCGTCCAGACGCCGTTGCCCATCTTGGCGCACACGGCGCCGAAACTTTGCCCGGCTTTTTGGGCGCCTTCACCGGAGTCGCTGACGATCTCCACGATGTGCTGGCGCAGTTGCTTTCTTTTTACGTTGGTTTCTGCAGGGGCTTCTGAAACATGATTGCCGTTTTCCATGTGCAATAATTGGTCGGATACAGAAAATAAAACATGCACACGCGCCTTTCATGACGAAAAACGCGTGGTTAGATCTGAAATCTGGGCGAAATTTACGAGGTTCTGAAGCGGCCAATAAAAAGCCACCGTCATGTATTTAGGTGACGGTTATCATCGTTTGGGCCAAAAGAGGCCTGAGTAGTGCTGCAGGAAGGGGCTTGTCCCTACTTTTCAAGGGCATAATTGTAGCCGGAGCGTGCAAATTGCAATAAAATTGTACTTTTGCAGCCTGATACCGCTGATTTGAATCACTCACTTTATCCAATTTTATTATGAGCAAAATCTTTGAGACCATCAAACAAACAGTTGCAGACATCGAAGCCGATGTAAAGAAATTTTCTGACGGCAACAATGCTGCCGGCAGCCGCGTGCGCAAGGCGATGCAAGACCTGAAAAGCCTGGCCCAAGACCTGCGCAAAGAAGTCCTCGATACCAAAAACGCCAGAACGGGTAAGTAAGACCATTTTACCTCAGGCAAATGTAAAGCCTGCAAAGAGTGGCGCGTGCGCTGCTTTTTGCAGGCTTTTTTGTTGTGGTTTCTCCTGCTGTCACAGCCATTGGGAGGATCGGGAAGCCGGTTTTTGTTGTTAGGATGCCTCCGCATCCTCCATAGAAATCATTTTGGCTAATGATAAATATCAGCCTTGTCTGGGGACTTGTTAGTGCTGTTTTTAAAACCTTTGGATAGCCATTGGCCGTGTTTGTAAACATGCCGGTATCCGCGGACGAACACATCTTTTTTATGCTCTTTCGTTGGAGGCATTCGGGCCCATGGTGTTTTTTTCTCCTAAAAGGTTTTAAAATGAAAGCCATTCTCACCGTTTTTTTAGCCCTGCTGCCTTTTGCTTCTAAAACGACTGCCCAATGCTGGCAAAGTATTTCCGCCGCTGGTAACCATACTTTGGCCATACGGACAGATGGTACCCTGTGGGCTTGGGGCGCTAATGTTGTCGGGCAATTAGGCACTGAAACCCAAGGTGAACTCTCCTACGTCCCGCTGCAGGTGGGGTTGGATGCCGACTGGACTGCGATAGTAGCGGGATCCAGTTATTCCATGGGAATCAAAAGTGACGGTACTTTGTGGGCCTGGGGAGATAATAACTACGGCCAATTAGGCGACGAAACCAACGAGGCCAAACCGACTCCGGTTCAAATTGGCAGCGCTACCGACTGGCAACAGGTAGCCTTGGGGAATGGTTACTATGGTGGGAATCACACTTTGGCGATAAAAGAGGACGGTACCCTGTGGGCCTGGGGCAGCAACTCCTTCGGCCAGTTAGGCGACGGTACCAATGCCGGCAAAAACAGCCCGATTCAAATTGGTAGCGCTACCGACTGGCAGCAGGTAGCGGCAGGTAGTTCGCATACGGCAGCCTTGAAAAAAGACGGTACCCTTTGGACCTGGGGCAGCAATGCGAACGGCCAATTGGGAGACGGGACAAACACAGCGCAAAAAGTACCGATACAAATTGGTATGGACAGCGATTGGCAACAGGTAACCGTGGGAAATGCTTACACCCTTGCGATCAAGACTGACGGCACCCTCTGGGCCTGGGGGGACAATTTTTACGGGATGTTGGGGATTGGGTCCATTTCATCAAAAAAAACGCCGACGAAAGTAGGGTCAGATGCCGATTGGCAACAGGTTATGGCCGGATACCACCACACCGTCGCACTAAAGAAAAACGGTACGGTATGGACCTGGGGATATAATTTTTTCGGCCAGTTGGGCAATGGAACAAAAACCGATGCAGAGGTTCCGGTACAAGTCGGCACAGCCTCCGATTGGCAGCAGGTAGCCCTTGGGTACAATCATTCGGTTGCCTTGCGTGCAAATGGTAGCCTATGGACCTGGGGCAGCAATTTGAACGGCCAGTTGGGTGATGGAACGATCCCAAGGCTAACCAGCCCCGATCAAGTGGGTGCCGACAAGGACTGGCAACAGGTGGCAACCGGCGGCGGCCATACAGTGGCCCTGAAAAACAACGGCACCCTGTGGGCATGGGGTTTGAATACCTTCGGACAATTGGGTGATGGAACAAATGACGACAAATACCACCCCATCCAAATTGGCAGCGATGCCAACTGGATCCAGGTAGCGGCAGGCGCTTTTCATACCGTTGCGTTGAAGAATGACAGTACGTTATGGGCTTGGGGCGACAATTATAACGGGCAGTTGGGCGATGGAACCAATTCGGATAAAAACTCGCCTGGCCAAATTGGTATGGCCGGCGATTGGAAACAGGTTACTGCAGGCAGCGATCATACCCTGGCCATTAAAAACAATGGTAACCTGTATGCATGGGGGGACAATGAATACGGCCAATTGGGAAATGGAACTACTGCCAACAGTAACATTCCGAAATACATTGGTCAAAACTATCTGCAGGTGGAGGGCGGCGATGCACATACGGGGTCGGTGCGAAGTAACGGCACCTTGTGGATGTGGGGACGCAATACGTTTGGGCAACTGGGGCTTGGAACAACTACTGATAAGCATGTCCCAACCCCGGTAGGTAATGATTCCAGTTGGCAGGCAGTCTTTGCCGGAGGGTATCATACGCTGGCCCAAAAGCAGGACGGTACCCTGTGGGCATGGGGCGACAATCATTATGGAGAATTGGGCGACAGCACGAATGTCGGGAAAAAAACACCGGTCCAAATCGGCACTTCCACCGATTGGCAACAAGTGGCAGCCGGCGGTGAAAGCACGCTGGCCATAAAAAAGGACGGTTCGCTATGGGCCTGGGGGTATAATGCAGACGGCCAACTGGGCGATGGCACGATGCAACGAAAAATTTCGCCGGTCCAGATTGAGCCGGGTACCGTTTGGCAACAAGTGTCGGCCAGTTGGGAATTCTCTGCAGCGATCAAAGACGATGGTACCTTGTGGGCCTGGGGGTCGAATATTTTTGGCCAATCAGGCCAGTATGCCATCGCCAATTCGAAAGTTCCGTTGCAAGTTGCCTGCCCGGTCAGCGGCGTTATTCCCGCTCCATTGGCAGAACACCATATCCACCTGCTCCCCAACCCGGCAAGCGACTTTGTCACGATCCGGGTGGAGGAGCCATTCCGGGTGGAAGGGCTGCGCTTTGAACTCTGGAATACCCTGGGCCAATGCGTACTGGCCGGTGAAAACCTGCCGGCGGATCGACGGATCGACCTGCGTCCGCTCGGACCGGGCATCTATTTTTTGGTGTTGCGGAATAAGGAGACGGTCGTGTCGGGGCGCTTGGTGAAGGGGTAGGGTCAACTTTTATTTCCAAATATTGGCAGATGGAGGAAGGAGGGTAGGCCGGTTGGCATAAAAAACAAAAAAGCGACCCCGGAGAGGATCGCTTTTAACAGTGCGGGAAGCGGGAGTCGAACCCGCACACCCGTAAGGGCGTACGCCCCTGAAACGTATGCGTCTACCAATTCCGCCATTCCCGCAGAGGAGTAACTTTCAGAAGCGGGTGCAAAGATATTACGTGTCCTGAATCTGCCAAAGTTTTTTTGCATGAACTGAAGATTTTTTTTGAAACCGGCTTGAGTTGTGCTTCATTCCGACTGCGTTGTGTTAATTTTCAGGCTTTGCGCTAACTTTGCTTGCTTCAAACATTAACTGCTCTGGGGAAAACATCTTATGAAAACGACACGGAAAAACGTCCTGTTCCTTTTATTGCTCCTACCCTTGTCCGGCCCCTTGTCCGGCCAGGATAGTATCCCGCCTATGCAATCGGTCCTGGAATTCCTAACTCCTGAAGAGGGGACCAGTCTGCTGCTGGAGCTGGATCTGAAGGAACTCCAAAGCAGGCGCAGAGATGCCAATTACCTGCCGGCCAGTTTAACGGATGAAGCGAATCATTGTTTCCCGCTGGAGGTGCGCACGCGCGGTAAATTCCGCCGCCGCCGTTGTGAGATCCCTCCGGTCAAACTGAAATTTTCCAAACGCGTACTGCAGGCATATCAACTGGATACCCTGAACGAAATAAAACTGGCACTGCCCTGTGCGGGCAAATCCGGGGATGAGCAGCTGCTGGTCCGGGAATATATTGCCTACCGGCTGTATGAACAGCTGAACCCGGGCTGCTGTGCCCGGGCCCGCCTGATCCAGCTGGGTCTGAAAGATACCGGAAAAAAGCGGCCCGTGAAAATGCTCGCCATGCTGGTGGAACACGAAGAGGAGATCTCTGCCCGGCTCAACTGCGCGATTGTGCACAATTGGGGCGTCCAGCCGGATCAATTGGACCAGTATCATGCGGCATTGATGGCGTTGTTCGAGTATATGATCGGCAATACCGACTGGGAAATCATGGCGGCCAGAAACGTGCTCTTGCTTCAGCCCTCTGCCGGTGAAAAATTAAAAACAGTACCGTTCGACTTCGATTTTTCCGGATTGGTGGGAGCGCCCTATTCCTCCCCGAGTTCCACCAGCGGGGTTGCCACGGTACGCGACCGCTACCTTATGGCAGAGGGAATCGACCCCGGGGCGATGCGACAGGCGCGGCAAAAAGTCCTGGAGTCCAAATCCGATCTGTACGCCTGGTGCAAAAACAAATACCTTTCCAGCCAGTCTTCCAGGGAAATGACCCAATTCCTGGACGTGTTTTTTGAGGCGATCGAGGATAATGAAGAAATTCCGGCCAAACTGGAATTCCCCAGAAATTAATACCGGATATTTTGCCCGGGGTACGGACCTTTGCGCCATGAAGTTGCTTGTGATCCAAACGGCCTTTATCGGCGATGTCGTGCTGGCCACCCCGATTGTGGAAAAACTGCGGCGCTTTTATCCCGATGCGCAGATCGACTTTCTGCTCCGCCGGGGTAATGAAAAGCTGCTGAGCGGACATCCCCACATCCGGCAGGTCTGGGTTTGGGATAAAAAGCGGGAGAAGTACGCCGGATTGTGGAAGATTACGCGGCAGTTGCGCCGGGAGCGCTACGACTGGGTGATCAACTGCCAGCGCTTCGCCGCTTCCGGTTTGATAACGGTACTCTCCGGCGCACGGCACACAGCGGGTTTTGCAAAAAATCCCCTTTCGTTGTTTTTCAGTCGCCGCGTACCCCATCTGTTTGGAACGGCGCAGCAGCCGGTACATGAAGTCGACCGCAATTTGCTGCTGATCCGGCATCTGACCGATGCGTCGTTTGAACGACCCCGGCTGTATCCCGGCGCCGAAGATCAGGCGGCTGCCCGGGCGCTGGTTACCGAGGGCAAACCCTATGTATGTATTGCCCCGACCTCCGTTTGGTACACCAAGCAGTTTCCCGCCCATAAATGGGTTGAACTGATCGGACACATCCCGGCGGAATATACCGTGTTTTTGCTGGGCGGTCCGGATGATGCACCGGCCTGTGCGCAGATTGCCTCAACTGCGACCCATCCGGATATCCGCAATCTGGCAGGCCGCCTGAGTTTTCTGGCGTCTGCGGCGCTGCTTCGGGAGGCTGCCATGAATTACGTGAATGACTCCGCGCCCCTGCATTTTGCCTCGGCGGTCAATGCGCCCGTGGCGGCAGTATTTTGCTCCACCATGCCGGCTTTTGGGTTCACGCCCTTGTCCGAGGACAGCCATATCGTCGAAATCCGGGAGCCTCTGGCTTGCCGTCCCTGTGGTTTGCACGGACGCCGCTCCTGCCCGAAGGGGCATTTTGCCTGTGCGGAAACCATCGATTGGGAACAATTTCCCTTGCCTGCCTAAAAAAATTTCACCCTAAAGTGACTTTTTTTTCAGGGCTCCGTCCTAAATCTGAAAATTATTAAAAGCCCCTAAAATTTCAGGATTTCGCAGGTTTTCCCTTGAAATATAAAAAAAACATAACGTGTTTGGGTGAGATTTTGCCGTCTTGCTAAAAATTTTGTCGCCCTTTCGGAAAAATAAAAATGAGGGAACGGCGTTTTTTTTGAGTAATCGGCAGAAAAAAGCTTGCAAGTGGAAAAATTACCATATATTTGCATTCATAATTGAGAACGACACGCGGCGAAATGCCGTAAAAAAATAAAGCCGGGCAAAGGCCCGGCAGTCAAGAAAAACCCGGCAACTCCCTGATTGCCGGAAAGAGTAAACCGAAGGCGGGGGCCCTCCGGCCCTTTCAAATGAGAAAGGGCGGAGGGCTGTTTTT
>CAYVDV010000141.1:0-8889 GCA_964450465.1 uncultured Saprospiraceae bacterium
TTTTCAATCTCTTCCTGCAACTCCTGGGCGAGTTCCACACTGAGTTCGGAAAAATTATTAACGAAGTTCAGCGGGTTCTGGATCTCGTGGGCGATACCGGCCGTAAGTTCTCCAAGGGAAGCCATTTTTTCGGAATGCACCAGCTGTGCCTGGGTAGCCTTAAGTTCATCCAGGGTTAGCTGAAGTTCTTCTTTTTGGCGGGTCAGTTCCGTCGTGCGTTCTTCCACCAGATGCTCGAGTTCGGCTTTGCGAGCCTCTTCCTGGCGCTGCTCCTCCATTTCTTTTAGGCGCCTTTTGCGTTCTTTGTTATTTTGGACCGTGGCGTAAATGCCAAACCCGAAGAGCCAAAGTATCGAAAAGGGCCCGAGCGTATTAAAGAAACCGGACAAGGAATCATACAAACCCGGCAAAAGGGATCGAACCAGAAACACAACCACGAGCACCGCGGCGTAAGGTAAAAGTGCCACGGCAAAGAGTCGCGCCGGCTGATGTTCCCGCAGGAAATAGACCGTGAGGAGCAATAAAAGCAGGATCAGTTCATCGTAAGCCGGTCCCATAAACCGAAATAGCGGAATCTGGACCAGGGCATAAAACACACCCGATGCAATCCATACCTTGGACAAGATCTTATCCCACCAGGGGAGCAACCGGGCGGTTTCCAGCGACGTGCGAACCAGTTGTAACGCACCAACGGAGAGCATAATGAGTGGTATCAAATCCATAAACAGTCCGGCAATGTTTGAAGGCACAAGGTAGGCGGAGCTGCGCAATTTTACCAATTGGAATCTACGGCATAGGCACATCAACGGACAAGTTCACGGTTTATCCTGTCTAATTAAAAAATGTCGCCTTACCTTTGGGATTAGAATTAACTCTTCTAAAAATTCAAATTAATCTGTTTCATGTCCTTAATTCGCCTTGGAGCGTTGTTCCAGAACATTGCCTTTGCCGTTTTTTTTACTGTCCTGTTGCTTCCTGCCTCTGGCCTGCAGGCCCAGGTAGCCGTCAATACCGACGGCAGCACGGCAGATCCCAGCGCCATGCTGGATGTAAAGTCCGCTATCCGGGGCATTTTGATCCCGCGCATGTCCACCATGGAACGCGAAAACATTTCCACTCCCGCTACGGGCCTGCTCGTCTTTGACTCGGATACGAACACCTTCTGGTTTTTCAACGGAACGGCATGGGAGCAGATGATGAGCGCTTCGGTACCGCCGGTCCCTGTAGTGATCACCCCACCACTGATCACTACAGCCATACACGACTAGAACCCGGCCGGCTTCGACAAGGCCACTGTGGTGCGCCTCTCCGGAAACGATGGGATTCAGGAGATCACCGGCTTCCATGCGGAAACCAACGGGGAGGAAAAAACGCTCGTCAATGTAGGCAGTTATCCCTTTTATCTGGCCCCGCAACATACGTCCAGCCAGGCTGCCAACCGGATCGATTATTTTGAAGAAGTCATGATCCCGCCGGGCACATCGTGCCGGATCATTTACGACGGCGTCGCCAACCGCTGGCGGCCGGTGGATGTCCCCTGCCCCAACTATACCAACATCAAACGTTCGGTGCATTACGACAAATCCGCTGGCAAGGTGCCGGATATTCCGGCCGATGACATTCAACTGGATACCTACGGCAGCCTCTTTCAAACTGTGGCAGTTCCATCTGCCAGTTCACCATTTACCTCCTGGAACTGGGACTCCGGCGCAGCACCCGCCGGAGGCATGGGTTTGTTCTACGCCAAACAATCCGAAGAAATGGCATTTGTTACCGGCGCGCATATCGTGGCGAAAATTCATATCAGGACACCTGCCATCCTTAGTGACAATACCAATAACTACTATTATTACCTCCGGATTGCAGATTTTCCGAGCAGCGGCTTTTGGAATCAAAATAATTCACTCGGCCTCCGCTACTGGCATACGGTGAATGGCGGAAAATGGGAATGTTATTCGAGAAGCGGCAGTGGCGTCGATACTGTCGTGGATACGGGTATTCCATTTGCCGTGAATACGGAGTATGAACTCATGGTAACCCTCAACAAGAGCAATACCGAAGCGACCTATTATATCAATGGCGTTGTGGTTGGGCGCATCACCACGCACCTGCCCTCTGCCGTATCTGTGGGCCCATCCACACAGATGGAAATCCTGGCCGGCGAAACGGCGCGTTCCATGCTGGTTTATCGCTTTATGGGCGCAGCTATTGCCCCGTAAATCCCGATTTTATTATCTTTTTGGATAACACTATGCATTATGGACCCTGTACGTCATACACGATATTTTTTGTGCAGCGCAGCCCGATTAAAAACGGCAGCGCTGCTCTTGCTGGGCTGTTTTTGCGGCTGCCCCCAGTTATGGAGCCAGCTGACCAACAACGGCTATCTGGTCATTGACACTGGCAGTCATGTGGTAGCCACGGGACTGAGTGTTCAAAACAGCGGCGCCGGCACGATCACAACCCAGGGCACACTTACGACAACGGCGAATATCACCAACACCGTAAATGCCACGCTCAACGGCAACGGTGTCTGGCAACTCAGCGGCAACTGGACCAATGCCGGTACGTTTTCTGCCGGCAGCTCGATCGTGCTGTTCGACGGCGGCGGCGGCAGCCTGGCCGATGCCGGCGGAGATCCATTTTACAAACTGCACCTGAATAAAAACGCCAATGACCTCACCCTCGCCTCACCGGCTACGGTCAATAATACCGTCCGTTTTTTAGCTAACAACAACCATATTGTCTGTGCAGGCTTCGACTTTTCCCTGGTCGATACAGCTGTGATCACCGGAGCAGGGGCAGACGCCTATTTTGTGACCAACGGCGCCGGCAGGCTTGTTCGCCTGGGCTTGAATACCAACGCATTGCAGTTCCCGGTTGGCGCTGACGGTGCGACCTATAACCCGGTTACCATCGCAGAAAACGGCACGCCCGACGATATCGGAGTGCGTTGCCTCCCTCAACCCCTGACCAACGGCAGCAGCGGCACGCCCATCGCCTCCGATGCCGTCGATGCCGCCTGGGAAATTACGGAAGGTAACAGCGGCGGTTCTAACCTGGGCGTCACGGCACAATGGAACGCCGGCGATGAACTAACGGATTTTGTGCGGACTGACTGCGGCATCGCCCGCTACAATACCGGCATGGACTGGGATCTGCCGCCGGCCAACATGGGCGCTGCTGCCGGCACCGGACCCTATACCCGGCAGCGCAACAACCTTGGTCCGGGCATCCTGACGGTGATGGACGAAGCCTTCCTAAACCGCGTGAAGCTGGCGGTCAGGATCCTGCTGCAAGGCTCTTATGATACGTTAACCATGCAGATGAAGGACAACCTGCGCAGCCTGGCAGCGTTTCCGCTCTCGGCGCCGGCGACTTACGGAACCGGCAAATTCGTGCATACCGGCTGGCAACCCGCCGGAGGCTACAACATACTGCCCTCCGTGCTGACCGTTAGCGGAGCCGATGCGATCGTTGACTGGGTGTTTCTTTGGCTGAAAGATCCGGCCAACCCCAATACGACCATTCAAACCCGGGTTGCCCTGTTGCAAAAAGACGGCGACGTGGTGGATCTGGATGGTTTTTCCCCGGTCCTGTTCCCCGCAAACGCCGGCAACTATATCGTAGCAGCCGGGCACCGTAACCACCTGAGTGTGCGTTCGCCCAACGGACCGGGTGTCGCCCTGAATGAATTTACGGTGACCAGCTACAACTTTACAACGGCAATGTCGCAGGCCCAAGGCACCAACCCCATGAAAGAAGTCCAAACCACGCCCGCATCTGTTTTCGCGCTCTGGGGCGGCAATACGAGTGTAAATAACAGCGTACGCGCCACCGGCCCGCCCAGCATCAACGACTACACGGTCATCCTGAGTACCCTCGGTTCGCCGACCAACATCATTTCCAACGTTTACTCTGACTCCGATGTCAATATGGATGGGACGGTGCGCGCCACCGGCCCGCCCAGCATCAACGACTACAGCAAACTGCTCAGCATTCTGGGCTCCCCAACCACCATCATTACCGAACAACAATAATGGCCATGAAACATATTATCCGCCTTCTATGCTTCCTCTGTTGCCAGATATTGGCCACGCAGGGCATAGCTCAGCTTTATTTCCAGGCAACCGCTACCATCAGCGGCAACAGTATCCTGTACAAGATCAAGCCCGTAAACGGAAACATCACCTGCGGATGGTCGGATATTGAGTTCTTTTTCCGGAACAGCACTACATCGCCGGTTGCCGATAATGAATTCATGAACGCCACTATCGATGTCAACACTGTCGATTTCCCGGGCGTATCCATCCCCTATAACGGGATGAATATCCAGGGCACCGAGACAAATACAAACACCTACTGGTTTGGCGTCTCCTTTACCGGCACTACCCCGAAAACCTACAACCAAAACCAGGAATACCTGGTGTGCACCATTACGTTATCCAGTTCCCCTTCTGCATTTGCTTTTCAACTCTGCCATAACGAACCCTATTACAATCCCCACTACATCGTACTTACCGACCGGAATGGCGGCGACCAAACCAACCTGACCGGTACGAATAAATACTACGGCCCCGGAGCCACGATCTGCGAGCCCAATAATTGCCCGAACAGCACCTCGGGCAACAACCATATCCTGCCCCTGAATGGAGCGGCCCCGGTGGAGCTCGTTGATTTCCAGGCTATAAAATACGGCCCGCATACCGCCAGGCTGGAATGGCGCACAGCTGTTGAAGTCAACTTCGAGGCTTTTGGCATCGAATGGTTGAACGGGAATTCCTGGGAACAAATCGGGTGGGTAAAAGCCCGGGGAGTGGATGGCGGAGGCGCCAGCTATACCTTTTACGACCAGGCAGTTTCCGACCCGATTGCCTATTACCGGTTGAAAATGTTGGATCTGGATGGTACCTTTGTCTATTCGCCTGTGCGTACCGTATCCTTTGATGGAGATAAATCCCTGCGCATTTTTCCCAATCCGGCGTCGAACGAAATCTACATACAGTTTGGCGCCGACGTGGCGGAGGAAGACATCCGGATTGAACTCTTTGACTGGAGCGGACGCATCGTTTTACAACAGAAAATAACGACTGCGCCTGGCGCAACCCAATCGGTTTCTCTGCAGGAATACGCGCTCCCCGATGGCACTTATCTTTTTCGGGCCAGCGCTGGCAATGGACCTGCATTTGTACAACGCCTGATGGTGGAACATGAATTTTAAACTAAGAGCGTGTTTAAATTTCGGTGCCGGAGCGAAAGCGAGCAAATTTTATTTCAGGCAAGGCAAAATTTGCAGGCATAGCCGGGTACCTATGGCGAAAATTTTAACGAAGCATGAAATAAAATTGGCTGCTTGCAGCCCGGTGACTGAAATTTAAACTCGCTCTAAAGCTGTTTTTTGAACGTACATCAAATTATGGATTTAAGCTTAAAAATTGCCGTCGAAAACGCAAAAGACCTCAGTACAAAAGATTTTTACAAAAAGTATTTCAAACCGCAGATCCCCGTACTGATAAAGGGCGTGGCGCAAGAGCAGCCCGCCGGCTCGAAATGGACCATTGAATGGTTCAAAAAGGAAATGGGCGATTTGCAGATTGCCGTATTCGACAACAGGATCAAAAAGCACGTGTACTCCACCACGGTAAGCCCCGATTTCAAGATGCCGTTCGGCGAGTTTCTGGATCATATTGCCAAAGACGAACCCTCGAGCATCCGGATGTTCCGGTACAACCTGTACAAACAATACCCAGCCCTGCGGAAAGACTTTTCCTGCCCGCGATTTGTCGCCAAAGGCCCGATGAAACGCTTTGGTTTTATGTTTTTGGGTGGAAAGGACACGGAGGTACGCGCACATTACGACGTGGACTATTCCAATGTATTCCTGACCCAGTTTTACGGACAGAAACGGGTGATCCTTTTTGCACCGGAATATACCAAATTGCTGTACAAGGTTCCATTTAACACCCACACCCTGGCCGATATGAAAAACCCGGATTACGACAAGTTTCCGGGATTGAAATATGTCAAAGGGTATGAAATGATCATGGAGGAAGGGGACGGCCTGTTTATGCCAAGCGGCTGGTGGCACTACAACACCTACCTGAACGGGGGCATTTCCGTTGCCTTCCGCAAACTGGCCCACACACCCGCCGGATTGTGGAAGGGGCTACGGTTTGTGGCGTTTACCATGCCGTTCGACAAAGTAATGAATTTCCTGCTTGGCGACCGCTGGTACCGATATAAAACCGACCTTTGCCACAAACGGGTCAACCGGGTCATTGCGAAAATAAAAAAATCCCACCCGGAACAATTCACAAATACAAAAACAGCCGCTACCTGAGTCGTAAAACGCGTGCTCAGGGCGGTGAAATCTTCAACATGAACGTTTTACTGACCGGGCCGGACGGCCTTTTGGGCAGCAACCTGGTCCGGATATTACTGGCAGAGGGGCATTCCGTTAAGTGCCTGATATTTCCCGGCTCTGCGTCCAAAACCCTGGAAGGGCTGGATATCGAGCGTTTTTACGGAAATATCCTCAACCCCAGTGAGGTTTCGGAAGCCATGCAGGACTGCGATGTTGCCATACACGCCGCTGCAAATACTTCCGTCTGGCCTATTCGCTCTGAAAAGATCCGGCAGGTCAATTACGACGGCACCCGGAACATCATTGACGCAGCGCTGCAACACCAGATCAAACGCCTGGTCCACATCGGCACGGCCAACTCCTTCGCCCACGGCAGCAAAAATGATCCGGGTGATGAAACCCGGCCATTCACCGGCGGACAATTTGGGCTGGACTATATCGACTCAAAATACCGAGCCCAGGAACTGGTTCTGCAATCGGTCCGGGAAAAAGGGCTTCCGGCCGTTATCGTTAATCCTACGTTCATGTTCGGCCCATACGATTCCCTGCCGAGCTCCGGAAAAATGATCATCGGTTTTGCCAAAGGAAAAATACCGGGCTATACCCGGGGCGGACGCAATTTTGCCTATGCCGGAGATGTCGCCCAGGCAGCCGTAAACGCCCTTACGCTCGGCCGGATCGGGGAATGTTATATCGCCGGAAATACCAATCTGCACTACCGCGAATTGTTCGGGATCATGGGCCGGGTAGTCGGCCGGAAAGCGCCGAAGATTGCCCTGCCGGACCTCGCCGTGAAAGCATTCGGATATCTGGGGACCGCCAGCGGCATGCTGTTTGGCGCCTCCCCTGCCCTGAACCACGTGACGGCTCAGGTTGCCGGTCACGAACAATTTTACTCCCCGGCGAAGGCCGTACGCGAGTTGCAAATGCCGCAAACGGATATTGAAACCGCAATAAGCCTGGCCTTTAACTGGCTGAAAGAGAATAAATACTTATGAATTTTCCATTCGACTGGACTGCTGCCGATTCGGAGGCAAACTGGACGATCATTCTGGTCACCATCGCATTCCTGGCCTGGTGGTTTACCGGAAAGTCCGATGCCTTACTCCAACACCTGACAAAGCGATACGGCCCGGAACAGGGTCAAATGCGCCAGGTTTTTATCAAACGGATCGTAGGCATGGTCATGTTTGGCCTGGTCCCGGCGCTGATCCTGTTCAATACGCAACCGTACGGCTGGGCCGATTACGGGGTGGCCGCCAAATTTCCACCCGCGGTATTTTACTGGACACTGGGGTTGTCCGCGATCATTATCCCCCTGATGTTCCGTTCTTCCCAAAAACCGGACAACCTGGCGCAATACCCGGAAGTGCGGGTAAAAGTGTGGAGCCGGAGCCTGGTGATCTGGAGCACACTGAGCTGGATGGGGTATCTGTTCGCCTATGAACTCATGTTCCGCGGGTTCCTGCTGTTTGCCTGCGCGCGGGCCTTCGGGGCAGTGCCTGCCCTGATCATCAATACGGCCATATACTCGCTGGTACATGTACCCAAAAGCGCCCGGGAAGGCATCGGTGCAATACCGCTGGGACTCTTGCTTTGCTATATCACCTTTCAAACCGAAACGATCTGGGTCGCGCTGGTGGTACATTGGGTGCTGGCGCTGTTCAACGAGTGGTGCTCCCTGAAATACCAACCGGATATGCAGATCGCGCCGGCTTAAAAAAAGACATGAAGGATTTCAAAGATAAAGTTGTCATCATTACCGGCTCGAGCATGGGAATCGGCAAATCGCTGGCGGCCCAATTGCTGGCGGAAGGCGCCCGGGTTGTGCTCAACGGACGCAATGCCGACCGGCTGAACCAAACGGCTGCCGGCTTCCGGGACCAAGGTTACGAAGTGCTCGCCATACCCGGCGATGTGTCCCGCCTGGACGATTGCCAGCTGCTGGTCAGCCAGACATTGGAACAACACGGCAGAATCGACCTGCTCATCAACAATGCAGGCGTAAATATGCGCGGCCGGGTGGAAGACACCCTGCCGGAAGCCCTGCGCCTGGCTATGGATGTCAATTACATGGGTTCGCTGTACATGACCCGGCTGGCCCTCTCCGCCCTGAAATCAAGCCGGGGCGGCGTGGTATTCGTGTCGAGCGTGGCAGGGGTGCACGGGTTGCCCATGCATGCCGTGTACAGTTCCTCCAAAATGGCCCTGCAAGCCCTGGCCGAAAGCCTGAAGGCCGAATTATCCGGCACCGGCGTATATGTGGGCGTCGCGTATGTCGGGCTGACGGAAAACGAGGAAGGCAAGACCATTTACGACGGCAACGGTCAGAAAATACCCAAGGAAGCCGTGACCCTTCTTGGGCTCCAGCCCATCGATCAGGTTGCCGCCGGCATTATCCGGATGGTCCGGCGCCGGCAGTTTCAATATGTATTTTCGTTTATCGGGAAACTGAATGCCCTGATGAACAGGGTCGCACCGGGACTGGTGCAGTATATTCTGACCCGGGCATACAAAAAACAGGG
>CAYVDV010000141.1:8989-11297 GCA_964450465.1 uncultured Saprospiraceae bacterium
TTATCTTTACTCAAGGTTTACATCTAAAATCCTGTTCCCATGCCACCTGTTACAAATCAGCCGGATATCTTCATCGGGGGGATTCGCATCATGGAACCCGTGATCGCGCTCACCGGATTGCTGATCTTCGCCTTGTGCCTTTATGCATTCCTGCGCTTGCGCCCTCAGGCGCAAATCTCCCCTCCTGCCCGTCTGATCCGGGTATTCTTCCTGTTTATGATGCTCTCTTCCCTGGTTGGTCCTTTTTTGGGGCACGCCTTCAGCTACACGGTTGGCATTGCAGGGAAAGCAGGCACCTGGGTATTCAGCCTGCTGAGCATGACCGCTTTGGCGCAGGCGGCCATTGCACATGCCCGGCCCCTGTTGCCGGCAGGCCTGCACCGCTACCTGACGCTGGCCAACATCCTTGGCTTGGTCGCAGGGCTGTCGCTGCTGACCGTGTTCCGGAATCATACCGGCATGGAAGTGCATGCCGCCTTTGCCATGCTCGGACTGATAGCCCCCCTGGAAATATATGTGTACCGGAAACGGCGCGACCCGGGCAGCCGGTTGTTGCTGTGGTCTATTCTGCTCACGATCATTTCGGGACTTCCCATTTGGGCCAAATGGTCGCCAAGCGTGTGGTTTACCTATTTTGATGTTGCGCATGTGCTCTTGCTGGGCAGTTTAATGGCTATTTTACTGGCGGCGGAACAAATGCAATGGAAATTTGCCCCGGAATAACCGCCGTTTGATATGCTGTTTCGCCTGCTCCTGATCCTCGGAGGCTTCCCTGCCTTGCTCTGCGCCCAGGCTTTGGATACGCAGCGGGAAAGCAGCAACCCTTTTTCCGCCGGAACCCGCCTGCACTACGGGTTCATCATTCCCCATTCCAAAGACATCATTGGAGTGTCGCGTTCCCACCCTTTCGGCCTCGAGTTTAACGCCCAATGGCTGCTGGCCGACGAGAAACACACCCGGCAGTCCGGCCTGATCGCCCGGCGCGGATTCGTAGCCCATTACATCAATTACGATCTGCCCGAAGTGCTGGGATATTGCATCTCCCTGGCCCCTTATATCGAGCCCCTGATCCGGCCCGACCGCCGGTTATACGGCGCGATACAAATGGGTTTGGGGGTATCGTACCTCAGCAAAGTGTACGACGAAAAAAACAACCCCACCAACCTCTTCTTCAGCACGCCCCTCAGCTTTCTGGCAATGACGAATGCCTACCTGTTTTACCGGGTAACGCCGCACTGGGAAGTATCCCTGGGTTTCAACTACAACCACATTTCCAACGGCGGCATGAAGGAACCCAATAAAGGCATGAACTTCCCGACCTACAACGCCGGCGCCAGTTACCACTTCCGGCCGGCGCCCATTGCGCGACCGGTCCGCAACCAGGACTGGAAAAACCTGCCGCGCTACTATGCCTACCTGCATGCCACGGGGTCGATCAAGAAAGCGCAAGCCAGCGCCCAATTCCCGGAAAACAAACCCTGCTGGCTTCTGGGCGGCATTTTCGTCGCCGCTCGCCGTGTGGGCCGCCTGAGCGCCCTGGCCGCCGGCACCGAATGGATTCACGACGGCTGGACACAGGAAACGCTCGACCGCGCGCAGGAGCGGGCCAGTGCGCTAAAGGGCGGCCTGCTGTTCGGGCACGAACTGCTGGCCGGACGCACACGCTTCACCATTCACCTGGGCGCCTATGTGTTTAATCCCTCCCGGAAATACATAAAAACCGACCCGGTGTACCAGCGCTATGGCCTCTTTTACCGCTTCGGCCGGCATCTGCAGTTCGGGACCACCCTGAAAGCGCACCGGCATGTTGCCGATGTGTTCGATGTGCGGGTAGGTTGGGTGTGGTAGGAGCCAGGCATCTGCCCTCCGACGACCAACCAACTTTTCAAATTTGCCTTTTCAAATTTACCTTTTGACTTAAAAAAGAAAATTTCAACATCCGGGAAGATCCCTTAAAGTCAAAATATCAATTTGAAATTGGAAATTTGAAAAGTGCGCACCCCGGCGATGATGGCAATAGCCGCTCCGCGCTGCCCCTCCACTCCGCCGACGGGCGGCTCACGCCTCGCCCGCCTTGCTCCGTTGCGCAGCAGCGCTTCGCTCCGTGCTCAATAGATGACCGGAAGAGCAAGCCACTTCACTGCGGGGACGAAGCCAGACGGAAACCCAGGTAGTTGTTGCGGAAGTCCGGGTACCAATAGCCGCGGAACGACACACGGCAGTCCCCCGGGTCGTGGAACCAGGAGCCGCCGCGGCCAACGCGGAACGAGCCGGAAGACGGGCCTTGGGGGTTGTTTCGCTCCGACTT
>CAYVDV010000142.1:0-5933 GCA_964450465.1 uncultured Saprospiraceae bacterium
TCAATCGTCCACTGTCCATGAAAAGACTACTCTTCTTTGCCCTTTTATTAACCGCCATCGTTCCGCTTGCGGCGCAGGAGGCGGATATCCCCTTTATCAAGGCCGAGCAACTGACGGCCTGGAAAAACAGCGATTCGGATACCGTGTTTGTCCTCAATTTCTGGGCGACCTGGTGCGCACCCTGCGTAGCCGAGCTGCCGGATTTTGAAAAACTCCACGAGGAATACGCCGCCCGGAAGGTCAAAGTCATCCTGATCAGCAACGACTTCCGCCGCGATGTGGACACCAAATTGAAGTCGTTCGTGCAACGAAAAGCGCTGAAAAGCCAGGTGGTGTTCATGGATGAAAAAACGCCCAACAAATGGATCGACCTTGTCAGCCCCGAGTGGTCCGGCGCCCTGCCGGCCACCATCATCGTCAGCAAATCCCGGGGCTTCGAACAGTTTTTTGAAAAACAATTGCACTACGAAGAACTGGAACAAGCCGTACAGGCTGCCCTGAACCAACCTGCGCATTAAACTTTCTCAACTAAAACAACCGGATTTATGAAAAAACTACTCGCATTCCTCACCGTTGCCGCCGCACTGGTAGCCTGGTCTTTTACCACGCTGGATCACGAAGGTTACCATATCGGCGATAAGGCTACCGATTTCAAGTTGAAAAACGTGGACGAAAAGACCTATGCCCTGGCCGATATTAAAGACGCCAAAGGCTATATCGTGATCTTTACCTGCAACCATTGCCCCTATGCCATCGCTTATCAGGACCGCATCATCGAACTGCACAAAAAGTACGCTCCGCTGGGCTACCCCGTGGTGGCGATCAATCCCAACGACAAGGACCGGCAGCCCGACGACAGCTTCGATCAAATGCAGGTGCGCGCCAAAGAGAAGAACTTCCCCTTCCTGTACCTGTACGATGATACCCAGGAAATTGCCAGGGCTTACGGCGCTACCCGCACTCCGCACGTGTTTCTGCTCGACAACGAACGCATCGTGCGCTACATCGGCGCCATCGACGACAACCACGAAGATGCCGATGCCGTGGAGGAGAAATACCTGGAAAACGCCATCGATGCCCTGCGTGCCGGCAAGGAGATATCCGTGAAAGAAACCAAAGCGCTCGGCTGCACGATCAAGTGGCGCAAATCCTGATCGAACCTTACTCTACCACCCGGATCTCCACCCGCCGGTTCTGTTCCATTTCATCGGCATCGTGGGTTTCCGGAAACAACATCTGGGTATTCTGGTAGCCTTTGAACGACATGCGCTCCTCCGGAATGCCGTTGCGCAGGAGGTATTCATATACCAGCCGGGCGCGCCGTTCGGAAAGCGTCGGGTCGGGAAACGGAATCTTCTGCCAGTACGGGTGGTTAATATGCCCGGCAATCTCTATGCGGATTGCCGGGTTTATTTGCATAAATCGCAGCACTTTGGGCAACTCCGGCTCGGAGGACTTCAGCAGGGTTGCCTCGTTGCTGACAAAAAACATATTGTTGAGCACTGCGGTTTCTCCCACTTTGGCCGGGACCAGTTGCAGTACAGCCGGCTGGCTTTGCATGCGGCGGATCATCTCCGGCGTGCCGTAGATGCGTTGCATGACCGATTCAAAAAAGTAGTCCCTGGCATAGGCCTCAATCTTCACCACCGAATCCCGGGGCAGGCGCACGGCGTAGAACCCGGTGGGATCCGTCAGTATCGAATCGCGCAGGGTTCGGGTGGAAAAATGCACCGTGGCCGGAATACCCTCGCCGCTTTTCTTGTCCTGTACCTGGCCGGAATACGGCGCCATGGGGACGGCGGTAAAGGCCTCCAGGGTGGCGCGGCGGTTGCGCTGCCGGCCGTCTTCCGTGCCGTTGCTGGCCGTGGGTCGCGCTTCGCCGAAATACACCAGATCCATGCGTTCGGCCGGCAGGCCGCGCCCAAGCAGGGCGGCCTGCACCGCTGCTGCGCGGCGCTGGGAAAGTGCCAGGTTGTTCGCCCCGCTACCCACCGAGTCGGTATGGGCGGTAATGCGGATCCGGACAGCCGGGTTCAGTCTGGACCAGGCAGCCGTAAACGAGTCGAGCGCAACCTGTGCGTCCGCGTTCAGTTCGTATTTGCCAAAGGCGAAAAACACCTGCTCACGGTGTGCCACGCGCAGCGAGTCGAAGATGGATTGGGTCCGGGCCGGGGCCGGCAGGAACAAACAGGCGAGCAGTATCGGCAGCGTATTTCGAAAAAACAGGTGCTTCATCAGCATGGTCGGATAGATTGGTCAGTGAACAAAAAAGTAACGTGCAATTCCTGTTGGGAATATGCAAGCCTCTTATTCCGGTGCAAAAAATCCGGAAACTGCTGCATTGGCCCGCCGGAAAAGGGAGTATATTTGTACACAAATAGCGGCAAACATGACAGCATCATCCAGTGCGACGAAAACTTATACCGTTGCGGAATACCTCAAGGTTGAGGCCCGTAGCGGCAAACGCTATGAATTTTACAACGGAGAGATACGACCCATGCCAGGAGGAACCATTGTACACAACCGAATTACCCGAAATGTTCTGACCGAACTGGATATTGCCTTACGGAAGAAAACCGGCTACGAAATCTTCGGCAGCGACCAGAAAATCTACCTGTCTCACTATCATTTTTACCTCTACCCGGATGCTGTGGTGGTGGCAGAAAAACCGATTCTGGCAGAAGAGGACGCCCAGGCCATTATCAATCCGCTACTCATTGTTGAAGTCCTGTCACCGTCTACAGAAGAATACGACCGCCAGCAGAAATTCCTGGAATACCGCAGCCTGCCCAGTTTTCAGGAGTACGTACTGATCCGGCAAAACGCCCCGGAAGTGCTTTCCTTTTTTCGCGAAGCCCCCGATCTCTGGCGGGAAAGCAGCGTGGAAGGCCTTGGAAAAGAAGTCTTGTTCCGGTCCATAGATGTCCGCCTGGCTTTGACGCTGCTTTACCGGAATGTGGAGTTTTAAATTCCGCTTCAAATACCATTAAAACAGCCTATCTTTGCGCGCCCAAAACACAAGGCGCCCTTTTGGTGTTTTTCAAGCGCCATTTTTACCCCTAATGACCCCAAGTCCGCTTGGTGACAACACCAAGCGGGGCGCAATGACCTTAATAATGACCTCTAATGACCCTAAGTCCGCTTGGAGACTACACCAGGCGGGGCGAGAATGACCTTAATAATGACCCTAAGTCCGCTTGGTGACAATACCAAGCGGGGCGATAATGACCTCTAATGACCCCAATGACTCTGAATTCCCCCCAACACCCGACATCTATATGAAACATATTCGCAATTTCTGCATCATCGCGCACATTGACCACGGCAAGAGCACCCTGGCTGACCGGCTGCTGGAGCATACCCATACGATCAGTCAGCGGGACATGCAGGATCAGGCCCTGGACAATATGGATCTCGAGCGCGAGCGCGGCATCACGATCAAGAGCCACGCCATCCAGATGCGCTATATCCATACCGACGGCCAGGAGTACATTTTCAACCTGATCGATACCCCCGGGCACGTGGACTTCTCCTACGAAGTCAGCCGCTCCATCGCTGCCTGCGAGGGCGCCCTGCTGCTGGTAGATGCCACCCAGGGTATTCAGGCCCAAACAATCAGTAATCTTTACCTTGCCGTCGATCACAACCTCGAGATCATCCCGATCGTGAACAAGGTCGATATGGAAAGCGCCAATATCGAAGAAGTACAGGACCAGATCATCGACCTGATCGGCTGTAAACGCGAGGAGATCATCTCCGCATCCGGTCGCACGGGCATCGGTGTGGACGAGATACTGGCTGCTGTGGTGGACCGGATCCCCGCCCCCAAAGGCGACCCCGAGGCGCCCCTGCAGGCTATGATCTTCGACTCGGTGTTCAACTCCTACCGGGGCGTGATAGCCTATGTGCGCGTCATGAACGGCTCCCTGCGCAAGGGCGATAAAATCCGGTTTTACAACACGGGAAAAGAAGTCATCGCGGAAGAAGTGGGTATCCTCAAGCTCGGCCAGCAGATAACCGGGGAACTGCTCGCCGGAAATGTAGGCTATGTAATCACCGGCATCAAAGTGAGTCGCGAGATCAAAGTGGGTGATACCATCACCCACATGGCCCGGCCCTGCGACAAGCCCGTCAAAGGTTTTGAGGAGGTAAAACCCATGGTGTTCGCCGGCGTGTATCCGCTCGACAACGACGATTTTGAAGACCTGCGCGATTCGCTCGAAAAACTCCAGCTCAACGACGCTTCCCTGGTGTTCGAACCCGAAACTTCGGCTGCTCTCGGCTTTGGCTTCCGCTGCGGCTTCCTGGGCATGTTGCACCTCGAGATCGTGCAGGAGCGCCTCCAGCGCGAGTTTGATCAGGACATCATCACTACGGTGCCAAACGTACCCTACTTCGCCACCAACACGAAGGACAAGCGTTTCGAGATCCACCAACCCTCCGAATTGCCCGACCCCACCCAACTCAAATCGGTGGAAGAGCCCTTCATCTACGCGCAGATCATCACCAAGCCCGAATATATCGGCAATATCATGACCCTCTGCCTGGAAAAACGCGGTATCCTGCAGAAACAAACCTACCTCACGCCTACCCGGCTGGAAATGACCTTCCACATGCCCCTGGCCGAGATCGTGTTCGATTTCTACGACAAATTGAAATCCACAACCCGCGGCTATGCTTCGTTCGACTACCATATCCTCGACTACCGCGAAACGGACCTCGTCAAGCTGGATATCAAACTCAACGGCGAACAGGTCGATGCCCTCTCGGCACTTGTCCACCGCGGCAAAGCCGAATACATCGGCCGCCGCATGTGCGAAAAACTCAAGGACTTGCTGCCCCGCCAGCAGTTCCAGATCGCCATCCAGGCCGCTATCGGCCAAAAGGTTATCGCCCGCGAAACCATCAGCGCGCTGCGCAAAGACGTGACGGCCAAGTGCTACGGCGGCGACATCAGCCGGAAGCGCAAACTGTTGGAAAAACAAAAAGAAGGCAAAAAGCGGATGAAACAGTTCGGAAACGTGGAAGTGCCGCAGGAAGCCTTCCTGAAGGTGTTGAAGCTGAACGACTGATTTGGCGGTGTTATAGATTTTCTGCCCGGCGCAAAATCCACGACCCGCTCCTATTCCCAGCCGGTGTGAAAGATCCGGCTGGCGCCCCGGTACCCGCATTTCTGGTATTGTGCATAGGCCTTTGCCGCCGCTTCCCGAACCCTGGGCGACGCTTGCAGCATCGCCCAGCTGTCGATCAGGGCTTCCATGACATAGGCCTCCGGCGCCAATAGTTCGACCGTAGTGACGAGGGGGTAGGCGCCGGCGCAGCGCAGCGGTTCCTTAAAATAATTATGGGAAGCACAGGCGATCACCGCCGCGTCCCGCCGGGCGGCAGGTACCTGCAGCACAATCTGTTCGAGCACGGTATCCATGAGACCGTTGTGGCCGTTAAAAACCGCCAGGTCCGGCGCGGTAATGATACAAAGGCTGTCTGCCAGTCTCAGGGTATCCGGCTGCAACCCGGCCAGCGTTTGCAGGAAGGCGCGCATGGAGGCGGCCATGCGGTCGCCCCGGTAGGCATCGGCCACCAGCAGAACACGGGCGCCATTCGGGTATTTCTTTTCAAAAACAAGCCGCTCGAGGATATTGGGCGATGGGTCCTGAATTGTTTGGCGTAGCTGCCAGCCCGGGGCTTTCTTCAAAAACGAGCGAACGCCATAACCAGCCCCCCAGTAGAGGTTGGTGCGCAGGTTGAGGCCGTCACCCAATTGGGCGTTAACGGGTATGATACCCTGGTGCTCGTTGTCGCACAAGGGTACAAAAACATGCACGGTGAGGGGCTCGCCCTTATCGACCTTGTTGTGCAGGTTTTCCAGGATCGCGTCCCGGCTGAAGGTATCGCCGCAGCTTGCCGGCGGGGCGGGGGCGGTAGTGTCCCTG
>CAYVDV010000142.1:6033-11230 GCA_964450465.1 uncultured Saprospiraceae bacterium
ACACACTTCAATGAACACTCTAATAACGCCGGGTATTCCAATCTATTCTTGTGGAGGCCAGACAACCGAAATAACCGCGCAGCGGTTGCAACCCAATTCAATTTACCCTTCCCTCCCCGGGTTGGTGTCCGCTGCTATTCAAATTGGACCGCCATGCGGTCCGCATATCCCTACTTGCTATTTCTCCCGCACCAATACCATCGCACTGATCGGCGGTACCTGTATTGCATTGTTCCACATCGTACGCAGGCCTTTTTCATCGATAGCCTCCGCATCCAGCACTACCGTCCAGGTTCCCTTCGGAAGGGTGAACGCTTGGACGCTTCTGTTCCCATTATAGAGAACCAGGATATCCGGCCAGGCATCGCCGTTGGCGTGATCGCTCAATTGATAGGCAACAAAATTGGGATCCTCGGTATCCAGGAAACGCAGGTGTTGGCGGATCTGCTCCGATGTGCTCATCCGGAACGCCGGGTGGTTTTTGCGCAGGCGGATCAGGTTTTTGAAATACCCGAAAACATCGGGGTAGCGCGCTTTCCGGCTCCAGTCGATCCGGTTGATGCTGTCGGGCGATTCGTACGAATTTTCCACCCCCCGTTTGCTGCGCAGCAGTTCCACCCCGGCATGCAGAAAAGGTACGCCCTGCGCAGTGAGCACGATGGCGCCGGCGAGCTTTTGCATCCGGATGCGTTCCTCCGTACTGGCTTCCGGCGCAGAAAGCGCCAGGCGGTCCCAGAGCGTGTGGTTGTCGTGACATTCGGCGTACGTGATCGTCTGATGCGGTTCGCGGGCCCAGGCGGCTTTGGCGTAATTGACCTGATCGTAGCGGATTTGCGGATGTTGGGTGGCGGCGACAATGCCGAATTTCAGGCTTTCTTTCAGGCCGGGATTTCCACTGACAAATCCTGTTTGTTCCGGATGGAACACATGACCTTTAATGGCATCCCGCATATCGTCGCTGAACGCGGCAATGCGATCCAGCATCCAGGTATTTGCTTTTATGGCGCGCAGGGAGTCGGGCAGCGGGCTGCCGCCGGCCGTCCAGCCTTCTCCGTATAGAAAAATAGTGGGATCGATGTCGTGCAGTTCGGCACTGATGCGGTTCATGGTTTCCACATCGTGAATGCCCATGAGATCGAAGCGGAAGCCGTCGATATGGTATTCCCGTACCCAGTATTTCAGCGACTCGAGCATGAACCGGCGCATCATGGGGCGTTCGGAGGCGGTTTCATTGCCGCAGGCGGAAGCGTCGGAATAGGAACCGTCCGCGTTTTGGCGGTAGTAGTAACCCGGCTCGATGCGGTTGAACACCGATTGTTCATTTGGACCGCCGGTATGGTTGTACACCACGTCCATGACCACCCGGATGCCCGCTGCGTGCAGGGCCTGCACCATTTGTTTGAATTCGCGGATGCGCACGGCGCCGTCGGCGGGGTTGGTCGAATAGGATCCCTCGGGGACGTTGTAATTTTCCGGGTCATAGCCCCAGTTGTAACGCTGGTCTTGTGGCCTGCTTTCGTCGATGGAGCGAAAATCAAATACCGGCAGCAGGTGTACGTGCGTGATGCCCAGTTCTTTCAGGTGGTCGAGGCCGGTAGTGAGGCCGTCGGGGCTTTGGGTGCCGGTTTCGCTGAGGCCGAGGAATTTCCCCTTGTTGCGGATACCGGAATTGGGCGCAATGGAGGCATCGCGCACGTGGAGCTCGTAAAGCACGATGTCGGTGAAGTCTTTCTGTTCCGGCCGTTTGTCCTGCGCCCAGCCCGGCGGGTTGGTTTCGGCCAGGTCGATGATCTGTCCGCGCCGGCCGTTGGTGCCCACGGCTTTGGCGTAAGGGTCGGGGGTTTCGGCCAGCCATTGGCCGCGGTGTTGCACCTGCACAGTGTAAAACTTCCCTTTTTGGTCGCCGTCCAGCGTAGTTTGCCAAATACCCGCCGCGCCTTTCCGGAGTAATACGGTTTGCCCGGGGCTCGCGCTGTCACCGGTCGCGTACAGGTGCAGGCGTGCGGATGTGGCCGAGGGGGCCCAGAGTTTGAATACGGTGCCTTGCGGGCTGTATGCCATGCCCAGGTCGCTGCCGGCGTATTCCGGGTAGCCGGAGAAACCGGATGGCAGGCTGCGGCAGGCAAGCAGGGAGACGAGGAGGAGGATGAGCAGTACGAGGATAAGTTTGCCGGACATAGGATGCGTTTGTTAGGGCGATAAATATACGGATATGTCGAAGATGCGGGCATGCTTACTGCTTTGCTACCCTTTGCCAGTACATTTTACCCGTTTTGATATGCTCCAGGCATATAAAGTACACTCCTGGCGGCCAGGCTGCAGATTCGTACAGGATCGGCTCCGGTTGCCGGCTCAGCAGCAAATGTCCCCGCCGGTCATACACATAGAGTCGGCATTGTTCCGGCGCTATTTTGCAGTCGAGCTGCAGCCGGTCGGAAAAGGGATTGGGAAAGATCCGTATCATGCTGTCATCCGGCAGGGTACCAACCCCCGATACCGGCATGCCTTCTGTCGCTCCGATGGCAGGCGGTTCGGCGACCCCCTGTCCATAAAAATCCAGGACCGGGCCAGGAAGGGTCAATCCGGCGCCAATTGCCGGGCTGCCTGACATTAGATGAAAATTTCCGTCTGCTGGGTTTGTCAGCAGCGGATCCTGGTTGACAATGCCGTTGGTTTCCGTTACCGGAATGTTGGGGCCGGACCAGTTGGGATTGGAAAGGTGGTGCCAAAGATTGTTGGAAAATGCAAAGGTCTGGGGGCGCGTGTAGGGACCGATGTTGGTTTCGGTAGAAAGCCCGGCATTGCGCACGACAATGTTATTGACAAATGAATTGTCGCCGCACTCGATGAAACGCGCGGGATCTACGGTTTCCTGCAGGATGCGGAGCACCCATTTTTCGGGCTGGTAGATCGTGTTATTCGCTACTACAACACCCACACAGCCTACATAGGCAACTGCGGCGACCGAGCCGGTGATGATGTTGGCATAAATCTGCAGGTTCGCCGCTTCGAAGTGGGCCGTATCGGGCCGGAAAAACTGGAGTCCTGTGCTGCCACCGAGGTTGAGCGTGCGTTGGCCGCAGTTTTGAAAAAAATTGCCCTCGATACGGATATGCTCGGTGCCGCCTTTGGCCTGAATGGCATTGGAGCCCATGTTTTCAAACGTGCAATTGCGGATCGTTCCGCGATGACAGCCGACCATGTCGATACCGCTGCCCCCGGCAGCGCCATTGCGAAACACGCAATAGCGCACCTCAAAATCATCCAGTCCGGAAAGTTTGAGGAGGTCGTTGTTGCCCGTTGCGGCCATATTGCGGAAAGTACAGTCCTCAAAAATGATATGGTGTGCCGGCGAGTTGTAGGTGCCGTCGTCGTCCGTATTAAAGCCGTTGCCTGTTTGTCCCTGGAAGATCAGATTTTTAATATGCAGCCAGGCCGGGTCGCTGAGATGAATGGCATTGCTTCCACCCTGAAAAACAGCGGTTTCACCGGCTGCGCCCCGGATCGTGATCCATTGGCTTGGCGCCCCCTGCAGGTTAGCAAAATAGAGCCCGCCTGCATAGGTGCCGTTATGCAGCTCAATCGTGTCGCCCGGGTGCACCGCAGCTACGGCGGCGCTCGGGGTGGGGTAGGGCTGGCCGGCGCCTACATGCAGGGTGGCAGCATGCAAGGCAAGCGTTCCGGCAAACAGCAGCCCGGCAGAAAACAATTTTTTTCGGATCATCGTATTCCCAGGTTTGATCTTATTGTTTTTTTGCTTTGGCCACCAGCGCCAGCCAGTTTTTCAGGGCTTTGTGGTACCAGCCTGCCGGGTCTTTTTTCCATTTCCGGGCAATGCTATTATCGTAGTTGTAAATATTCCGGTTTTGGAAACTGGTGTCGTAGGTGCTTATATCAATGCCTACCAGGGAACCCATGGCAACGCCATAGGCGCAAAATCCACCGAATTCGGGTTCGTACAGGGCGGGATTGGCGGCAAAGCGCTGTTTATTTTCTTCGGTAGCGAAATTGTAAATGGCCCCGTGGTGCATCACCATCAGCGTGTGCAGGCCGCGCCGGAGTGCTCCGTCGCGCAGGGACACAGCATCATAGCCATCGAGGATCACACCTTCGGTATTGACATTGACTAAATACGGATTGTCGTCTGTTTGTGCGGAGGCTAAATTCAGCCAGGTGAAGATGCAGCACAGGAAAGCGAAGATTTTTGCGTTGTTCATAAAAAGACTGTGGTATGAAATGGATTTTTCTGATGCTGTTAGGGTGTTCATCGGCGGCATGTTCCTTTGATGGCGATGTCGTTCAAGCTGTTGCCCGCGCTGTTCCCAAAACGGCGGACTCCATTCCGCCGCAAATTAACCCTTTCGGTAAAACGGTGGAAACCCGTTTCCCGGTACCCAAAGGCTATGTCCGCCTGCCGACGGATTCGGCATCTTTTGCCGCCTACCTGCGCCGCTTTCCCCTGCATCCCGATTCCTATCCGGTGCACCTGTACGACGGCAGCCTGAAATACTTTCAGGAAGGGCACTGCGCCGTACTGGACATCGACGCCGGTCGCGGCGACCTCCAACAATGCGCCGACGCGGTGATGCGCCTGCGTGCCGAATACCTGTACCGGCAGGGCCGCTATGCCGATATCCATTTCAATTTTACCAACGGCTTCCGCGTCGATTATGCCCGCTGGCGGCAAGGGGACCGCATCCGCGTGGAGGGTAACCGTACGTATTGGGTAGGGCAGGGGGCGCCTTCGCCGACGTACGCCGCTTTCCGGAAATACCTCGACCAGGTGTTTATGTATGCCGGCACAGCCTCGCTGGAGCGAGAACTAAGCCCCGTCGATCCGGCAGCAATTCTTCCCGGCGACGTGTGGATAAAAGGCGGGCATCCGGGCCATGCCGTTATCGTGCTTGATGTGGCCGAAAACCCGGAAACCGGCGCGCGGCGCTTTCTTCTGGCACAAAGCTATATGCCGGCGCAGGAAATTCACGTGTTGCGAAACCCGGTCGATGCCAGCCCCTGGTACCCGGTGCCGGCGGACGGGGAAACCCTGTACACGCCGGAATGGACGTTTTACCAGACACAATTGCGGCGTTGGGCGATGTAGAGACGCGATGCATCGCGTCTCTACGTGGGTTGGTTACCCGAAATGCCGCGGGTGTAGAGACGCGATGCATCGCGTCTCTACGTGGGTTGGTTACCC
>CAYVDV010000143.1:0-11226 GCA_964450465.1 uncultured Saprospiraceae bacterium
CCGGCGTGCCGTTGTAATCAAAACTGGATCCCGCGCAGGCACTGGCGTTCAGCGTACCGGTGGAAGTGGCCAGCGGATCCACGTTTACGGTCACCAGTGAATCACAGCCGGCTGCCGTGCTCAACAGGAAGGTTTGGGCGCCCCCTGCGGGAATGAACACGCCGTTGTACAGGGCAGAGTCGCCGGGACAAGCGCTGAGTTGCACCTCGGCAAAAACGGTATTCAGGCAGCCGGGCTTGAGCAAAAGCCCAACCTGGGCCTCGGCGCCACAGCCTGAAAGCGTCGCCGGGTTTTGCCCGATCACCACCTGCCAGGTATTCGGCAACAAGCCCAGATCGACAGCCACCTCGTAGTTGGTCGATAAGATATTGGTAAAGGCGAAGTCGCCGCCAGTACCGGACTGTCCGGCGCTCACCGGGGTGCCGTTCTGCAGCAGATTTACGGCAATGCCCTGTACCAGGGTATCCGGGGCATCGATCAGGCCGTTGCCGTTCACATCGGCCCAAACCTTGCCGAGGATGTTGCCATAGCCGTCGAGCAGGTTGAGCGTGAGCGGATCGCTTTGGCTATGGCAGCCGAAGTAGTCGGTCAGCTCGGCGTAGTAGGTCCCGCTTTGGTCGGGCACAAACGTCGGGCTGGTGGCGCCGGGCAGCGGGCTGCCGTTGTAGTACCACTGCCAGCCTGCAATATTCGGGATCGCCGGCAGGCAAAGGGTGTCGGGCTTGCAGCGGGTATGGCAACCCGCCGGAATAGCCGCCACATTGGGCCCCGGCAGAATGATGACCGGATTGCTGCGCGCTTCGCAGCCAAACGCATTGATCACCCGCAGGAAATACCGCCCCGGATTTTCGGTGACCAGCGGCAGATCGGTTTGGCCGGTATTCCAGACCAGTTGCCAGTTGCCCGGATTGGGACCCGTGTAGCTCAGCGTGTTGACCGAACCTGCACAGGCCGGAAAAATGCTGTTCGCGATCGAAAATCCGGACGGCACCGGATGTACCGTCACCACAAAGGGTTCGGTCACTGCCGTGCAACCGCTCGCCGTCTCTGTCACGGTCACCGTATAAACGTAGGTGCCCACCGCCAGCAAATTGCCCCGGTCTTCCGAAAACTCCTCGTTGACCCCAAGGGTGCCGGTCGACCACTTATAGGTGTACCCGCTCTGGCCTTCGACGATCAGAAAAACGTCCTCGCCGGCGCAGACTGAAAGCGTCGGGTACGACACCCCGATCGTTTGCCCCAGGTCGTTGATCAGCAACGCTTTGATCAATGCGTCGGGGCCGGGCAGTACATCCACCGGAACCGGCGGTGGTACATAGGTGCAGCCGTTGGCATCGGTGAGCGTCACGCTGTACACGCCTTCCTGGCTTACAGTGAGCGTGCTGGCCGTGCTGTTGTCCGACCAAAGATAGGTTTGCCCGCCGGCAGGCGCAGTAAGTGTCAGCGTGCCGCCTTCGCAAAGCGGTGCAGGGTTGGCCGGCGCAACCGAACCGCTCAAACCATTGGGCGACACCGTGAGCGGATAGGAAGCCGATGCCGTGCAGCCGTAGTTGTCTGCGGCCGTAGCGGCGACAGTGTAGCTGCCTGCGGCAAAACTGTGGTACACGGGTTGGCCGCTGCTTGTGTTCAGCGCGCCGGAAGCCGGGTCGCCGAAATCCCATTTCAAATTGGACCCAATGGCGGTGAACGCCAGGGCATTGCCGGCACAGGTGGCCGGGGGAGCTGAAATAAGCGGCGGCGTAACCTGGGGAATAACTGCCTGCGCCATTGCCGAGGCGGTACAACCGCTGTTGGCTGTGACAGTCAGTCTTACCGGATAACTGCCTCCCGCCGCGTACACGTGCGCGGGTGTGCGTACGGAAGCCGCGTTGTTTCCTCCCGAGGCCGGGTCGCCAAAATCCCAATTCCAGGCACTGATGCCACTGCCCGGGAGGAAGGCGCTGCTTTCTTCAAAATTGCTTGCATTGCCGGGGCATTCGGGCAACACAGTAAATTTGGCCACCGCCTCTATCGCGACAGAATCAATGATCCGGCAAACCGAACTATCGCTGTTCAACAGGACATAGGCGCCGACAATATAGTAGCCCGGTGCTGCAAAAATATGCGTTGCCGTATCGCCATAGACGACAGTGCTGCCCGAGTTAATACCAGACTGTACAAAATACCAGGAGCCGGAGCCGGCAATCATACCCGGACCGAAGACCCGGAACCGGAGGGAATCACAACGGCCGGAGGGATCCACAGCGAGGTTGACAAGGCCGGCCGGACAATCCTTCACCACCGGGCAAGGGAAACCGCCGCCGCCGCTGCAATCGTCGATGATATACAAGGGGCCGGCCAGGGCCGTGCATCCGCTGGCATTGGTCGCCTGCACCGTGTACTGCCCGTACTGGTTGGTGGTATATACCGGAGCATTCACTCCCAAAGGGACGCCATCTTTATACCATTCATACGTCAGCCCGCCGCCGGTATTTGTGAGGGCATGCATCGTCACATTGTAGGCGTTGTTGCAAAAGGCGGTTGGATCGGGTGTGGAAATCGTCAGTTGGGGCACAGGATAGGCTGGAATCGAGAAATGGTCGCTGCCGGCACAGCCGTTGGCGTCCACCACGGTGAGCACATAGTCGCCGGGGCCCAGCACGGGGCTCGCGGTATTGCCCAGGTTGCCGCCACCGGCCAGTGCCCAGGTATAACTGGCATAGGGCGTGGTCGTCTGCACGGCGGCCGTAGCGCCCGGGCAAAGGCCGGGCGGATAATTTACCGCCGGCGCCGGCAACGCATGCACGGTTACGGCCCGGGTAGCGCTCATGGCGCAAACATCGAGCCGGAGCTGATGGGCGCCCGGATTTTGCCAGTACACCTCAACCTGATTGCTGCCTTGTCCGCCGGCAATTGTACCGGCATCGGCAGGCACGATCGTCCACTGGTAGTCCAGCCCTGCGATCTGGGGCGCCGTGTAGGTTCCTTTGCTGCCGGCGCAGCGGTCAGTGGGGCCGTTCACGATGAGGGCGCCCAGAACCTGCAGGTTTAGCTCCACCGAGTCGGACAGGCAGCCCAGGCCGTCTGAAGAGACTTGCCGCACGCGGAGCTGGTAAGGGCCACTGGCGTTCCAGTTCACATTCAGCGGGTTGCCAGTGGCCGTAGTTGGCGCGGCCGGGCCGTTTTGCACGGTCCAGGCAAGCGCAGCATCCGGGTCTGTGCCGGTCGCTTCATAGGTAAACGTTTCGCCTGGGCAGATCAGACCCGGTCCGGAGATGCCGGCAGGTGCTGCCGGCAGATCGGGTACCTGAATAGCCCATTCCGCCTGCTCGGAGCAGCTCTTGATGGCATTAGTCGCCAAAGGCACGGCAAACAGTCGGTATATGCCCGGTCCTTGTTCAAAAGGTACGGATATCGAAGCGGCTGGCGCAAGCGAAGTCCAGGCAACGGAACCGTCTGGCGCGTACAACGTCCAGTCGCAGCTCACATTGAAGTTGGTATAACTCATGCGGGCGAGGAAATTGCCGCTGCTGTTCTGACACACTTCCACCGGGCCGTTGATATAAAAAGGGGACTGGATCTTCACGGGGATGGAATCGGTTCCGCCGCAGCCCAGGAAACAGTTGTCGTACGTTACCGAGAGCCAGAGCGTGGTGCTGGGCGGTGTTGGAATGCTACTCCACCGGACGGTGACGCGATTGGTGCCCTGGCCTTCCAGGATAGTGCCGCCGCCGCTGAGTTTCCAGACAAAGCCCGTCCCGCCGTACGGTTCGATGTAATACACTTCTTCGGCGTCGGGGCAGACGCGCTCGGCGCCCCGGATCTCGGCGTTGTCGTCTATGATCGGCACCTGCACCACGGTGGGTTGCGGGCAGGCCGGACCGCCGCAGCTGAAATTGCTGAGTGAAATGACGCCGTTGGGACCTGCGCCCCAGCTCACCGTAATACTGTCGGCGCCGGGCGTGCCGCCATTTAATACGGTTCCGTTGGGGCTGACCGCCCAAGTGATATTGTCGCAATTGCCCGACGTGGAATAGGTGACCGTAGCGCCGGGACACACATCGCCCACGCAATCGAGCTGCGGCGCTTCCGCATCGAGCACTTCGATCAGCGTTTCAGTAGTATCTGCGCAAAAACAGGCGCTGCGCGCAATGAGGCGCACCGTGTACAGGCCGGGGGTGTAAAACGTATGCTGCGGGCTGACTGCCTCGCTGTCAGAGAGGTCGTCGCCAAAAAGCCATTCGTAGTGGTCTGCATGCACACTTTGGTTTTCAAACCACACGGTTTGTCCCTTGCACACCCGGAGCGTATCGGCCGCCGGGGCTGCCGGGTCGGTATCGAACTGCGCCCGGGGTTCCTCCACGATCGTGACGCAAATGGCGTCCTCTCCGGTGCAACCATTGCTGTTGGGACTGCTCGAACTGTACACAAAAACCGACACCGATCCGGCGCCGGCGGGGCCCCATGTCACCGTCACCGAGCGTTTGGTGGGCATCGCTATTTCATAACTTTGCGCGCCGGTTACCGTCCAGCTGATCTGATTGGTCAGGCCGCCTGTACTTGCCGGGAAATTCAGCAGGGAATAGGTAACGGTGGTGTAGGGACAAACCTTTTCGCAGTATTGCTGCTGGCCGGGGTTGCCAAGGCTGTCCTGGCTGTTGCAGGAAGTCAGATTATCCGACACGATTTCGACCGGGAAATACGAGTTCGCTAAAATAGTGATCTGTTGGAGATATATCGAACCGTCGCTGACATATATCGTTACTTCCAGGGTATATAACGCCACTTGTGGGAAGCATACGGTAACAGTCGGGAGATCATTATTGCTCAGGCTCAGGGATGTACCGTTTGAGCTCAGCTTCCACAGGTATCCAACGGGTTGGACGGTCGTATTTCCGTTCCACTTCACGGAGTAGGTGAAACAATCCCCGACGCACACCCCTGTAGGGCCTTCTATGGTAAATACCGGCGGTGTTTGGGCCGTTATGGAAAAAGGGACTAAAAAAAAGAGCAGGATGGGCAGGACAAACCGGTTTTGCATAGCGGAGTAAAATTTGTTCACGGAATAGGGTAAAGATACACCGCAAAGCAAATGTGCTGCCGCTGGCAATCCCGGGGTCAATTCAGTTTAAACGGCGCGATCATCCGGAACTCCGGAATATTGGCGTCGAACTGGGAGCCATCGTCCAGGCGGGTCATCAGGTAAGCGCCCGACATTTTACCGATCTCGGTATCGAGGTTGCAAAAGGAGGAATAGCCGTGTACTTCGCCGGGAGCGAGTACGGGTTGCAGGCCCACTACGCCTTCGCCTTCCACTTCGCGCAGGGCGCCGTCGGAGTCCTGAATAATCCAATGCCGGCGCAGCAGCTGCACGGTGTACGCACTGTGGTTTTCGATCGTGATATGGTAGCCGAAAATATACTTGCCCTCCCGCGGGTTGGAATGTGCGGTGAGGTATTCCGTTTCTACGCTGACGGTTATGTTGTTGGTAGTGAGCGTCTCCATCGTGCCGATATTCGTAAAATAATCCCTACAGAAAAAACCTGCTGCAAAATTGTTTAAATAAAACGGTTCTGCGAAGCTTTTTAACGAAAGGCCTTGAAAACAGCAAAAAGCCGAGACCGGACGTTTCCGGCTCGGCTTAATACGAAATTACTAAACACGGGTGTCTTTTTTCCGGGGCGGCGGTCTGTACGGGGATTATTTCCGCAGTTTAGTATTACAGGTTCTTCAGAAAATTCAACAGGTCCTGTTCCTCCTGGGGTTGCGGAGTCAGCGGCATCATCACATTGGTGCCGATTTCTGTGAAATGGTTGGACAGCCAGTATTGATCTCCGGTTTTGCCCAACACAATTACCCGAACCGGGTAACCGATTGGCGCTGCCGGGAAACAGAATTCAGAAGAAGCATCGTCGCCTTTCAACTCGGCCACTGCGCGCCGGTTCTGGAACACCAGAAAAACCCGGGCGTTCAGGGCAGTAAACTGATCCGGAAGCGTAACGCAAAACGGACTGCTTTGTTCGATCAGGGGATGAGCACAGTTGGTCCAGCCTAACTGTGTGGCAAGGAGTTCGTAGCCGGGTTGGATGACGCCCGAACCGGGTAGCGGCCATTGTGCCAGGAAAACCGGCTTGCCGGTGCCCGTCCAGCCTTCCAGTTTATCCGAAGCATTCAGTGAACCGGTGTACACTTGCATATCGTCGGCCACATCAGTAGCAGGGATCTGTATTTTGATGTACCGGTCAGGATTGGAGCGCAACCGGAGCGGTTTCCCGTTGCAAGAGGCCCGCACTTCCACAATGCCGGCGCTTTCCAGCATTTGTGCATCCGGGAAGGCTGTGGTAGGCAGTTCGCGGGAAAGGATGTCGCCCTTGGTCAGCACACTGGTCACTTCAATCTTGAGCGAGGGGCAGGTGCTGCAAGGAACCGGCGTACCGGTATCATCGGCAAATAAGTTTTCCGTATCTGCCAGGAACACCCGCACGCCGCTTGCAGTAGTTAGTGTTGTATCCGGGATAGAGCCCCCGAACTGAAATACCGTGTGGGTGGTCGAACCCGGCACCTGTGAAAACAGCTGGCCGATATCCTCCAAAACGGGTGTGTACGGACGAAACTCCTCCACATCCTTGCGACAACCCCACACCGTTGCCAAGGTGCTTAGTAATAAGTATAGGTGATATGTCTTTATCGGGCGAACCATACGCTTTAGTTCTGTTCGTGCCGGAATAACCGGCGCTTGTTTTGGAAATGGGGGTGGTTTTTCGGGATTACTGGTCCTTGGAGAATATTGCAATGTTTCAGAGATACCACACGGAACGCCTTCGCTGCCCGGGCGCTAAAATTTTAACAATCGTTAATCCACAATCCGGGTTACACCGATCCGGACTCCGCCGATGCCGTTCGACTGCTTCACCGGTACGCCCGGTTTTGTGACCGGCTCGAGAATATACCGGTAGTAGGGTTCGGCAAACACCCGGATACGCGGTGAGACGTGATAAAACCATTGAATGCTGCCCAACAGGCTCAGCCCGACCTTCGGCTGGTACACGTCGTACTGCCCGTCGGCAGGGGTAAAGGCAACCGGATTGCCGTCGGGGCCGAGCATTTTACCGCGTTTGCTAAACAGCACATTCACCGATCCGCCGAGGTTCAGGCTTATCCCGGTGGGTCCGCTGCGCAGTTCCAGGGCGCCCTGCAGGGGAATGTCGAGCAGGGAAAAACGATTGTAGGTTTTTACGTAGTTGGCGCCGTACTGTACATCAACCGTATCCGGTACCGATATCCATTGACCGTTGACCAGTTTTTGCGTGATCTCAACGGTGTATTTGATGTAATTGGGGTCGATAAATTCGAATTGTTCTTCAAAGTAGTCGTAATGCAGTCCGGTGCGCACGATGAAGTTTTCGGCAAAAAGATAAGAAGCCCGCAGGCCGGCATTGAAGGCCCACTGCCGCTTTTCGGTTCGGAGACGGTCCTGTACATAATCCCGGAATTCCGGGTTTCCGGTATCGAGTTGTTTACGCACAAACGAGGGTCCCGCATAGGCATCCAGCAACCAGGCCTGCCGGTTGGAATGGAAGTCGTAGCAGCGTTTCGGGGCGCTTTTTTTCGCAGGCGGGGATATTGCGACCGGAGATACCGCCGGTTCCCGGCCAACAGGATGGAGCAGGGCCAGAGGGTCGGGTAGGAGTTCAGCTGCAGCGTTCGTCGCCCGGCTATCCGTCGCCCGGGGTGTGGCAACAACGGTAAGCTCCGGTGTTACCGAGGCAGGGTTCGTCGCCTGGCTGGCGGCCTCCGGGCGGGCGGAAAGGCCCGTATCATCCCGTCGTGTTACTGGAGCAAGATGCAGCTCCCGGCTGCCGGGTGCCGGCAGCGTGCCGGCGACAGCACCATTCCGGGTTACGGAGGCAGAGCCGGCCGGCCGGCTATCGGCTGCCGGAGGAACGCTAAGGCCGGCGCCTTCCGGGGCTGGGGATATTGTCGCAACCGGAGCGGAGCTACGCTCGGACCGGGCCGGAGCCGGGGTTTGGACAGCGCCGGGAGTAGCCGAGCCGGATGTGGCGACCGGACGGTGCCAAACTGTCCAGATACCCGCGCCGGCAATCGCGGCGGCGAAAAGCCAGATAAAGAACCGGCGTTTGCGCTGGCGCAGCGCATCTTCCACCCGGGGCCATACAAAGGCCGGCGGCGGCACCTCCGCATCCCGCAGGCGCCGGCGTATCAGATCATCAATGTTGTTGGGTCGTTCCATTTTTTTACTGCTGTTTTTTCGGGATACTATTGAATACAAAATCAGGAACCCACCACGCGGTGCAGCACGTCCAGTTGCTCGCACAGCCAGCGCCGGGCTTTGGTCAGTTGGGAACGGGAGGTGCTTTCCTGGATACCCAGCAATTCAGCGGCCTCCGCATGTGAATAGCCTTCGATAGCCACCAGATTGAATACCACCCGGTAGCCATCGGGCAAACGGTTGATCAGGCGCAGCAATTCAGCCTCGGAGAGGTTGGATACCGCATCCGGATCAACCGGCGCCTCCGGCAGGTTTTCATAGCCACTGGATTCGTAATCAAAACGCTGGCGCTGATAGGCGCGCAAGGCCGTATTGATCATGATCCGGCGGATCCATCCTTCGAAGGATCCCTGAAACTGGAACTGGTCCAGCTTCGTAAATACCTTGACAAAACCTTCCTGGAGAATATCCGCCGCATCCGAAGACGATCGCGCATAGCGCAAACATACCGCATACATCTTGCCGGCAAACAGCTCGTATAACTGACGCTGGCACTGCGCGGATCCGCGCAGACAGCCCTGTATAAGGTCTTGCTCGTTCAAAAATCTGGGCGCTTGCGATTGAATGGCTGTTGACAGGCTTTCTGCACGGGGGCGGATTTTTCCCGAAGGTACGCAGTTCCAAGATGCGGCGCAATCCTTTTGTGCTGCCTGCGACCCATATTTTTTTCCATTATTTCCGGCCGTTAAAGCAACTTCGTTATTTTTGAGCGCGATTTGTACATGCCTTAAAACAACCGAGCCTATGCAAAAAACTGACCGGGACACTTCCTTCACCGATATTTGCCCCTCCTGCAACAAGATCCGGATCAACAGCTTCTGCCATCACTGTGGCGAGGAGCGGATATACGAGGACAGTTGGTTCCTCGACGATTTTCTGCAAGACTTCCGCCGCTTTTTCAGCAGCCTCGATTCCCGGCTTTATCAAAGCACCTGGCTGTTGATCATCCGGCCGGGCCAGTTGACGATCGATTACTGGGCCGGCCGCCGCAAGCCCCACCTGTCGCCGGTTCAGTTGTTTTTCTTTTTCAACCTGCTTCTTTTCCTCCTGGCCAGCCAACCCGGCGTGCTGTATTACCCCTGGGAAAACGCCAGACAGGCATTCCCGGATGGATTGGGACTGCCCTTCCGGGCACTCGAGCTGGCGCCGGGGCAGGCGCTCAGCCCAGGGCAATTTGCCGCGTATTTCGACCGGACCGCCCACGGTTTTTCCATGCTCTTCCTTTGCCTGCTCGTCCCGGCTTTTGCCCGTCTTCTGTATATCCTGTACGGGGAAGACGAATTTTTTTACCTCAAACACCTCGTGTTCGCCGGTCATTTTATGGCCATAGTCCTGGCATTACTACTCCTCAGCTCAGCCCTGGCGGGTTTCTTCCCGCCAGCCTACCGCCCGCTGTTCAAGCTGGTCCTGGTTACGGGGGCCGGTATTCCCTACCTGTACCGCTCGATCCGGACGGTTTACGGTAAACAACGCAGGGAGGCATTGTGGCAGACGGTCGCGTTGTTTGCCGGGCTGATCCTGGGTATTGTGGCCCTGTATAAACCGGCCGTTACCCTACTCGCTTCGCTGTTTTCGCAATAACAATGCTAAATTCCTGATAATCAAGCTCAAAATTGCCCAGGCTGAATTTCATAAAAAAATATCAGGGCCAAAATATCCCTCATTTTCAGATACTTAGGCAAAATTATTTCGGAAATTTTTCAAAATCGCTTGCAGGTTCGGCAAGGTCGCTCTACCTTTGCCGCCGCTTTTGAAAAAACCCTTATACAAGGTTCAACATTTCAACTTTTAACAGCACACAGAATGAATACGCTGAGTTACCGGACGGAATCAGTCAGTAAAGAGCAGGCGGAGCACAAGTGGTACATAGTAGATGCTGAGAATCAAGTGGTTGGCCGCTTGAGCAGTCACATCGCGGCTATCCTGCGCGGCAAGAACAAGCCCAGCTTTACGCCCCACGCCGACACAGGCGATTATGTGATCGTCATCAATGCCGATAAAGTTCGCTTTACCGGCAAGAAGTGGGATCAAAAAGAGTACAAAAACTACTCGCACTGGCCCGGCGGCCAGAAAATCACCCTGGCTACCACCCTGTGGGAAAAAGATTCGCGCCGCATTATCGAACGCGCCGTTAAAGGCATGCTGCCCAAGACCAAACTGGGCCGGCAGGTGTACAAGCGCATGTTCGTGTATTCCGGTGCAGAACACCCCCACGCGGCACAAAAACCCGAAGCCATTCGATTCTAACGGTTGTGCGCGGCAAGCCTGCACGCAATCACTCAATCACTCAATCACTCACTGAGATAACATGGAAATGATAAATGCCATCGGGCGCCGGAAAACTGCCGTAGCCCGGGTGTATCTGATGAAAGGGGAGGGTAAGATCACGGTAAATGGAAAAGATTACCGCGAGTACTTCCCGCAGGTGCATGTTCAGCACAACGTGACCGACCCGTTCGCCGTCGTCGGAGCAGAAAACATCTACGACCTGAAGATCAACGTTCGGGGCGGGGGCTTTAAAGGCCAGGCCGAAGCAGTGCGCATGGGCGTCAGCCGCGCACTGGTTAAACTGAACGAGGAATTCAAAAAACCGCTGAAAGACAAGAAGTACCTCACGCGTGACAGCCGCGCCGTAGAACGCAAGAAATACGGCAAACCCAAAGCGCGCAAACGCTTCCAGTTCTCCAAACGTTAATTTCTTCGAACTTTTAAAATTGCTTTTGAACATGCAAAAGCCTACCTATAAAGAACTCCTGGATGCCGGCTGTCACTTCGGACACCTGCGCAAAAAGTGGAACCCGAAGATGACTCCGTACATCTTCATGGAGCATAAAGGCATCCACATCATCGACCTCAACCGCACCGCTGAATGCCTCGAGCGCTCGGCGGCAGCCATGAAAGCCATGGCCAAAAGCGGCAAGAAAATCATGTTCGTGGCTACGAAAAAACAAGCCCGC
>CAYVDV010000144.1:0-11070 GCA_964450465.1 uncultured Saprospiraceae bacterium
GTCTGTTCTTGTTTTGAATATTTTTCAAACCCACACAAATGGGCCCTTAATGACCCTCTAATGACCCCTCTAATGACCCTCCTAATGTCCCTCTAATGACCTTCTAATGACCCTCCTAATGACCTCCTAATGACCCTCCTAATGACCCTCCTAATGACCTTCTAATGACCCTCCTAATGACCCTCTAATGACCCTCTTAATGACCCTCTAATGCCCCCTCCCATCCGGACCGCTTAGGCATGCACCACCCGCGGCGCCAGCAATTTGTACAGCACCGGGGTTACTATCCGCGACAACAGGGTGGAAGAGATCAACCCACCGATCAATACATAGGCTAGTGGCGAGTAGAGCGGGTTTTCCTCAATTGCCAAGGGGGTCAGGCCGCCGATTGCCGTCAGCGAAGTCAGTAATATTGGCACAAATCGTATTTCTCCCGCCTCCTGGATCGCCTCGTTTAGCGACCGGCCCTCGATACGCAGTTGATTGGTAAAGTCAACCAGCAATATGGAGTTTTTCACCTCTATGCCCATCAGAGCGATAAGCCCCACCACAGCCGTGAAGGAAAACGGATAACCCGTAGCCAGCAAGGCCAGAACGGCGCCAATAATACCCAGGGGGATGACGGACAATACAATGATCGTGCTTCGGAACGTCTTAAATTCCAGGATCAGCACTGCCAGCAATCCGAATATAGTGATCAGTATAACCGTACCCATCCCGCCAAAGGAACGCTCGCTGCTTTCCACCTCACCCGCGATCACATAGTGCATATCCCTGGGCAGGTCCATTTTCGCCAGGTTTTCCCGGATCTTGGTGTTAATGTCCTGTGCAAAATATCCGCTCCGGACCAACGCCGTTACCAGCGTGTAACGGTCCTTATCGTAGTGCGTAATGGTATTGGGCGACCGTTGAAACTCCAGACTGGCTACCTGGCTCAGGGGCACGGACGCTCCGGACAGACTGTTGACATACAGATCTTTAAAGACGTTAAGGTCGGCAAAGGTCTTATCCTTGGGCAAGGTCACCTTCAGGTTATACTCATCGCCGTCGGGTGTGGTGAAATTGCCCGCATTCAGTCCGGCAATTGCCAGGCGTATCATGCGGTCAATCTCGGCGATCGGGATACCCAGCGTAGTTGCCTTATCCTTATTGATGTTTATCCTAAGGTCTGTTTTGATTGATGCAATGGGATTATCCACATAGATTGTCCCCTCGATGCCGGCGATCATATCCTCTACCCGGCCGGCCACCCGGCGGAGCGTGTCGAGGTTTTCACCAAAAATACGGATCGCTACCGGAGCCTCGATGGGCGGCCCTTGTTCAAAATTTTTCACATTGATCACAGCGCCCGGCACATCCTTGAGTTTTTCACGCAAGGCATCGATCAGGGCAATTTTGACCTGCGGTGGTGTACGCTCCTGCAACTGGACCAAAATCTGACCATAATCCGGGCTTTCATTCCTTGGAATCACATTGTAGTACATCCGGGGATTACCGCGTCCGACATTGGTCGCGTAAGAAATGATCCTGGCCGGTGCGCCGTGACCGGGGTAAACGATACCAGGCGCCGGGAGGTCCCTGCTGCCGGGCTCTTTCTGCGTTGTTTTTAACGCATCGGGGTTGGTTTTCAGCCCGGCCGGCATATACGTCGCCAGCACGGAATCAACCATGTGCATGACCCGGTCCGTCTGTTCAAAATTGGTGCCCGGGGCGGTTTCCACGTCAATATAGAACATGGGACGTTCACTGGCGGGAAATACAGTAAAACCGGCACGACCAACCAGGCTGAGCACGCCAAAGAAAATAACGCCAGCTGCAACCATGGTCAGGCGCGGGTATTCCAGCCCAAGGTGAAGGAGCCGGGCATAGGACTTTGAAATAGCCCATTTCAAGCCGCGCAAAAAGAGATTGCCCCGGGGGTCGGCATGTTCCTGGAGCAGGCGGCTTCCCAGAAAGGGAACGATCGTAAGGGATACGAACAGGGAGGCCAGCACCGTCGTCACCACCGCCATAGGAAGGCTTCGGATAAAATCGCCGGCCGCCTCCGGCAAAAACACCAGGGGCAGAAAGGCGAGAATGAGGGTTGCGGTACAACCCAATACCGCCAATCCGATCTGCCGCGTAGCCAATATCGCCGCCTCCCGCCGGCTGTGGCCTTCCCGCAACCAGCGTTCGATATTCTCCACGACCACGATCGAGTCGTCCACCAGAATGCCGAGGGCAATGATAAGCCCGACAATGCTCAATTGATTCAGCGAGTAACCCAGTTGATCGAGGGCGAACAAACCGATAGAGATAGAGAGCGGGATGGAAATCATGACCACGAGCGATGCGCGGGTGCCCAACGGCAACAACGTGATCAACACCAGGAGGATAGCGATGGCAAAGTCTTTGGAAAAACGCGCCAGGCGTTTGTGCACGGAATCTTCCTGGTCAAAGACCTTCTTGAAATCCATATTCGCCGGCAGCTCGGCCCGGAAAGCATCGAGGGTTTGATTAACCGATTTGCCTACCTCTGAAATATTCTGGCCGTTCTTCATGCGAGCGGTCACGAAGACACAGCGGGCCCCGTTGAACCGGGCATAATGTCGCGGCTCTTCATAGGCATACGCTACTTCTGCAAGGTCTTTCAGGTACACGATCTTTCCGCCGTTGGCAAACACGATGGTGTTGCGCACTTCCTCGATATTTTCATAGTCCCCGCTGGTTTCCACAAAAAACTGACGCGCACCCACATTTACCGCACCGCCCGGAATAGAAATATTTTCACTTTGCAGCGCGCCCAGCACCCTGCTCACCGGAATACCTTCGGCAGCCATACGCGGCAGATCCAAACTGATCCGCACCTCCTTTTTAGGAAAGCCATACGTATCCGCACCTTTAAGCCCGGGAATTTTCTCCAGCATGTCCTCCAGATGCTCGGCTTCTGCCCGGAGTTGATCCCAGGAGGCATTTTCGGATATAATGGCCAGCTGCATCATCGCTACATCCGATGCGGAGAAACGCTGGATATCGAAGCGGTACAGATCCTGTGGCAGGTCACCGCGCAAGGCATTCACCTCGCGCACCACTTCCTCGTATTTCTTGTCGGGATCCTGGCCGTGCTTGAACTCAAGCGTCAGCACCATCAGGCCATTGGCCGAAACGGAGCGCATACGGTCAATATTTTCAAGCGCGCCGAGGCGGGATTCCACCTTTTCGGCGAGTTTGTCTTCAATTTCGGCGGGACCGGCGCCGGGGTAAACCATGACAATGGTAAAACCGGGCGCTTCAAATTTCGGGTCTTCGGCCCGGGGCATGTTCAGCAATGACCCGATGCCAAGAGCCATTACAGCCAGAAAAACAATAAATGTAAACTGGCTGTTTTTAACGGAGAATTCAGCAATTTTCATATTGGACGTTAGACGGTAGACGAATGTTAGCGGTTATCGGCGCCGGTACGGGGCTGTATCTTTTTTACCTTTTTCTTTTCCGTGAGATAGGGTGCTCCGGAAGTGATCACTTCGGTCGTATCGCTCAGGCCCTGGGCCAGCACTGCCAGATTGCCTTCCAGAAAAGCGACCTGCACCGGCACTTTTTTAACGGTTTCCCCATCGGATTGCAGTGCAAAGACGAATGCTTCCCGCCCATCGCCCTCAACAATAGCCTCAATGGGCACTACGGCATAAGACCGGGTCTGGGGAGGGGTGATATCCACCTGGGCAAACAACCCAGGTGCAAAGCGTTTCCCTTGCGGCTGCACTTTGATCTCCACCGGGTATAAACCGCTGGCCGGGTCGGCAGCGGGCGCCAGATCGGATACCTGGCCGCGAAAAGAAATATCTGCGTAGGCATCCAGGTGTATCCCGGCCGGCATCCCGGTCTGGAGGCGGGCCCAGTCCCGGTCGCTGACGTTGACCTTGACTACCCAATCATCCTTGCCGGTTTCAAAAAGCAGAAACACCGGAATGCCGGGGCCGGTGATCTCCCCCTCATTCATGAGTTTTTTGATGATTTTTCCCGGACGTGTTGCCCGGATCTCTGCGTATTGCTGGTTAAACTGGGCAATCCGGACCGATTCTTTGGCCACGTCCCGGCCTGTCGTGGCATTTTGCAGCAGTTCGAGCGTAGCGCTGCTGTCGCGATATAGCCCCTCTACCCGACCCAGGTCGCGCTCTGCTTTGAGCAGGGCCTGATTGGCCTGGCTCACCTGGGCATCAATCTCCGTTTTATCCAGAACAGCCAGGAGCTGACCGGGGCGGACAAGGTCCCCTTCATCAACATATATTTTCCGGATCACCCCACCGATCTTGAACGACAGGCGTTGTTCCGCCGAGCTGGTCAGGATCCCGCTGGCGTGAACAGGCAGGGCGAAAGACTTGCTTTGCACCAGGGCCGTTTGGACCGGGATACGCTCTTCGATCGTGTTTTGAGGTTCTTCGCTTGCCGGGCCGGCTGCAGATGGCCCGCAGCCGCCCATCAGGTAAAACAGGACAATAAGCGCAACCGATACCAGGGAGACGGGTACGACAGTTTGGATCGTTAACTTTTTCATTATTTGGATATTTATAAATCGCAGTTGATTCTGCTGGTTTGCGTTGATTCAGAGCGTGTTTTAATTTTGGTGCCGGAGCGAAAGAGAGCAAATTTTATTTCAGGCAAGGCAAAATTTGCAGGCATAGCCGGGTACCTATGGCGAAAATTTTAACGATGCATGAAAGAAAATTTGCCGCTTGCAGCCCGGTGACTGAAATTTAAAAACGCTCTTACATTCCCGCTGCTTTTTTCAATTCTGCTTCCCGGATAAGGACATCCGCCCAGGCTAAAAGCACTTGCAGGCGTGCGGCGGTAACCCGGTTTTGGGCGTCCAGAAATTCGAGCAGCAAGGCCTGGTTCGCGCGATATTTATTATTGACGATGCGAAAAGTTTCTTCGGCGGCGTTCAACCCTTGCCGGGATGTAATCCAGGCGTTCCGCGCCGTTTCAAGATTATTCCAGGTTTGGGTAACCTGCAATGCAATCTGCTGTTGGGCTTCGCTGTATTGTACGCGGACTTTTTCATGCTCGATCCGGGCCTGGTGAATCTTGCTTTTGGTTTGGCCGCCGGAAAAAATATCATAGGTCAATCCGACCTGAGCCAGTACGTAAGCCTGTCCGGAATTGAACGTGTACCCATAGCCCTGAAAACCCAACTGCGCGCCGATATAGGCATCCGGCAGAATACGGTTGGCTTCCTGAAGTTTGAGCGCTGTTTCGGAAGCGGCCTGGCCGGCCCGAATTGCCGCGAGTTCATGGCGGTCGGAGAGGGCCTGCTGTACGAGTTCAGCGCGGTCGTATGCAGCGACACCCTGGCTCAGCAAGGTCGTATCGACAGTGATATCCGCCTGCAAATCGGTGTTGATCAAAAAGTTGAAATAGGCCTTTGCGGTGTTTTGCTGGCGCTGCAATTGAAAGATTTCATGTTCTGCTTTGCTCAGTTCATAATCTGCCGTAGCCACGACATCGCGGGTGGCCACGTTATTTTTGACCAGCGACTCGTTGAAACGGCGCAATTCGGCCAACACTGACTTTGCACCCTGCCAGATCTTTTCCGCTTCCAATGCCTGCATATACTGCAAATAGGCTTCTGTGATCCGGTAACGCAATTCATGCTCATAGGCCGCTTTTTGGGCCGTTTTGCCCTGCACCAGTTGCTCCCGGATTTGACGGTTATACTTCAGGTCGGAGTTAAACAGAGGGTAGGCGACTTTCAGATAGGTCTCCTGAAAATTATCGGGTAAAAACTGTTCCTCCAGATTTTCCAGCATTGGAAACTGGTTGCTTTGCGTGATCTGGTTGAGGGTGCTGTACACCGGGTTCATAAGGTCGCCGATTGGAATGGCGATGCTCCGCCCGCCGGACGCCCGGGTATAGGTGGCATTGAATTGAACCGTGGGATAAAACAGGCTGCGGGCTTGCCGCACGGCCTCCAGGCTTTTTTGGAGATCGAGATTTTGCTGTTGCAGGGCAAGGTTATTATTCAGTCCGGTTTGAATATAGGCCTCCAAAACCGGGGAGGATTGTGCCAGGATTCCGGAAACGGATCCCATGTACAAGGCGAGAAGGATACAGACAAGGCGTTTTGCTTTCATTTTTCAAAACAGTTATTATAAACTGAACGGTGTTTAGTTCCGGGTACAAAAAAACGCATCCGAAGCGCGCGTTGAAATGAGAATACCGTGATTGGTTGATTTAAATAGGTGAGTCGTCGGATACCGGCATTGACTGACCGCCCGAAAACCGAAAAGGTCACAGGTTCTCTGCCATTTTTATGATCATATCAAAGGATTTCCGGGCCAGTTCGGGCCGCTTTTCTTCCGGATACATACGCATGCGTTCGCGCACGAAGAGCGATACCAACCCATGGGCATGACACCAAAGCGTGTAGGCGATCGTTTCGGTATCGGTACTTTTAAAGTACCGCTGGTCCACGCATGCCTGCACCGTCTCTACAAAGAAGGCATGCGTTGCCATGCCCAGCTGCCAACACTCCTGATTTTCAATGTATTCCATCGGGGCCCGGGTAATAAACAGCAGGTCGTACAGATCTGGATGTTTCATGCCAAAGTCCACATATCGGCGTCCGAATTCGATCAGACGTTCCCAGGGATCTTCGATTCCGGCGACGGGCAACAGGTGATCGCGTTTGAGCGCAGCAGCCTCGTATTGCAGGGCAAAAAAGATCTCGCTTTTATCCTTGTAGTAAAGATAAATCGTGCCGGGACTGTATTCGATAGCCTCTGCGATGTTACGTATGCTTACACCATCGTATCCCCGCTCTCGAAACAAGCGCAGTGCAGCACGCAGGATGAGCTGCCGCATCTCTTCTTTTTCCCGTTCTTTTCGTTGGGTGATGCCCATGTTTAACAGATTGAGCGCAGTAAAACTGCGCCGGTTAAAATTTCAATAAACACTGCAAATATACTGAACATTGTTCATTTGTCAAGCCTCACCCCCGCACAATGCAAAAACTTTCATCTGACGCTGCTGTTTTTTACCGCTAATTGGGAAAAAACAGCTAACTTTGGAAATGTATAAGGATTCTCCTTTTATCGTCTGATTTGACAAGTCCCCACAAACGAATAGCGTATTTTTTTCTTTAATACTCCGGATCGCAAAAAACCTCCTGAACATGCTGGGAAATTTACCTTTTGAAAAGCTCTACGATTCGCTCATCCTCGAGCCGTCTATTGCTTACCGCGCCACCTTAGGCCCTCCGGTACATATTTCGCCGGAAGCCCTGCAAGCCTTTTTAGTCAAGTTAAAGGATTTCAGGGAGACATCCCTGAGCATGGCATTTTGGCTGGTAATTGATTTCAAGCATCTTACCATTACGCATAGTGACGGCGACGACGAAATTTTCGGCCGGAAGTTGAAAACTGCCAAGGACTTTTACCGCCTCGTTCATCCCGACTATTTTCTCCCGTATTTACGATGGCGCGGCGCCGCATACGAGCTGATTTATAAAGGGAGTGTTTCCATTGACCCTTTGGAAGTTGATTTCCGAGTGACGATTCCATTGGAGACTGCAGAAAATCAATATTATTGGTTTAACATTAATTCCACGATTCTTCAAGTGGATGCCGAGAACCGCATCGTAACCAATCTGCAAACCTTTTACCGGGAGAGCAAGTGGTCTGCCCGTACTATGCGCCCATTGGAAGCCAGCGTGCAGATCCGAAAAACTACGAATAAAGACCTGGAGAGCCGCCTGATTGCGCAATTATCCCTGCAGATGATCGATGAATTTACGGATGCCGAACTGGACCTGTTGTCTTTATACGCAGCCGGCAAACCAGCCGATGCGGTGATGGCAACCAAAGGATGGTCGCGGCACACCCTGCACGAATATAATGCCAATTTGCTGCGAAAAGCCAAAGCATTGTTTGTATATGACTTTCGGAATGCCCGGGAATTTGCAGAATATGCCCAGGAAAAAGGAATTATTCGGATAAGGTAAATCACCTACCCCTACTTAGGGGTTTGTCGGTTGACTAGACCGGCTTATCTTTGTGTCACTAAGAAAATACGCTTTATTTCGTTTTCAAATTGGCAAAACTGCTCGTCTTAATGAAGACGGGCTGTTTTGATTTTAGGGCCAGGGTAACACTTCCCCGGCATTCAGGCATGCCGCTGCCGAGAGACTGCCCTTCCGGGCTGCCATCACACCATAACGGATATCATGCACCCCTTCCTTGCTGTGGGCATCGGGATTGATACTGATCCGAATGCCATATTGCAGGGCTTTGGGAATAAGCGTCCAGTCAATATCAAGCCGGTACGGATTGGCATTCAACTCTATGGCGACCTGGTGCCGGGCGCAGGCCTCAAACACGGCATCCCAGTCCAGCGGATATCCCTCGCGACTCAGGAGCAAGCGGCCGGTCGGGTGCCCGAGGATACGGGTATGCGGATTTTCGATGGCCCGCACGATTCGCTCCGTAGCTTTTTCCCGGGTCATTTTAAGGTTGCTGTGCACCGAGGCAATAACAAAATCGAATCGCTCCAACAATACATCTTCGTAGTCGAGGGATCCGTCAGACAGGATATCGCTCTCAATTCCCTTGTAAATACGAAACGGCGCCATTTCAGCATTCAGGGCGTCGATCTCTTCCATTTGGGCAAGCACCCGGTCCGGCTTCAGGCCATTGGCATAAAAAGCGGACTGGCTGTGATCCGTGATCCCGATATAACGGTATCCCATGTCGCGTACGTATTCGCACATTTCCCGCAGGGAATGCAGGCCATCGCTCCAGGTGGTATGCACGTGCAGGACGCCTTTGATATCCGTCCCATCGATTAAGTGCGGAAGCGTCCCTTTTTTCGCCGAGTCAATCAGCGCCGCAGCTGCAGCCGCCGAATTTGGATCGCGCAATTCCGGCACCACATAGGGCAGCCCCGCTTTTTCAAAAACCTCCTGTTCCGTACGCAGGCCTTTGAACTGCAACCCGGGCGCAGCCTGGACAAAGGCTTCCAGAAAAGCTGCATCGCCCGTCAGTTTGAACAATTTGGAACCGAACTCTTCCGCAAGACAGCGGTGTATCCACACCGGCGTGTTGTTCTCCAGCCGGGCATGATAGAGCCCGGGCTCTTCCTTTTCCAGGGTTAATGTTTCGCCATCAAAGGCAGCGCTGAGTTCGCCGTTATAACCCACCAGCAACTCCAGGCGTTCCACCACCGGACAGCGGCGGCGCAATTCGCCGACCGGGCTGACGAAGGCGCCGGGGAGTTTGCCCGTAAGCCAGGCGCCCACAAAATCCGCTTCCTCTTCTGCAGCATCGCAATGGAGTTTGTCCTTGCTGCGCAGGTAATATTCCAGTTTGTGTTGAAGATCCTCCTGGGTTTTCAGGCCGAATCCTTTGAAAGCCACCAGCCGGTTTTCGTTGCAGGCATACCAGAGTTCGCCAATACTTTCAATGCCCATGTCCTTCCAGACAACCCGCACTTTCTTGGGGCCGAAGCCATTTACCTGCAGCATTTCCACCACGCCCGGCGGCGTTTGAGCCCGGGCTTCCTCCAGCGCATTCATTTTTCCCGAGGAAAGCAATTCACCGATCTTTCCACTGATTGCCGGTCCAATGCCTTTGATCCCTTTGATCTCCGGAGCACTGAGTTCCGCCAGGGGGCGGTCCAGTTTACGCAGGGTCAGGTACGCGTTGCGGTAAGAGCGAATCTTGAATTCGTTTTCTTCGTGCAATTCGAGCAGGTTGGCCAGCTCGTCGAAGGCATTGGCGATTTCTTTATTGGACATGCAGGGAAAAAACTGGTGAAAGCCTGGAGACCGGCAAAGATAGCCGGAACAGCCGTTTAACCGGACTGGAATTTTTGCGAAAAAAACCGTCTGGGATTTCCAGTCGTTCAGGCCCCCTACCCGACCGCTCGTCGATACCCTGCAACTTTCGCAGGTTTTACGGGACATTAAAGCACAAAGGGTGCCACTTAATCCACCGGAGTTGTGTCCAACGGTACCGATTACCTTAACCATTGCCTACCATGCAAATGAAATCAAGATACTTTGTTCCACTGACCATAAGCTTCCTTTTTACCAGCCTGATCCTGTTGGGGCAGGCTCCTGCGCGGCCTTCGTCCCTTTTCGAAAATCTGACTACAGCGGAAGGCACTACCCTGACACTATCCACTGATGTATCTGCTTTGATCGTCGATGACAAGATCAAGGATTATCAATCCGGCACACTCCGGGCCTCCACAGGCCAATCCTTCGAAGTCGGGGTGCGGCCAAGGGGGAAATTTCGGCGCAGAATTGCTACCATTCCACCCCTCAAGATTAAAGTCAAGAAAAAACTCCTGGAAGCAGCCGGACTCGATACCCTGAATGAGCTCAAACTGGTTTTGCCCACCACCCTGGATAAAACAGGCGAGGAATTGCTGTTGCGGGAATATATCATTTACCGCATGTATGAGGAAGTTTGCGACTACCACGTACGGGCGCGGCTTATTAACCTGACCCTGCTGAACACCAGCAACAAGGACGAGGCGAAATACAGCCTCAAGGCAATCCTTCTGGAAGATGAAGAGGAAACGGCAGCCCGGCTCGGCGGCAGCATGGAAGAGACCTTTGGCTATACCATCGACAGCTTGCAGGCAGAAACCAGTGCGCTGATGGTGCTGTTCCAGTATATGATCGGCAATACCGACTGGAGTATTCCCGAACAACGCAACGTGCGTTTCCTGCGGCTCGATACCGGGGAACGGTTGCCCGTCCCCTTCGATTTTGATTTTGCCGGATTGGTGAATGCGCCCTATGCGACACCGCAGAGTGGATTGGGATTGCGCTCCGTGCGCGACCGGCGGCTCCTGGCGGAAGGGATTCCTGCGGATACAATCACCAAAGCTGCGCAGCGCCTGAAGGACCATAAAAAAGATTTCTATACGCTGTGTCGTTCCGGCGTGCTGTCTGGCGAAACATCCGGACAGATGATCCGGTATCTGGATGAATATTTTCAGGAAACGCCGGGGCCAGGTCGGTAGAGACGCGATGCATCGCGTCTACACCGCGGTATTTTGGGTTAGCCACCGTGGTAGAGACGCGAT
>CAYVDV010000145.1:0-3233 GCA_964450465.1 uncultured Saprospiraceae bacterium
TTTGCCACAGTTCCATTTGCGCCAGCACCTGATTGGTGAAGGAGTTGGACATGACAAACGAGGGGTGGCCCATGGCGCAGCCCAGGTTGACCAGCCGGCCTTCTGCGAGGACGATAATGTCTTTTCCGTTGACGCGGTAAAGGTCCACCTGTGGTTTGATCTCGATCTTTTCGAAGTTCTGGTTCAGCCAGGCTACATCGATCTCGTTGTCGAAGTGACCGATATTGCACACGATGGTCTTGTCGTTCATCAGCTGGAAATGCTTTCCGGTGATGATGTTGCAGTTGCCGGTAGCCGTCACCACGATATTGGCGCGGGGAATGGCGTTTTCCATCTTTTTCACTTCAAAGCCGTCCATAGCGGCTTGCAGGGCGCAGATCGGGTCGATTTCGGTTACGATCACCCGGGCGCCGGCGCCGCGCAGGCTGGCGGCCGAGCCTTTGCCCACATCGCCATAACCGGCTACTACAGCCACTTTGCCGGCGATCATAATGTCCGTGGCGCGGCGGATTGCATCCACCAGGCTTTCCTTACAACCGTACTTGTTGTCGAATTTCGACTTGGTCACCGAGTCGTTCACATTGATGCAGGGCAGGGGCAGCTTGCCTTTGGCCTGCCGCTCGTACAGGCGGTGTACACCGGTCGTGGTTTCTTCGGAGATACCGCGAATGCCGGCTACCAGTTCCGGGTATTTGTCCAGCGCGATATTGGTCAGGTCACCGCCGTCGTCCAGGATCATATTGAGGGGCTGGTTATCGGAAAAAGCATGCAGGGTTTGCTCGATACACCAGTCATACTCTTCCAGGGACATGCCTTTCCAGGCATATACCGGAATTCCGGCCTTGGCAATGGCAGCTGCGGCGTGGTCTTGTGTGGAAAAAATATTGCAGGAAGACCAGGAGACTTCAGCGCCCAGTTCCACCAGCGTTTCGATCAGTACGGCGGTCTGGATGGTCATGTGCAGGCAACCGGCGATACGCGCGCCTTTCAGCGGCTTGCTGGCGCCAAACTCTTCGCGCAGAGCCATCAGGCCGGGCATTTCGGCTTCCGCCAGTTCGATCTCTTTGCGGCCCCAGTCGGCCAGGGCTATATCTTTGACTTTGTATTGGGGGCGTGTGGTAGTGGCAGTGGACATTATAAAGTTTTGAGTTTTGAGTTGCGAGTTGCGAGTTGATTGTAAAATGGCGGTTTTCACACAGGGGACAGGGGCAGTTACATACCGATCAAGCCAATTCAATGGATTGCCAGGTATTTCGTACACAGCGTTTTGGCGTTTTTGCAGACACTAACAAAACATCGTTTGGTTTTGTTGCGTGGATTCGCGGCGCAAAGGTAGGTAATTTGGCGCATTCTTTGAGCGTGTTCAATTCATCCGGATCAATTTCCCCTGTATTCCATCTGCATCCAGCCAGTACCATCCGTTGGGCAGGCTGCTGAGGTCCAGTTCAACACTACCGGAGGAAATATCGGTGCGCCGCAGCACTTCAACGCCGGAAGCATTGAAGAGTCGAAGCCGGCGGATGCCCTGCTCGCCCGGTAGCCGGACAAATGCGCGCCCGGTCGTGGGGTTGGGGTAAACCAGCAGTTGCCGGCCGGCATCTGGCGCCAGGGGTTCCTTGGCATCTACCGTAACTTGCTGCTCGGTGTAAAAAGCGATCAGTACCATCATTTCATCGTCAGAAGTCGGGCCGAACTGCAGGGGAGTGGGGCCATCGTTCACCCAGGTGGCTTCGTGGATGATGCCGTTGCTCCATTTGACAGGCAGCAGCGCCGGTTCCCAGTAGCGCAGGGGGATATGCTGGTAGTCGAACTGCGGAGCCGGGCATCCGGGAATACCCAGTGGGCAGGAAGCATCGTAAATAAGTTCGCCTTTCTGGCCGTTGGCGAGGCGTTTCCACACCTTGTACCCGGTGCCGTATTTGTGGGTATGCCCCATCAGGCCCCAGAAATAGATGCTGTCGGCGCCAAACTGGAATTCGGATTTGGTATGGGTAATGGTGTTGCCGTTGTTGGCGATCGGTATATTCGTATTGACCAGCAAGGCGGCGTGCATTTCCTGCTGCGCACTGCCGGTGGGTTGTGTATAAACGTTCAGATAGGCCTCACACTGATAGGGGCGGGTAAGCAGATAGTTAATGTAGTGCGCATTGAGATCGAGTACGATGTCCTTATCCCATCGAAACGCCGTGCCTTCCGGCAGCCGGAGGTCGGTTTGTTCCTGTACGGCGGCCACAAGATTAATGTCGTTGTGGAATGAATTGAGCCGCAGGCCATGCGGAATAATGTTGGCGCCGGCCGCACTGGTGAAGTTGTAGGCAATAAAGTGGTGGGAATACGGCGAGATCAGAACCTCCATTCGGGCGACTTCCACGTTTTCCGGCAGATGGAGTTCGTATTTTTGAAAATATTCGACCTCACCGTCGGCAGGCAGGAAGAATGGCCCCATTTTCACCTGGAATCCTTTGGAGGGATCCGGCGCCGGCGGCGGGCCTGAAGGGAAGCTTTTTTCACCGTTGCCGCTGTAAAACTCCGTTAATACAGATTTGTCAAATTGTGTACCGGTGCTTTTTGCGCCAAAAAGGATCCATTGCCGGATTACTTCTTTTTCCAGGTCGCTCAGTGCGCCACCGGGAGCGGGGTAGGCCGGCATACTGCTTCCTTCATCGGCATGCAGGGCTCCGATATACGGCTCAAAACCGTTGTTGATTTTATGGAACAGAAAACTGCGGTCGGGCCGGCCCGGGTAAACGCGTTTATAGCCCTGATTCAGTGCATGGCTATTGGTGGGGGCGGCATTCAGCAACATGCCCGCCACACTGATAGCGCGAATGGCCTCCGTAGCGCCCGAACCCTCAAGGTCCAGCCCGGCTTCAGGGGAGGCATGGTCATGGCAGGCGATACATTTGGCTTGAAAGATCTGATACACCTCCAAGGCTGAAGACTGGGCCCGGAGGAACAAAGCGGGTAAAATGAGGACTAGGGCGAGAGCAAGTTTTAGACGCATGACAGGTAGTTTTTGTTTCCAATTTTACAAAGATGCGGAACAAAGTTGAATAAAGCACCCCGGATGTCTTCTAGACAGCTGGCCTGTAAACAGGTGCTTTCCGGAGTCATCCCTGTTCCATTATGTTGCTTTTCCGGCGCCGGACCAACCAGCGCAACCAATACGACAACGTAAGCGCCAACCCGAGTTCGAGCAGCAACAGCCAGCCCGTTCTCCATTGGTGGAGGGC
>CAYVDV010000145.1:3333-11067 GCA_964450465.1 uncultured Saprospiraceae bacterium
GCGACTTCCTGGTTGAGTTCGATAAAGCGGATGGCCAGTACTGCGCACACCGTGCCTGTGAGCATGGCTCCGGTATCCCCCATGAAGATCCGGGCCGGCGTAAAATTATATCGAAGAAAAGCGGCCAGGGCGCCGGCCAGGGAAAAAGCCACCACCGCCAGTTCCACAAAATCCGTTGCGAAAAACCAGCCCCCCAGGGTCAGGCAGGCCAGCAGACCGATACTTCCGGCCAGACCATTGATCCCGTCGATCAGGTTGAAGGCGTTGATAATACCCACAATTGACAGTACAGACAGAACAAACGCCGCCAGTTCGGGAAGCGCATAGATCCCAAAAATTCCGTACAGACTGGTAATCTTTACATGGGATTTATAGACCAGGATCAGTGCCGCCAGGATCTGGCCGAGCAGTTTTTGGGTCGGGAGCAAAGGAATCAGGTCATCTTTGATCCCTATCATGAAGATAACGACCAGAGCCGCCAGCACATACTGAAGCATCCCAAAGGTCTGGGCCGGCGCCCAGAGAATGATCCCGCAGATTGCGCCGGCAAAAATGGCGATCCCCCCAAGGGATGGCGTAGGTTTGTCATGTGCGCTGCGTTCGTTGGGTGGATCGTACAACATTTTTGTCTGCGCTACCTGGATAATAGCCGGAATAGCGAAATAGGTCAGCGTAAATGCTGTGATGAAGCCCAGCAGGATAGTGAACATGGGAGGATTTGACTGGTTGCCGGTTGCAAAAGTAACCTTTTCTAAATGGCTCAGGGGCGCACACCCCATTGTTACTTTTGGCATTGCTACCGTCGGAAAAGAAATGCTATCAATTAGGTGCCTTTTTCGGATAAAATACCGGCAGCAAAAACGCAACAAGCGATCCCGATCTGGCAACGAAATTCCAGATCCAGCGTTTTAAGTACCGGGACTGAATTATACCATTAGACATTCCAATTCGTTTTTATACACGTGAAAAACCCGTTCCTCATTTTCTTCGCCCTGTTGGTCAGCACCCTGACCCAGGCCCAGCCAGGCCCGCCTGCCGACACGCTGGCTCCGAAAGGTGCATGGGCCCGGCTGGAGGTCGAAAACGGCGACTCTACCTTTATTATGGCACTGCGTCTGGTAAAAGTGGCTGCCCGCCGGGGGTTTAAGGACTTTGCCGAGCAACGGCAGTACTACCTGTATATGCGCGCTGCCCGGAAAGTATATCCGTATGCCCTGCAGGCCATCGACCTGTACGACGATATTAAGTCGGAAACCCAGGATATGAACAAGCGGCAGCGGAAGCGCTTTATCCGGAAGGAACACAAGGAACTCAAGGAGGACTTTACCGAACAGATGAAGAAGCTCTCCCGCACAGAAGGCAAGGTGCTGATCAAAATGATCGAAAAGGAACTCGGCGAATCGTTCTACGATCTTATCAAGGAAACCCGGGGCGGCCTGACGGCTACCTACTGGCAAAACCTGGGAAAATTATGGAACTACGACCTTAAAGAGGGTTATGCCCCGGGGGCTGACCCGCTCCTGGATGAAATTTTCCTGGACTACGATTTCGGTCGCCCGGACTGGTGGAATTAGGCTCGCTGGTTGGCGTCTCCTGTTAAAATTTACGGCCAAAATGCAAAACATGTCTCATCCCAAATTTTATGTCTTTGCACTTGTAGAGAATTTTCCCGCAGATCGCCGCAGAAAAAAAACCGCAGATCCTCGCAGAAAACGCTGGAAGTAATCCCTCATCGTTATTACACACAAAGGAATTCCGCGAAAACCTTCGTCTTTTTCTGCGAGAATCTACGGGAATTACCCTAAAAAATCGGACAAAAAAATTGGGGATGATCCATGTTTGCATCCCGGCAGTCGGTAATGGTTAACAATCTTACGCTGCACGCAAGCGCCCTACCCGGGAGCGCTCCAGTTTTTCAGCCGCATAGGCTTTGTCGATCACCAGTTTCTTGTTGCCTTTTTTATTGGTAGGCAGGTCAAACATGGCGTCCGTAAGGATCGCTTCGCAGAGGGAGCGCAGGCCCCGGGCGCCAAGTTTGTATTCGATAGCCTTGTCGGCCATGAAGTCGATGGCTTCTTCTTCAAACTGCAGTTCGATGCCTTCCAGCGAAAATAGTTTCTGGTATTGTCGTACAAGCGCATTTCGCGGTTCGGTCAATATCCGGCGCAGGGTCTCTTTATCGAGCGGATCGAGGTGCACCACCACAGGGAGGCGCCCCACGAGTTCCGGAATAAGCCCGAAGTGTTTTACATCCTGATGGCTGACGTATTGCAGCAGGTTCTCGCGGTCAATTTCCTGCTCCTGTTGTTTGGTGTAGCCGATCACCTGGGTATTTACCCGGCGGGCGATCACCTTGTCGATGCCGTCGAAGGCGCCGCCGCAGATGAACAGGATGTTTTGCGTGTTGATCTTGACCAGTTTTTGCTCCGGGTGTTTGCGGCCGCCCTGCGGCGGTACCAGCACTTCGGCGCCCTCCAGCATTTTCAGCATGGCCTGTTGAACGCCCTCGCCGGATACATCCCGGGTAATCGAGGGATTGTCCTGTTTGCGGGCGATCTTGTCGATCTCGTCGATATAAACGATGCCGCGTTCGGCGGCGGGCACGTCATAGTCGCAAACCTGCAGGAGCCGGGACAGGATGCTTTCCACGTCCTCGCCCACATAGCCGGCTTCCGTGAAAACCGTGGCATCCACGATGGCAAACGGCACATTAAGCAGTTTGGCGATCGTTTTGGCCAGCAGAGTTTTACCAGTGCCGGTTTGGCCGATAAACAGCACGTTGGATTTTTCAATCTCCACATCGTCCGTTTCCCCCTGGGTCTTGGCCATTTGCTGCAGGCGTTTGTAGTGGTTGTACACTGCCACCGCCAGCACCTTTTTGGCTTCGTCCTGACCGATGATATAGTCATCCAGAAAAGACTTGATTTCCCTGGGCGGGATCAGGCGAACCGGGCCGCTGTACTGGGACTTCCCGGCTTTGCCTTCCGTTTCGGACGAGAGCCCCGCATTCTTCAGCTCCTGGTCGATGATCTCCTGGGCTTTTTCCACACACATTTCACAGATCTGCCCCTCCATACCGGAGATCAGGATCATGACGTCGTCTTTACTGCGTCCGCAAAAAGAGCATTGATGTGGATTCACTTTACCGCGATTTTGCATGCTTACTTTTCCTTGCGTGGGTTGTTGCGATGCAGCACCTCGTCCACCAAACCGTATGCTTTGGCATCTTCGGCGCTCATCCAGTTGTCCCGGTCGCAGTCCTGCTCAATGGTTTCATAGTTTTGGCCGGTGTGGTGCGCCAGAATATCGTACAGCGACTTTTGCATTTTTTTGATCAGCTTGTAGGAGATCTCGATGTCCGAAACCTGTCCCTGTGCGCCGCCCATGGGCTGGTGGATCATCACATGGCTGTGGTACAGGCAGCTGCGCTTGCCTTTGGTGCCGGCAGCCAGCAATACGGCGCCCATGGAAGCGGCCAGGCCGGTGCAGATGGTAGCTACGTCTGGGGCTACATATTGCATGGTATCGTAGATGCCCAATCCGTCGATCACCGAGCCGCCGGGGCTGTTGATGAACAACTGAATGTCGCGTTTGGGATCACTGGATTCCAGGAACAGCAATTGCGCCTGGATAACGTTGGCCACATATTCCGTGACCGGTACGCCCATAAAGATGATGCGGTCCATCATCAGGCGGCTGAATACGTCCATGGCCACCACGTTCATCTGCCGCTCTTCGATGACGGCAGGGGTAAAGGCATGGATATTGGGCGCCATGACGCGGCTGTTCGCATCGGCGTACTTTTCGAGGTGCATGCCACTCATACCGAGGTGCTTGGTGGCATACTTCATAAATTCATTTTTGTCGAACATAATAAACGTCTTTTTTGAGGCAATTATAACAATGATTTCAACGGATAGTTACATGCCGGCAAAAGGGAACCGGGTTGCTGGAAGAATGGCTGGTTTTTGAGGACGAACGGCCGTTTTTACCTTACGAACAAAACGCGGCGCTTAACCCGTTATTTCTTCTCCCTCGATGGCGGCTTCGCTGGCTTCTGCTTTTTGCGTGATCGCCTCGAGGATCTGGTGAAATTCTTCAGATGGAATAGCCTTGTCCGTCACGCTTACTTCCGCGCGGATGCCCTGGAAGATCAGGTCGCCTTCCAGGTCGCGGCGGGTGTTTTCCACGTCTTTTTCGTCCTGCATAAGGCGTTCCACACTACTCTGAATGATATTGTCGGGCAGTTCGGCCTGGAAGTAATTGCGCACCTTGCGGGCATATTCAGCCTTGAGTGCCTCATCTGTCACTTCGGCCTGGTATTTTGCCTTCAGTTTATCGCGCAGTAAAGACCAGCGAAGGCTTTCTGCGAAGGCAGGGTATTCGGCGTCGATCTTGTCCGGGGTAAGCTCCTGGTTGTTGTAGCCGAGCCAGCGTTTGAGGAAGGTTTCCGGCAGGTCAATCGGGTTGAGTTCCATCAGGCGGGTTTGGAAGTCGCGCATGAGCAGGGCATTGGAGCGCACATCGTAGTAGCCCAGGATACCTTTTTTCAGTTGCTCCATGGCTTCCTCCGGGGTGCTGACGCCGCCGCCGAAGTAATTGTTGAAAAATTCTTCGTCCATATCGGCGATTTCCAGGCGGGAGACCTCTTCTATGGTGCCTTCAAACCAGTCGCCAACGGGGCGGTCGTCGTCTTCCGGCAGATTGAGGATAAACTTGCGGAACTTTTCGTCGTCACTGCCCATTTCCAGCAGGCGCGCATTGAAGCGGAGGGTATCGCCATGTTTCAGGGAGAGGAGCTGATTTTTCAACGCTTCGTCCGGGATGGATTCGACCAGGATCGTGATGGTAGTTTCCCAGCCGTCTGCTTTGAGTTGCTCGCCGTCGAGTTCGCGGGAAGCGATTTTCAGCAGGTCTTTCTCCTGAATATCGTTTTCCGGGTTGCTGCGCTTGCCCATGCGCCTGCGGGCATAGTCGAGATCCTGTTCGGCCAGTGCATCGAGGTTGGAGACCGTAAGGCGCTCGAAGTGCTGGTCTTTGCTCAGGCCTTGAATCTCGAAGGGGGGCACAAAGCCGATTTCGTATGCTACGGCGTACTCGTCCTCCATTTGGTCGATCTTGAACGAATAGCGTTGCTGGTTTTCGGTGGGCAGGGGTTGCCCGAGTACATCGAGTTTGCTGTCGCGCAGGTAGTTGTACAGTTCGTTGGACAGCATTTCGTTGAGGGTCTCACTGAAAACGGAAGTTCCGTACATCCGCTTGATGTATTCCATTGGCGCCTGACCCTGCCGGAAGCCTTTTATGGCCGCGCGGTTGCGAAAGCGCTTCAGTTCGGCATCAATTTTGGGTTTCAGATCATCCTTGCTCAGGGTAACGGTGATAATGGCAGACGTGCTATCGAGATCTTTTTGCTGGACGGTAGGCATGGTATGGTTGAAAAAGTGATACAGGGGATGGCCGGGTTTTCGGGTTGGGGGCAGGCTGGGTTGCCGAAACCACACCAGAGCGCCGGTTCCCGGATGAGCCATCATAACTGAAAGTGCGGGCGGAGGGACTCGAACCCCCATGCCTCTCGGCGCCAGATCCTAAGTCTGGTACGTCTACCAATTTCGCCACGCCCGCGATAAATTCCGCGCCCAAAAGGACGCCGGTTCAAAAGGAGTGCAAAAGTACGGCTTTTTCACAAAAACAAAGGGCTGCTTTTTAGATAAAACCGTTAACAAGCCTCAAATAGTCTTGGTCATCCAAATGTTAGCGGTAATTTTGTTAGGGCATGTTTTGGGCAGGGCAAAAAAATCTCCAACATGCTCTTTTGTTCAAAACACGCAGCAGGAGGAAACCATGTCGCAGGCAAATCTTATTGAAATTACACACGACGATACGGCGCTGATCCAGCGGGCCTATCGCAATCTTTTGAAACGAATGCCTGCGCCCTTGAACACGGAGGATCAGCATAATATCCGTGCTGCCTTCGAATTGGCGGCGCAGGCGCACCAGCAACAACGCCGGAAATCCGGCGAGCCCTATATTCTGCATCCGATTGAAGTCGCGCGCATCTGCGTGGAGGAAATCGGCCTGGGCCCTACCGCCGTGGTATGCGCCCTGTTGCACGATGTGGTGGAGGATACCGATGTGTCCCTCAAGGAAATCCATGACCAGTTTGGCGACCGGGTTGCCCTTATTGTGGATGGCCTGACCAAACTCGACAGTCTGCACGATTCCGAAAGCCCGCAGGCGGAAAACCTGACCAAGGTGCTCCGGACCATGCTCTCCGATGTGCGCGTCGTGCTGATTAAAATGGCCGACCGCCTGCACAACCTCCGCACGATCAAGAGCATGGCGCAGCACAAACAGCTCAAAATCGCCGCCGAAACCAGCACGATTTATGCCCCGCTGGCCCACCGGCTCGGCCTGTATAAGATCAAAACCGAATTTCAGGACATTTGCCTGAAAATCACCCACCCGGAAGAATACCACGATATTGCCGACAAACTGGCGCAAACCCGCCGGGCGCGCGAACAATATATCGAAGAATTCAAACGTCCGCTGCAAACTGCCCTGACGGAACAATTGGGCGTTAATGTGCGCATCATCGGCCGCCCCAAAAGCATTCACTCCATCTGGAGCAAAATCCGGACAAAACAAGTCGAGTTCGAGGATATTTACGATTTGTTTGCCATCCGTATCATCGTGGACGTGCCGCTGGAACGCGAAAAAGTATCCTGCTGGCAGGCCTACGCCATCGTAACGGATTTTTACAAACCCATACCCGAGCGGCTCAAAGACTGGATCACCAACCCCAAAGCGAATGGCTACGAATCGCTGCACACGTCCGTCGTTGGGCCGCAAGGACGCTATGTGGAAGTGCAGATCCGTTCCGAACGCATGGACGAGATCGCCGAACGCGGGTTTGCCGCCCACTGGAAATACAAAGGCGTGCGCGGGGTGGGCAGCAATGTGAATGTGTTTGAAACCTGGTTGAACCAGGTACGCGAAACCCTCGAAAACGTGGGTACCGGCAGCGCCGTGGAGTTTCTCGCCGATTTTCAAAGCAACCTCTTTTCGGAAGAGGTACACGTGTTTACGCCTAAAGGTGAAATGAAAATCCTGCCCGACGGCGCCACCGCGCTCGATTTCGCCTTCAGTATCCACTCCGATATCGGCTGTACCTGCCGCGCCGTGAAAGTGAATAACCGGGTGGAACGCATCAACTACAAACTGCATAACGGGGATCAGATTCAGGTCATTACAGATAAAAACCAGCATCCGAGCGAAGACTGGCTGCAGTACGTCATCACCGCCAAAGCCAAAAACCGCATTCGCGCTGCCCTGAAGGAGGAAAAACGCCAGTTGGCAGCGCTGGGGCGCGAAACCCTCGAACGCAAACTGCAGAACATGCACAAGTGTCCGGTGGAAGAAAATGCAGACATGCTGGCCAAGTGGTTCGGCTTCCCCAACCGCCTGGAGTTTCTCAGCGCCATTGCGTTGCAACAAGTAGACCTGTCCGGCCTGAAGTCGTTCCGGGCCGACGGGCCGCGCTTGGTCGAAATCGAAGGCGAAAAAGCGCCGCAGGTCCTGGAAGGCGAACCCAAGCCCGCCGACTTCAACCTGCCCGTTAAACCCTCCAAACAGCCGGCAGGCAAAGCCGATGTGTTCATCAACGGCGAACCGGGCAGTTATTACGCTTTCTCCTTCGCTACCTGCTGTAACCCCGTGCAGGGCGACCCGATATTC
>CAYVDV010000146.1:0-8215 GCA_964450465.1 uncultured Saprospiraceae bacterium
TGGGCAAGGCCAAACTGATCGACGAGATTTTCGGGGAAAAAGTGGAAGACCATCTGATCCAGCCCACCTTCCTGATCGACTATCCGGTGGAGATGTCGCCGCTTACGAAAAAGCACCGCAGCAAACCCGGTCTGGTCGAGCGCTTCGAGCTCTTCGTAAACGGCAAAGAGGTGGCCAATGCCTACTCCGAGTTGAACGATCCTATCGATCAGCGCGAGCGCTTCGAAGAACAACTCCGACTGGCTGCCCGCGGCGACGAGGAAGCCATGGCGATGGATGAGGACTTCCTGCGCGCGCTTGAATACGGCATGCCGCCTACCGCCGGTATCGGCTTCGGTATCGACCGGTTGACCATGTTGTTCACCGGCCAGGCGAGCATACAGGAAGTGCTGTTTTTCCCGCAGATGCGGCCGGAAGCACACGGATAGGGCATAAAATTTTTAAAAATAACAATTAATTATTTTAATACGAACCAGCTCCGTTCCGACCGAAACGCCTTTTTATATTTCCTGAAATGCGTTTTGCAAAATAAATTATTCCTCTGCAATATTTTTTTCAAGCGGCGAAGCCTCCCCCGAGCGCTTCGCCGTTTGTTCATTTGGTGAACACCGGGAAAAAACGCCTTATATTGAGCATTCAAACGTGTTAATGCTTATGATAATTTATGGATTTTTCCTGGGGCACTGGTTTAGCTCCATCTTCATTCAAACCTTTTTCCACCACCGCTATGCCTCCCACAAGATGTTCACCATGAACAAATTCTGGGAACGCTTTTTCCACCTGTTTGCCTATGCCACGCAGGGGTCGTCGTATCTCGTACCACGGGCCTATGCGATCATGCACCGCATGCACCATACCTTCTCGGATACGGAACAAGACCCCCATTCTCCCAATTTTTTCAAAGATGTATTTTCCATGATGTTACATACCGCCCGGATATTTGAAGGGTTGGTACATAACACGCTGGAGGTTTCGCAGAAATTCCTGGGAAACTACCCCACCTGGAGCTGGCTGGACCGCTTTGGCCACTCCTGGGTCTCCCGCCTGCTGTGGGGAACCGGATATGTCGTCTTCTACGCCTTCTTTGCCACCGAATGGTGGATGTACCTCCTGTTACCACTGCACTTTCTGATGGGCCCCGTGCATGGCGCCATAGTAAATTGGTGCGGCCATAAGTACGGCTACCAGAACTATGACAACGGCGATCATTCCAAAAATTCGCTTCCCTTTGATATTTTTCTGATGGGCGAACTGTTTCAAAACAACCACCACAAACACCCAAACCGGCCCAATTTTGCTGTGCGGTCCTGGGAAATCGACCCAATGTATCCGGTGCTGCGCGCCCTGCACTGGGCGCGGGTGATCCGCTTGCGGCGGGCAGCGGCTTAGGCGCTAGCGCAATGCTTCCCGAAACCGCTGCAGATCGGGTTGCACCCGCCGGGGACGCCGGCGCTCGTAGTCCAGTACGGCGCGGCCAAGTTTGGCCAGGAACGGATAGCCGGTGGCATCGTATTCGTACCGGTCGTCGTTGAACACGCCGTCCCGGTTGCAAAGGATGGTGGCAGCCAGGATAAACTCGGTGTTCTGTTGAAAATCGACGATATAAGCCACATCGGTCAGGGTGCCGTAGGCTGCGCCGAGTTTGTTGAACACCCGGACGGAACCATCCTGAGGCGCCCTGGTGTCGCCAAACAGGAAAAATTTGGCATAACCATCCCAGAAATAAGCGGTATCGTATCGGGGGTAATCGCACTCCCTGGGAAAAATGCCCATGTAGTGCAGGAGGAAGGCGTAGTCATCGGCAGTCAGATCGAAACGGCTCTGTTCCGGCACCGACTCGGGAAAAATGACCGCGCGCAGCATTTTTTCCATATCCGTCAGCGCAAACCAGTTTTGGCCGGTGAAGTCAAAGGGCTGGGAAATGGTATCGCCGTGGCTATCGATATAGCCCCTGCCTTTTTGCAGACTGTGCTGGGGATTTTGCCATTGCCGGGAATCGTATTGTTCCGCCTGGGTCAGGATTGCAGATCCGTCCGGCGCGTAGAATGTCATGGGACTGCTGTAGGCATTATCCCGGCCGCCGGCAAAAAAACGGCGCAGGATCCCGGTGCGAGTATAGCCTTTGGCGGGCAAGGTGGTATTGATATATTCCCGTCCCAGGAACTCGAACAAGTGGTTGTAAGCCTGGTTGTCACTTACGGTAAAGACACGCCGGATGTCGTGGGCCAGACTGGGTTTGTTGTCCGGGGCAGTGCTGTCGATCTGGTAATTCCGTTGAAAAGGCCGGATTGAGTCGATACGGTAGGGCGTTTCCCGGCTCAGGGCAGGCGTTGTTTCCTTTCGAAGGTGGTTGATTTTTTCCAGCGTCAGCAGGGCCAGGGGTAATTTCACCATGCTGGCCGGGTAGAAATAGCGGGAAGAATCGACATTCCAGGAATAGGTTGTGAAATGCGGTCGCTGTTGTGCGTCGCGGTCGATCCGGGTGTACAGGATCTGAACTTCATACCGTTCCGGCTGCGCCAAAATGGAGTCAAAATCGGCGGCATGCGCGGCTAAAATGCGCTCCAGTGGGTTGGCAGGCACCCTGCCGGCAATCCGCTGAGTGGATCGGCAGGCCCCGAGACCGGCCAGCAGGCATAAAAGCGATATGAATCGTGTAGCAGGGCAAAATACCGGATGCGCCTTCCCTGATCCGGAACGCAGTAGATAAAAGATGTTCACTTTGATGGAAGATACATGATTTAAGATTGCAGAAGAAGAGCAGGGGGCAATGATTACCCCCTGCTCCTTATCTGGTTGCAACTAATTTTTAAATCATGCACACGGTACGCCTAAACCGTAGAATAGGCAGACCTGCCGCGCTGCTACTGATCAATCACCTGCAGTTTGGCGCCCTGGTACACACCGGCTTTAAGTTTTTCCCCAACGGCGGAGAAAGCCTCCAGCGTCCGTTGGATATCCTCTTCGTTGTGCACGGCGGTAGGGATCAGGCGCAGGATGATCATGCCTTTCGGGATAACCGGGTACACGACAAGCGAGCAGAAGATCCCGTAGTTTTCGCGCATATCGCGAACCAGCGTGGCTGCTTCATCGGGAGTTCCGAACATATACACGGGTGTCACGCAGGTATTGGTGTCGCCGATATCGAAGCCGCGTTCGCGCAGGCCGTTTTGCAGCATGTGCACGTTTTCCCAGAGTTTTTTGCGCAACTCCGGTTTGGATTTCAGCAATTCAAAGCGCTTCATCGCGCCCTCTACAAGGGGCATGGGCAGCGATTTGGCGAAGATCTGCGAGCGCATATTGTAGCGCAGGTGGCGAATGATCTCTTTGGGGCCGGCGATAAAAGCGCCGACCAGGGCCATGCTTTTAGCGAAGGTGCTGAAATACAGGTCAACCTCGTTGCTGACACCCTGTTCTTCGGCGGTACCTGCGCCGGTGGGGCCCATCATACCAAAACCATGGGCGTCGTCGATCAACAGCCGGAACTGGTATTTTTCTTTCAGCGCTGCGATCTCGCGCAATTTTCCCTGATCGCCGCGCATACCGAATACGCCTTCGGTGATGACCAGGATGCCGCCGCCGGTCTCTTCAACGATCTTGGTGGCGCGGGCCAGGTTTTTATCCAGGCTGGCAATATCGTTGTGGGTAAACGCAAAGCGTTTGCCCAGGTGCATGCGCACGGCATCGACGATGCAGGCATGGCTTTCGGCATCATACACAACCACATCGCGGCGGGTCAGGAGCGCGTCGATGGCAGACATAATGCCCTGATAGCCGTAGTTGAGCAGGTAGCCGGCTTCCTTCCCGACATAGTGGGCCAGGTCGGTTTCCAGTTTTTTGTGTTGTTTGGTTTCGCCGCTCATCATGCGGGCGCCCATCGGATAGGCCAGGCCCCAGCGGGCAGCGCTTTCGGCGTCAGCCTTTCGTACTTCGGGATGGTTAGCGAGTCCCAGATAATTATTGATACTCCAGCAAACAACCTCTTTGCCGTTGAAAAGCATGCGATTGCCGAGCTCGCCTTCCAATTGAGGAAACATGAAATACCCCTCAGCCACACTGGCATATTGGCCTAGCGGGCCGGCCTGTTCTAAGATCCGGTCGAATAAGTCCATTTATTTGGATAGATAACGTGATGTGTAAAATATGATGGGTTCAAAAATTTTGCTCAACAGAGCACCTGGTCATTTTTGGCAGCAGCCACAGGAGTCTTCACCGGCTCTTCTTCCAGGAACCCCTGCTCGCGCATCCAGTCGTCGTTAAATACTTTGGTGACATACTTGCTGCCATGGTCGGCAAAGATAAGCACAACGACATCATCCGCAGTAAGTTCGTCCTTGATTTGGTGCAGGCATTGCAGGACTGCCCCGCTGGAATAGCCGACCAGCATACCTTCCTGCCGGGCAAGCGCCCGGGCTTTGAGGGCACTGTCCCGGTCCGTCACTTTAACGAAACGGTTGATCTGCTCGAAATCTACATTTGCCGGGATGATATTTTTACCGGTTCCTTCGATCCGGTAGGAATAGATCTCGCTTTCATCGTAAACACCCGTTTCGTGGTATTTTTTAAGTACGGAGCCATAGGCGTCCACGGCGATGACGTTCAGGTCGGGATTTTGCTCCCGGATATAGCGGGCCGTTCCGCACAGGGTGCCGCCGGTACTGGCGCTCCCGATAAGCCAGTCGATCCGGCCGTTGGTTTGTTCCCAAATTTCGGGTCCGGTGCTCAGGTAGTGTGCCTCGCCGTTATCAGCGTTAAAATTCTGATTGACATAAAAGGCGCCGGGTATATCTTTAGCCAGCTGTTCAGCGCGCCGGTAATAGGAATTCGGATCATTGGGTTTGGCGTCTTTAGGACAAAGGATCACCTCGGCTCCCATGGCGCGCAGATTATTGAGTTTATCGGCCGATATCTTGTCGGTAACGGTCAAAACACAGCGATATCCTTTAATGGCTGCCACCATGGCGAGGCTGAAGCCCGTATTTCCGCTGGTAGCATCTACCACTGTGCCGCCGGGTTTCAGTTTGCCGAGTTGCTCAGCCCGTTCGATCATGTGAAAAGCAATGCGATCCTTGGCACTCAATCCCGGATTGAAGGCTTCCAATTTGGCATATACCGTGGCAGGGATGTCCGCTACAATATTATTCAATCGAATAAGGGGGGTTTTGCCAATTGTTTCCAAGATATTGTTGTAAACCATTTGTCAAGGACTTTAAAAAAACGAACAGCGCCAACGATGTAAACGAGGATACCGAACGTCGGGTGAATAAAATAAAATGTGCAAATACGTAGTCAGGGACATGCATGGTTGCCACTCTGAAAAATTGATGGCGATGCACGTCACTAAAAACACATTTGCACACAAAAAAGGTTACTGAGGGCAAAGGTAAGGCATTCTCAACAAATAACAGCGATTCTTTTCCGGTAAGTGGCCGGCAGCTTTGTTTTGGGGGCACAACTATTAATTTTTCGACATTGGTTAAAAAACTTTTATAAAAGATTTTTTCAATTTAAAAAAAATTTTCACCTTTGGGGGCTCTGCAAAATTATAATCCGGATTTTCAGGCAAAGTGCTTTTCATTTCATAATCTTAACCGTTTCTTGCCCATGCTAATTTTGTACGTTGCTTTCGCAGCATTGTTGTTCGTTCGCACCCTGCCCCGGATGGTCAATTTCTGGGATGCCGTTGCGCGACACTAAATGCGCCATAACCCCCCTCCGCTAAAGTAATTCTGGTATTTTCTACCAACATTGTGGCAAGGGTCACTCCGTTTTTCGCGGGTGACCCTTGTTTTTATTCCTGTCCTTTAGCGGACAAAGGCCGTGCTGCTGTGCAAAAATGTTAAGGAATTCGCGTTGCCGAATACAAAATACCCTACTTTTGACGTTCGCAAGTGCACAATAAAACAATCATTCTAAACTAACCAACCACGCCCTGTTTATGACGTTGCAATCCGTATTGGCCGCATTTTGGTTGCTGCAAATCATCGCCCCTACCGAAGGCGAAACCGTTCAACATAAAAGCCTGCTCGATTCCTTTTTGGGGAATACCACTTCGAGTATGGTCATGTTTTTTATCCTTATTTTCCTTTCCATTGCGGCGGTTTACATTATTATCGAGCGCTATCTGACCCTGAACCGGGCAGGACAAGTGGATCAAAACTTTATGAACAGTATCCGGGCGAGTGTGGAAAGCGGGAACCTGCAGGCCGCCAAAGCCCTGTGTCAAAGCGTCGATGCCCCTATGGCCCGCATGGTGGAAAAGGGACTTGACCGGATCGGCAAACCGCTGGAGGATATCAACAAAGCCATCGAAAATGTCGGCAACCTGGAATTGCTCAAACTCGAGCGCAACCTGTCCACCCTGGCCTCGATCTCCGGACTTGGCCCCATGTTCGGACTTTTGGGTACGGTACTTGGCCTCATCCTGTCTTTCCAGGACATGTCCACAGCTACCAATGTCACGCCGCAGGTGCTTTCCGGAGGTATCTATCAGGCCCTTACCAGTACCGCTATGGGACTCATCGTATCTATCGTTTCCATGGCCGGCTACAATCTTTTAGTTTCCAACCTGGATAAAGTGGTGTACAAAATGGAATACACGGCGCTACAGTTTATGGACCTCCTTCAGGAGCCGTCGCGCTAAACCGCTGCATTTCTCCATGCTGATCCACCTCAACTTTCATCCAATCAAGCAAGTGTTATGGGCTTAAAACGAAGAGTGCGCGTCACGCCCTCCTTTAGTCTGGCAGCCATGATCGACATCATCTTTCTGTTGCTGATGTTTTTCATGCTCACCTCCAAATTTGTCACCCCCAATGCCCTGAACCTGCAACTTCCGTCCAGCAGTTCCAAAACGATGGCCTCGCCCTCCCTGGCGGTCTCGGTCAATATGAAAGGGCAATATTTCCTCGACAGCGCTCCGATTCGCAAAGAAAGCCTGTATGCAGCGCTTGCCTCCAAGATCCGGGCGTCCAAACAGGAACCGCAGGCCACTACGATCACCGTCGTGGCTGAAAAAATGGTACCGCTGGATAACGTGGTCTTCATTCTGGATATCGCCAACCGCCTGAAGGTCAAAACTATCCTGGCGACGGAAGAGCACCCGGAGGACCGGTAGAAAATACAACTTATTGCCCTTTTTCTGCGTTTTTTATGCATGGAATGCCTAAAAGGCATCCGAGATGTAAACGAGCATATATGAAAGCCATAGCCCATAGAGAGGAAGACAGAACTAAATCCATATTGATCAGTGTGATCCTGCATGCGATCTTGCTGGCGTTACTTTTTTTCCTTCAGGTCACTATCAAAAAACCTGTGGAGGAACCGCCACCTATTGTGATTGAATGGGGCGGCGGCGGCGACAATGCGGCGGCCGGCCTTCCGGATGTCGGTCAGGGCGACGAACCTGCCCCGGTCGGCCAGCAACTCGAAGACCCAAGCAGCACGCAACCTGCCGAAGAACCCGCTCCCGCCACACCGGCTGCCAGCTCTCCGCCTCCGAAACCCGCTACCCCGGCCAAAAGCAATACGCCCACTTCCAGCGACCCCGAGGTCGCTGCCCTGCGCCGGCAACAGGAGGAAACCAAACTCCGGCAACAACAACAGGAACGGCAGCGGCAGCAGGAGGAAGCAGCACGCCTTGCCGAGCAGGAACGCCAACGCCAGGCTGAATTGGAACGCCAGCGCCAGGCACAGGCAGAACGGGACAAGAAAAAAGGCCAGTTTGGCAGCACATTCGGCAAACCCGGCGCTACCGGTGGCGGCCAGGGAAATACGGGACAGCCCGGCAACCAGGGGCAACCCGGCGGCACCGGCACGAACCCATTCGGCAAAACTACCGGCAGTGGCGGCGGCAGCGGCGGTGGCGACGGCAGTGGCGTGGGCGAGTCTATCGGCGGCGGGCTCGGCGGTCGCAAGGTGATCGGTCGCCCCCGCATGGTGGATGATACGCAAAAAACCGGAAAGGTAGCTGTGCGTGTCTGCGTCAACAGCGACGGCAGTGTCACTTCGGCTTCTTATACTCAGTTGGGTTCGACGACCACCGACAGCGAACTGCGGAATAAAGCAGTTGCCTGGGCACAACAATACCGCTTTGCCGCCGCTTCGGAAGCGGAGCAATGCGGTACTATTACCTTTGATTTCCGGGTTAAATAAAAGCCGGAGCGGCTTACTTGCTCATCAACTGCTGGTCGTAGTCACTTGTCTTCATGCCAAA
>CAYVDV010000146.1:8315-11053 GCA_964450465.1 uncultured Saprospiraceae bacterium
GCCTTGGCTGCGCCCCGGTTGATCAGCATTTCAGCCTTGGTCTTGGTTTTCAGGTTCGGCCGGCTCAAGCCCTCGTCAAAGTCGGCGATGGCCTTTAGGGTATACTCCCGCTCACGCCCTTTTACAATGCCGTTCATCGCCATATCGAAATAGGTCTTGCCCCGGCTGTTGCGCAACTCCGGGTTCTTCGGATCGATATCGATCGATTTGGTGTAGTCTTTTAATGCCAGATCGTAATTGCCCTGGTCGCGCAAAAACTGGCCACGGTTCCAATAAGGCAGGGAGTTTTTGTCCTTTTCATATTTCATCACATGGGTCCATAGCGTACCGCCGTCTTTCCAGATGCCGACCTGTTTCACTGTCCACACGGAAAATACCAGAAACACAATACCGGCCACCACATTCAGGTTCGTACGCAGAGCCGGGCTTTTACCGCCGTACTGATCGTACAACCAACCTGCCAGCGCGAAGAAGCCGAAGTAGGGGACATAGGTAAAGCGATCGGCCAGAAAGCCCTGTCCGGCGCCTACTACCTGCAGCAGGAACATCACATTGAAGAAAAAGAACAACATCCCAAACACCCACATGCGGCGGTCCTGTTTCCACAAACGGTAAATCCCGAACCAAACGGCAAAAAAGAGAATGGGAGCCAGGTAAACCCAGATAGGCAGGGGCTTGGGATACGGGTACAGGGGCGACATCGGATACGGGACGAACACCTTGTACAAATACACACAAAACGAATAGGCTCCGATACAGAGGCGGTCCAGAAAGTTGAAATTGGTTACCTCATCGTTGGTCGAGCCCTCCCGGCCGAGCGTATATACGTTGATCAGACCGAAGGTCAGGGAAATAAGCCAGAACGGCGCTTTCTCCCAGATCAGCTTAAAGTTGATCGGCCGCCGGAGCAGATAGTCGATAGCGAGCATCGACAACGGGAGCGTCACAGCCTGGACCTTGGAAAAGCCCGAAAGAATGGCCAGCACCAGCATCCCGAGATAGAGCATGGTGCGTTTTCCACTGTCCTCCGTTTTTACCCAGCGCACGTAGTACATCAGGGCGGCAAAAAAGAACACGGCAAACAACACGTCTTTTCGCTCAGTTGCCCAGGCGACGGATTCCACCCGCATCGGATGTATGCCAAATAACAAGGCGCCGATAAAGGCGCCGCCCACGCCGAAGCCCAGGTGCAACAGCAGACGCATGGCGAAAAATACCGTGAGCAGGTGCAAAAGGACATTATCGAGGTGGATCAGCGTGGTATTAAATTCACCGGTAAACTTTTTTTCCAGGTAAAAGGTAAGGATCGGCAGGGGGTTGTAGTTGCCGATAACCGCACCTTTATCCAGGGAGAAAATGTTGCGGAGGCTCTCGCCGTCGATCCGCTCAAGGTTCGGGTTTTCATAAATATTGGGGGGGTCATCCCAGTTAACCAGTTTATTGGACAGCGAAGGCAGATAGCAGGCGCCGGTGATGGCCATTGCCAGCAATGCCCATTTCAGCCAGCCGGCTGCTTCCCACAGGGATGCAGCAGTCGAAGGCGCCGGTTTTGCGGATTTGCCGGCTGGAGCGGATTTCGGTTTTGCTTGAGGACGGGCAGGTACAGGTTTTTTCGCCATGTGCAACAGGATGTTCCGGAATGATGTATCCGGCAATGCGATGCGCAATTGCCGCGGCAAAAATAGTATTTTTCACGGCCGTGTACCCATGTGCTGCCGGCAACGATGGAGAAAGACCAAAGCCGAACAAAATGTGCAAAAGAAATTTATTTGGGTAATCCTGCTTTGCCTGCGCGTAAATCAACTGCCGTTTAATAGATTTGTCCGTCCAAAACGCAATGTTGCGTCCCGGACCCTGCAACGGCGGCCGACCATAAGGGTAGTTCATATATGCGCCTACCGCCCTTGTTCGCAGAAAAGAACAAAAAAGGTAAACTACGCTGTATATGCATACTCCTGCTCTCCTGATGATGGGTGTGGCCAATTTGGTGGTCATCACCTTTACTTTGTATTATTTCTGGCGCGTTCTGAAAGGCTCTCCTCCTCCCGATGCCGTGGATGAAGATGATGCAAACTACCCGCGTGGCGGATAAGCGCATACCGGAGATTTTTTGTTGCATCTGTTCCAATGTCGGCTGGATTTGAACCGGAAGACAGGAGGCGTCGTATTGGATATGCACAGGATCAAATTTTCCGATTTTTCCTTTGTGGCGGCGTATGCACAACAATTTGCCTATCTTTCCCGCCGGAAAACAATCATTTCGCAACACATCAAAAGAACTAAATCGACTTTTGTATGAGCAAAGAATCCTGGGGCTCGCGGGTTGGCCTTGTGCTGGCCATGGCGGGCAATGCCGTCGGATTGGGCAACTTTCTGCGTTTCCCCGTCCAGGCGATCCAAAACGGCGGTGGCTCCTTTATCATTCCCTATCTGGTTTGTTTTTTACTCATGGGCATTCCGCTCCTATTTGTGGAATGGAGTATGGGGCGGTATGGCGGTAAATTTGGCGACCACTCCACCCCGTTCATTCTCGACAGTCTGAGTGGACAAAAACGCAAATGGTGGAAATATGTGGGCGTGTTCGGCATCTTCACCAACCTTGCTGTGGCGGCCTATTATTGTTATATCGAAAGCTGGACGCTGGCTTACGTATGGCGCTCTATTTCGGGTGCTTTTGCCGGCCAGGATCCCGCTGCCGTCAGTCAAATGTTTTCGGACTATGTGGGGCTTGGAAGCAG
>CAYVDV010000147.1:0-11044 GCA_964450465.1 uncultured Saprospiraceae bacterium
CGCCACTCCGGTGCGGTTGCCCACTTTGAGATCGAAGTAGGTAAGCGCATTGCCCGGCTGGTCAAAATGCAGGGAGTTGGACGACGCGCCCTGAATGCTGACCAGGCCGGATTGTTCCTTGACCCGGACCGTTGCGCTTTTTACGTTCTTCTCCATAGCAAACACATCGACCGGTAGCCGCAGCGTTTCGCCAGGTCCGAGTACCCGCGGGAGCGTGGGCAGGATCATCAGGGGCTTGCGCACGGGGCAGGTTTTTTCAGCACTGCCGTAGGCGCCCCGGCTTTCGGGTGCGGGCGCCGAACAGACGACCATGGCGCGCACCGAGCCGACGTAGTTGTCGATCTTCAGCGTGTGTTTGGCGGTCTTGCCTTTTTCCAGTTTGAACGGACCGACATGGAGCACTGCGGGTTTGAACCGGTTGATCTGGGCGGCATTTTTTGCTTTTTGATTGATAGCGTCGCCGCCGACGCTCAGGATACGCTCCAGTTCGGCGCCGTAGGCGCCCAAAACATAGTCGTACATATCCCAGGTCTTTACACCCAGCGCTTCGCGGGCGAAAAATGCCTCCCAGGGGTTGGGCGTCTGGAAGCGGGTAAGATCGAGCAGGCCTTCGTCCACAATGGCCAGCGTATAGGTGCAGGCCTTGCCGGAGGTTTCCTTTACACTGACCGTAAACGGCTCTCCCGGTTTCAACACATCGGGCATCTCGATAGCCGGTTTCAGGTGCGTGCTTGGATTTTCGACATTCACCGGCATCACACCGTACATCCGGATGGGCAGGTCATTGCGGGTTTGAGCATGGGGTTGGAACAGGCTAATGTGCGCATATACCGTGGGCGCCATATCATCGCTGGCCTCGAATTTGAGCAGGTTATCGCCGGCTTTGGCATCGAACCAGATGTGGCGGGCTACCCGGGCGCCGGTTTCAAGGGTAAGCAGGATGCGGCCGTTTTCGCTGGCGGGCACTTTGAGGGTCACTTCCTCGCCCACTGCGTACTTTTCTTTTTCCACCGAGAAAGGCAACATGGCAGCGGCATTTCGGCTATACATGTCGTTCATGTCATCGGGATAGCCGCTCCAGAAAAAGTCGCCGCCGGCATGGCCGCCGTCTGGATCGGTCACACGAACGAGGTAGCGGCCCCATTCGCCGGGTTTTATTTTCCAAACTGCCAGGCCGCGGCCATCAGTTGTGAGCGTGATTTTATCCACGGCATTAACGTGGTTGGCCGAGTTGAACTGCCCCACGTTGCTGTTGCGGTCTTCGTCCCACCACCAGCGCCAGTCGCAGCGATAGAGGCCTACTTCCAGGCGCTGGCCCGGGAGGGGGCGGCCGTTTTTATCCACACAGGCGACCTGGATCTGGCCGCCGTTGTTGTCGATCATTTTGGAACCCCACTTGTTCACCGGTATGGACACCCCGACGAAGCGTTCGAAAGGGTAGTAGTCCAGGGCAAAATTGTCGGTGCTGAAATCGCCGCCGGATTCAAACACGCGCATTTTAAAATTAGCGATGAGCTTGCCCGGAGCATTCTCATTGTCGCCCAAACGCAGCGGAATACTGGCCTGTCCATTATCGTCAAGGTTGCCATCGTACAGCATTTGGGGTTCGCTCCAGAAATAGCGCGCCGGATCGTCGAACACAAAGTCTTTAAAGTCCTTGAATTCGGTTTTCGCCGCGCGCAATTGCATTTCCACGCGGGCCTTCAGCCCTTTGGCCACGGCGCCGTGCAGCCAGGTGACCTTGAGTTTGCCGCTGCGATCTTCGTCGCCGGCGACCAGCGATTTCTTGCCGAAGTCGAGATCCATTTTCAGCCGGTTGGGCTTCACGGTCTCGATTTTCAGTTGTTTGGTAAAAGTAGCGCCGCCCACCTGTACCCGGGCGGTCCAGTTGCCGGTGAGGGCATCGGGCCGGGTGGCGCAGGGAAAGGCATACACGCCGCCAATGCTTTGCGCCGATACGGTGCGGTATTGCAGGGCCCCGCGCGGGTCGTTGAGTTCCAGGGTAACGGGGTGGTTGGCGGGCAGTTGACCGGTCTTGTCTTCCAGTACAAAATTCAAATACAGGGAATCCCCCGGACGCCACACGCCGCGTTCGCCGTACAAATACCCTTTGAGCCCTTTTTGCGGTTCCACGCCGGCCACATCAAAACGGCTGAGGGAGAGCGAACTGCCGTCGGCCATTCTGAGGTAGCCGCGGCGATCGCCCCGGGTAGCCACCACCAGGAAAGGTATTTCCCGGAGCGGTTCCAGCATGGCGGTGCCGCTGCCGTCGGTCCGGACCGTGGCGATGGATTGCAGTTGGTAGTTGTACAATTCGAGATCGACGCCGCTTTCCGGTTCGGTTGTGTGGAGGTTGGTGACACAAACGAAAAGGGAGCGGTCCTTGCCGCGTTTGGCGGTGACCCCCAGGTCGCTGACAAATACGTTGCGTTTGGTAAAGTGCTCGTAATTGTAATACTCGTTTGCGCAGGGGTTGTCGCGGTTGCCCCAGTCGTAGCCGCCTTCATCGTCCCACCAACCGTCGCGGTCGTTATAATAAATACCCCGGTATCCCCCCCAGATACTGATGAGATTGCCGGCATCGTCGGTCGTACCGAGGTGCGCCAGATCGTCGGCTTCCTCCCGGCCAGCCCCCTCCCGACCTCCCCCAGGGGGGGAGGAGGGTTCACCGCTTTCGCTTTGGGAAGTTGGGGCGTTGCATTGATAGACAGCGTATCCTTTGCGGAAAGCAAGTCGGATCTGATAAATGGCGCCCGGGTCCTGGTGGATGATATCCTTCAGGTCGAGGGCGTAGCGTTGCCAGACCTGGCTGTTAGCGTTGGGGTTCAGGTCGGTGAGCGTCACTTTTTTCTGTAGTATGATCTTGCCGACGCGCTCCAACTCGTTGTCGCCCTCCAGTTCATTTACCTGGAGGTATTGTAAAATATTGGAATTAAAGATCTTGAAGACCTCCACATCCACGGCGCGCAGGCCTACGGCCTCGAAGGGGAAGATCACGCCGCCATCGGCCTGCTGGGGAATAACTGCGCCCCGGCCTACCAGGCGCACCGCCGGTTTGAGGTCTTCGAAATTGAGCCGCCAATCGCTCCGGCCTTTCATGGCAGCGCCGGCTGTATTCCGGATTCCGGATTCCACGCGGAGCTGGTATTCACCGCTCAGGCGCTGGCCGGGGTACACGCGCACAAAGTTGCCGTCCACGGCAAAGCGCAGCGCGCCGGTGTAGTTGTCCAGCCGGATCAGGCCGTCCAGTACCTGCGCGGCATCCACCGGATCGGAAAAATTCAACAGCACGTATTGTTCTTCCTGTTGCACGAGCCGGGCATTGAGCACAATAAACTCATCGAGCGCGGGGACCATCTGCTCGAGCGATCCGTTTTTGGACAGGCCCAGGGGATTGCCCGTCCAGGCGATATCCACTTTAGAGCGCATATTGGAGCGTTCGACGCCGCTAACGACAAAATCGTGCGTTAGGCCATCGCCGCTATGGGTCCATTGAACAGCCAGGGTTTTATTACCCTGTTTGGCGGTCAGCGTTTTCTCCAGATCGGTTGTAAGCACGGGGTCGCTGGTCAATACCCGGCCGATCAGCTGTTGCTGCCTGGGATCGTTGGCTGTGCCGGAATGCAAGCCATCGATAACCACTTCGAACGACAGTTCGCGTACGCTGAATTCAAATTCAAAGGTCCTGGCTACTTCAGGCACCTTGCCAAATATCTTCCCCAGGGCAACGGTGCCGGTATAGCGGGCGCCATAGGGAAGGGGATCCGTGGGTTGCAATTTGATCGTCCGGTCGTCTTCCCAGATCATACTTCCCGGAATGGCCGGGCTGACGGAGAACAAATCCCCGGATACCTTCTGGCCAACCTGATCCTGCCCCACAGCGGGATCGACGAAGCGCACGCGTATGGCATCGGAGCGGCCGATCGCGCCACTGCTATAGGCATAGACGTAGCGCGATATCGCTTCGAAATAGGCTTCGTTTTTTACAATTTTGGAACAGGAGAAAGTAATCAGGGTAAGCAATACGGCAATTGGAAATAATGTTTGTTTTCGCATGGTGTCATTGCATTTTCGGCACCAAATGTAGGAGGAAAACGAGGGATTCCCAACCCGAAACGAGAATTTGCCGGGGAATCTGAAGCAAGCGCAGCTTATTGGCTATTTTTGCCTGATATCGCCGCACTGCGACCGCTTAACTATCACTTATGCCCATACCCAAACCATTACCGGAACTTCAGCAGGAACTCCGCGATCTGCTCACGGAGGACCTTGCCGGCGCGTTGAAAATGCTGCAGCAACTCCTGCCGCCCGGCTCGGAAAAACACCAGACCGTAACCACTCTGCTGGGCAAACTCAACGATACCAACAAGGCCCGGTTACGCGGTACCATCGCCAACGACGAGCTCCAACTGGCTTATAACCAACTCCGCTCCGATCTGCTCGACCTGATCGATGGACTGGACACCGCAGACTTCGACACCGCGACGGCCATGCCCGAAGCAAAAAAAGCCAAACAGGGCGAGATCCTGTACCGCATTCCCCACGCCATGCCCCTCGGCCGCGAAACCCGCTGCCTGGTGCGCATCGCCCTGGACGCCGATGCCATCGTGGAAAATATCACGCTTGATGAACACGTAACGCTCAAGCCACTTATGCGGGTATCGGACCTGATGCAGGTGGAGCTGCTGGATCCTTCCGGGGAACCGACCTTTCAAATCCGCAGCATCAGCTCGCCGGAGCAGATCGTGGAAGACGAAGGCTACACGGAATGGCTGTTTTGGGTGACGCCCCTGCGCGCCGGCACTTTCCCTCTTATGATCAAGGTATCAGTTATTGAACTGCTGCTGGGCAAAGAGCGAAAGAAAGAGATCGTGCTGGAGGAGATCATCCGGATCAGCGCCGATGCTCCGGGAGCCTCCGCAGAGGCGCCCTTGAAGTCGGCCGGGGAAAAACTGCTCTTTTCCGAGCCTGCAGGAGACACCCCGGTTTCCCGCAGCCTGGATGATATTATATACGCAGAATCGGAATCGATGCCCGCCCCATCTCCTCAAGCGCCCGGCACCGACATCCCTATGCCCTCGCCTATTTACACGCCACCGGTCTTTATTCCAGCGGAGCCGGCACAAGCAAAACAACGCAGTGGGTCCCGCCCCTTTCGGGCAGTTGCCCTGTTCCTGGCGTTTCTGGTGCTGTCCGCCGGCGCAACCTGGGCTATTGCGCCGCAGGAAGCCGCCTGGGTGTGGACGCGTTACGTGCAGGATACGCCGGAAGCCTACACCCAATATGCCGCGAAATACGAACAAAGCCGGCACCGGGAAAAAGCCGTGTTCCGCAAGGCCCTGCTGACGAATACCGCGGCAGACCTGCAAACGTATTTGCGGGAATATCCTTCCGGACAATTTCTGGAGAAAACCCGAGTGGCCCTGGAAAACCTGGAACGCCGCGATTTCGAGGTATTGCGCAAAGCGCCGGAAACCAGCCGGGTGCGGGAATTTATCGCCACATACCCCAACAGTCGCCGCCTGGAGGCCGTGCAGCAATTGGTGGATAGTACCGAGACGTTACCCCGTGAACCGTTGCATCAGGAATTACAACAACGTATTGACAAACGGCGTCTTTTGCTGAAAGAAGGTGAATCGCAGCCGTCCCGACTTGAACAACGGCAACAAAATTTTCAAAACCGCAGAAACGGGCAATAGGGGGTTGCAATGGTAGTAATCGATCCGTGCTCCTTTCAACGGAATTTTCACAAACTATCCTCGTATTCTATTCTTTCCCTGTATCTTTAGGCGGGTAGATGAATCTCCGACTTAAATATTATACGACTGTTATCCTGCTGCCATGCCTTATTGCAAGCGCCTGCAACAGACCGGATACCAATGCCCGGCCGCCGGACACCGGCTTCCGGCTTGCCTACAATCTGAAACACCCGGACACGATTTTCCATCTCCTGGCTGACCTGCGCGAGATTTCCGGCCTGGGCATGGCGCCCGACGGGCAGCATATCCTGGCTGTCAACGACGAAGACGGGTTGCTCTTTTACCTCGACCGTGAAACTGGCGCGCTCACCGACACCCGCCCCTTCGGCCCCGACAAGGACTATGAAGGCGTGGAGGCAGTAGGTGCTGACATATACGCCGTCCGCAGCAATGGCACGCTTTACCAGATCCCTCCCTCCGGAGAAACCGTGGTATTCCCCACCCCGCTCTATAAAGGGTATGACGTTGAAGGCCTCTGTTATGACCCCATACAGAAGCGCCTCTTGCTGGCCTGCAAAAGCAAAGCCGGACAGGGCGATCAGTACCGCCACAAAAAAGCCATTTACGCCTATAACTTGCGCAAACATCACCTCGAAGACAGTACCGCTTTTCTGATCGACCGGGCGGAAATTGCCCGCTGGAAGGGCGGCGACTCGGGGTTTATGGCCCGGCTCTATGAATACTTTTCTTCAGACCAGGCGCCCTCGGCTTTCGGCCCTTCCGGGCTGGCGGTGAATCCGCTGGACAGCAACCTTTACGTGATCGCTTCCGTGGGGAAAGCGCTGGCGGTACTCCACCCCGACGGCCGCATACTGCATGTAGAGCCCCTCAACCCCGATATATTCCGTCAACCGGAAGGGATCTGCTTTGACCAACAAGGCCGGCTCTATATCAGTTCGGAAGGCAAGAAATTGCTTCCGGGAAAACTCTTCCGGTTTGATCCGCAACACAATTGAGCAGCCAGTGCAAATTTTGACGATTTTATATTTTTTTATATAAATCTCTATCTTATGAAATCAAATATGGAACTGATCAACGAGGCCCGGATTCTGTTAAAACTTCCGGAGCCCGATATTATACAGGCAGAAAAGCTGGCCGGCGAATTAAAAGACCGGAGCTGCTTCGCCTATGCTGCCGAATTGTATATCCGGTTGCTGGATATGAAAACGGCAAAAAAAGACCGCGACAAGATCCGGCAAAAACTGGCTATGTGTTTGTATAAAGACCCTGATCTGCCGGCCGCTACCAAGTTCCAACTGGCCGAAGAATACCTGAGCAAGGTCGGGGACGGGAACCTGGAGGCAAACAAAGACAGCGAGGTATTGGGCCTGATGGGCGCGATTTACAAACGAAAATGGCAATACGACAGCCAGTTCAAAAATCTGCTCCGGTCCCGCCATTATTATAAAAAAGGCTATGAAGAATGGCTCCGTCTAACCCCGGGCGCCTTCGATCCGGCACAGGATCGGGATGCCGGCTATACCGCTATAAATTATGCCTTTACACTGGATCTGCTGGCGTATGTGCGGATGGATGAAAGTGTACAGAAAAAAAATGAAGAGGTATTAAGCGCCAAAGAATGGCAAACAGAGGCCCGGTCGGTGCGCCACCGGGTGATTTCCTATCTGAAGGGCGACGAAAACTATGAAAAACGGGGAGAAACAACAACCTATGACCCCTGGGTTTATGCCACGTTGGGAGAGGCTTATTTTTGCCTGGCCGCATTTGACAAGGCCCGGTATTACTATGACCTGTACAGACGACACCCGGATCAACCTAAATCCTGGCAAATTGAATCGACGAGCAAACAAGTGCTCACGCTGGCCGAGCTGCAGCTCCACCTTCTGGAACACGATGAAAGCGCCGGCAATACCGAAAAACAGCGCAGCGCAATCAAGGAAGGCCTGAAAGCCTGCCTCTCCGCCCTTTATCCGGGCGAAGAAAGCCTTGCCGACCCTTCCCTGACGCTGCAGGGAAAAACCGGACTGGCCCTGTCCGGCGGCGGGTTTCGTGCCGCTTTGTTCCACATCGGCGTATTGGCCCGACTGGCGGAGCTCAATGTATTGCGGCATGTGGAAGTACTGTCCTGCGTATCGGGCGGCTCTATTGTAGGCGCATATTATTATCTGTTATTGCGGCAACGGCTGGAAAACAAACCCGAAAGCGGCATAGATGCCCTTTCCCGGAAAGACTACCTGGAAATTGTGGAATATATGGTGGAACATTTCCGGAAGGATGTGCAAAAAAATCTCCGGATCCGGATTTTGAGCAGTTGGTGGGGCAACCTCAAAATTTTCTTTAACCCGGACTATACGCGCACCCACCGTCTGGCCGAACTCTATGAAAAATATTTATATAAAAAACTGGTGAACGACAAGGATGTGGCGCCGGAAGCACCGGTTTATATGCAAAACATCAAGATCAAACCGTTTGGATACGGGGCTTCCTTCAATCCCAAAACAGACAACTGGAACCGCCAGCACAAGGTCCCCATGCTCGTCCTGAATGCGACCAGCCTGAACACCGGTCACAACTGGCAGTTTACCGCTTCCTGGATGGGCGAACCGCCCGCCAATATACAGCCCGAAGTGGACAGCAAACCCCGCCTGCGCCGTATGTACTACAACGAGGCGCCCGAACCCTATAAAAATAAAGTTCGCCTGGGACAGGCCGTAGGTTCCTCCTCCGCCGTTCCCGGTCTTTTTGAACCCCTTCTTATGCGCGGGCTCTACAAAGACATTGACCTGCGCCTGGTGGATGGCGGCGTACACGACAATCAGGGCGTAGCCAGCCTGTTGGAGCAGGAATGCAAGATCATGCTGATCAGCGACGCCAGCGGCCAGCTCGTGGCGGAAGCCAATACCGGCGCCGGAGTGGCCGGCTCTATATTTCGCTCCGATTCCATCCTGCAGGAACGCGTCCGTGAAAACCAGCTGCTCGATCTTTCCGTCCGGAAAAACAACGCACAACTCAACGGAATGCTCTTTGTTCACCTCAAAAAAGACCTGAATGAAAACCCTAAACAGTGGGAAGGCTGCAACGATCCCACCCGCGCCGTCTGGCTTACCCAGGAAGACGATCCCAACAAGGACATGACCTCCTACAAGATCCTGAAGGATATCCAGAAGGCTGTGGCCAGCCTGCGCACCGACCTCGATGCCTTCAGCGACGCAGAGGCTTTTGCGTTGATGTACAGCGGCTACCAGCAAACTGCCTATACATTCACCCGGGAAAAACTGGACAAATTGTTCACAGCAGAGCAGGAAACCAGTGCAGAACCATGGGAATTCCGGCAAATCGAGACCTGGATGAAAGACAACAGCGTCAAACCCAGCCTGCTGAAACGCCTGAAAAACGGCGCCAATATCCCTTTAAAGGTCTTCCAGATCAATTGGGCGATGTCTGGCCTGGGGCTCTTGCTGGTTGCCCTGCCGCTGGTAATACTGGTGTACCTGTTCCTGCGCTACCGCTATGCATCTATTGAGCTTTCTTTTACGGTAATGTCGGCAAGCATTGCCGCATTGCTCATACTGGCCGATTATTTTATCAGCTCACTTATTGGAAAACTCTATAACTGGCAAAGCACCATTCTAAAGAAACTCCTTTCTGTTGCCGGAGCATTAGTGATTGCTTTGGTCAGTCAGATCTACCTGTTGCTCCTCAATGAAATCTATTGCCGCGACGGTGAAATACAAAACCTGCAGCGGGAAGACAAAGTGCGTAAATTCATGAAAAAACTATGGGGATTCTTTAAATAACGTGAATTTTGGATAAGGGGATTTTTAACCTGCTTACAATCAATTCTTTAGCCGCAGCGCGGCGAAATGTATGTAGCAAAAAGGAAAGTGATCTACCGTGGAGGTGCAGCGCACCGTAACATATTTCGGTGCGCTGCACCTCAACAACAGATTTTGTGCTTCTTTCTACAGATATTTCGCCGCGCTGCGGCTATTCCGCTCCGAATCTATCCAAAATTCACGTTAAATAGCGACTACTCCCCCAAGCTGCCCAGTTTCCAGTCGAAAGGCTGTTGTTTCAGGGTCTCCAGTTTTTCCCGGAGTTTATGGTCGATCAGGGCCTTCTCGGCGGCAATGCGCGCCATAACGAGATGCGCCCCGGTTTCGGTATCAAACCGCAGTTTGTTCTTCACCTGATTGGAACGCAGGGTGACCGACTCCAGATTAGCCATTTCGAATACGTGTTCGTGCTCGTGCAAGAGGTAATCGTAGGGGCTCCGGTAGGAAATGAGTTTGACAAAAATCGGCGCCGTTTCGATAGCGATAAACAGCAGCGTTAGGAACAGGCTGGCATACAGGATCGGCAGGCTGTGCTCCGTCAGGCGTCCGAGCGCATCCATGCGGGCAGCCAGGCCATCATAAGCGGAGCGCTGAAGCCCGCTGATTTCCGTCAGGATCGTCGATTCCAGCGTTTGGGCGGCTTGTTCCTTTGCTGCGATCAAGGGCTCGTTAGCGGCGATAAGGGCGGCAAGTTCTGCCTGGGCTTTATCGGCCTCAGCCTTTTTGGCGCGGTAAATAGGCCCCAGGTTCTTCTTGCCGGAGCCGCCTGTACCGTCTGCTTCCTGCACCGCCTGCTGGGTAAGGACGTCGCGGGACTGGGCTTTCGCGGCAATTTCCGCCTTGAGACCGGCAACCTGCGCACGCAGTTCATCAATCTGCGGCTGGTAGCGCGCTTTTACCTTGTCCTCCTGTGTTTTAAACACCTCCTGCTCCATTGAAACCAGTTCGGCCCGGATCTCCTTTTCAAAAATTTTCATCTCCAGGGGTTTCGAGATGACCAGCGCCAGCAATACAGCCAGAGCAAGCCGGGGCAGCGCTACCAGTCCATCGCGCCACCAGCGCCCAAAACTCTTCATGCTCATCACGATGTAGCGGTCGAGGTTGAAGATCATCAGACCCCAGATCAGGCCAAAGGCAACAGCAGCCCAGTAAGATTCAAACACCGTGTACAGTGCGTAACCGGAGGAGAAAAAAGCCAGCACCCCGGTAAAAAATACCGTTGCGCCGATTCCCATATATTTGTTGCGGTCGGAAGGACATTTGTCCAGAATGGCATAATCCACTCCTGAACAAAACAGGAAGAAGTTTTGTACTGTTTTCATAGCAATAGTTCGTTAATCGTTGTGCTTAACTTCAAAACACCCGGAAATATTGGCCGATGAAAAGTTTTTTCGATCGGCGATTCATTTGACCAGATAAAACACCCGACAATCACTCAATCACTCCATCACTCAATCACTCCATCACTCAATCTCTCAATAACCCATG
>CAYVDV010000148.1:0-11032 GCA_964450465.1 uncultured Saprospiraceae bacterium
CCCACATTTGTCTTGGGCAGTTCCTTGCGGAACTCCACGTGTTTGGGCACTTTGTAGCCGGTCATTTGGGCCCGGCAAAAAGCGATGATCTCCTCAGCGGTGAGGCTTGGGTCTTTTTTAACGATAAATACTTTTACAACTTCCCCCGATTTTTCATCGGGCACGCCAATGGCGGCTACTTCCATTACCTTGGGATTGGTGGCGATCACGTCCTCCACCTCGTTGGGATAGACGTTGAAGCCGGAGACCAGGATCATGTCCTTCTTGCGGTCCACGATCTGGAAAAAGCCGTCTTCCGACATGAACCCGATATCGCCGGTGCTGAGCCAGCCGTCTTTGATGACGTCGGCAGTGGCTTCGGGCCGCTGCCAGTAGCCTTTCATGATCTGGGGGCCGCTGGCCTGTATCTCGCCTGTTTCGCGCACCGGAGCCACTTTGCCCATAGAATTGACAATGCGCATATCGGTGGAGGGCAGGGGCATGCCGATCGTGCCCAGCCGCATGGAAGAATCGACCGGGTTGACCGACAGGACCGGGCTGGCTTCGGTGAGACCGTAGCCTTCGGTGAGCTGGCAGCCGGTGACCTGTTGCCAGCGTTCGGCAACGGCCCGTTGTACCGCCATGCCACCGCCTACGGCAGCCTTCAATTTGCTGAAATCCAGCGTAGCGAAATCCGGATGGTTGAGCAAGGCGTTGAAGAGGGTATTGACGCCCGGGAAGATATTGGGCTGGTGCTTGCGCCATTCCTTGATCAGGGCCGGAATGTCGCGGGCATTGACGATCAGCACATTGCGGCCGCCTACGCTCATAAACGCAAGGCAATTGACCGTAAAAGCAAAAATATGATACAGCGGCAGGGCACAGAGCGCTACCACTTCGCGCTCGGGCAGCACGGGCATCAGCCAGGCGCGGATCTGCATCATATTCGCAACCAGGTTGCGGTTGGTGAGCATGGCGCCTTTGGATACGCCGGTAGTGCCGCCGGTATACTGGAGGATAATGGTGTCGTCCGGTCCGGACTCGAAGGGTTTGATGGAGAATTTCTTCCCCTGCTGCAGTCCGTCCAGGAAAGTGGCCGTATTGGGCAGGCTGTATTTGGGCACCATTTTTTTGATCCGGCGCACCACAAAATTCACGATCATGCCCTTGAAGCCCAGCATTTCACCGATGCTGGTCAGGATAACCGTTTTGATCTGGGTTTCGCCGATGATCTGTTGCAGATTGGCGGCGAAGTTCTCGGCGATAACGATCGCTTTGGCGCCGGAATCGGCAAACTGGTGCTTCATTTCCCGCGGGGTGTACAGCGGGTTGGTATTCACCACGATGAGTCCGGCGCGCAGGGCGCCGATCAGGGCAATGGGGTATTGGAGCATATTGGGCATCATCAGGGCGATGCGGTCGCCGGGCTCCAGGCCCCGCGACTGCAGGTAGGCGCCAAACTGGTTGCTTAAGGTATCCAGTTCGTTAAACGTGATCGTTTTCCCCATGAAAATGAATGCCGGCAGGTCCCGGTATTTCTTCATGCTTTCGTTGAGCATATCGACCAGGCGGGGATAGGCATTGGTGTCGATGCTTACCGGCACACCGGCGGGGTAGTTTTGCAGCCAGGGTTTTTCTGTCATGTGTCGTTCGTTTTATTCAGCAGGCAAATAATAATCAGAAATAAAGGGCGATTGTTCCCTTGTGCGAAGATGTTGGAAAAAACAGGAATTTCCGAAAACAATGTTCATTGTTTTTGTTCCGACAAAATTTTCAACAGGTAAACCGGTTGCAAGGTTTCGGCGCGACGTGCCGGATTCAGGAATGCCGGCTTGAGCAGCGCCACCTGAAAATGCGGGAAGGATGCGGTTTGGGTGTAGGCCACGCCTGCGCTGTCCAGTTTGGCCAGCCCGGGCGCATCGGTGTACAGCCAAAAATCGCCTTGTGAAGATGCTGCGCTACGGATCTGTTCGGGTGTTTTCATTTCCGCAAGGATCTGGCCGGCATAAAAATCGAGGGCGTGACCGTGCCGGTTGAAAAACGCCAGTTTTTCCACCGGTATATTGTGTTGGCGGGCATAGCGGGGCACGGCTGCCGTGCTTTGGTAGGGCAGCAGGTTTGGATAAAAATGAAAATTCAGGACGAAGGCCACTCCCAGAAATGTTAGCACGCCCCCGGAAACGGCCGCATCCGCATCCTTTCGGTAACGATAGTTCCAAGAAAACAGCAATGCCCCGCCAATCAAGGTCAGGGCTATGCCCCATTTCAGGGGATTGGCAGTGGGGAAAACAAAACCGAGCAGCAGGCCGGAGGCAGTAGCCAGCAAAATGAAAACAAACAGCTGCACATAACGCCAGCCCCCGGTTCGCTTATTCTCTCTCACGGCAGCGGTCAGCCACCGGGCAGTAAGGATGGCGGCCCAGGGGAGGGTGACGAAGATGTAGTGCGGGAGTTTGTATTTGGAGAGGGAAAGCGCGATAAACGCAAGGGTAAAGGCCCCGATCGAGTAGGCTTCCTCGCCTTCCGGAAGGCGGAATTTTTGCCGGAACAACTCGCCGAACCTGCGCCACAAAGCCCCGGTAAGCAACAGGGCCCAGGGCAAAAAGGCCCAGAGGTACACGTGCAGAAAATAAAATGCCGAGGTATCGTTTTTCCATACATTTTCTCCGGTGATCCGGCCGAAGCTTTGTTCCCAGAAATAAAAATACAGGCCCGAAACGCCGGTCCGCTGGTTCACGGTTTTTTCCGGATGGAGGTCAAATTGCTGGTATAAGCCCCAGCACATCGGCGCCAGTACCAGGGCCGCCACGCTCAGTCCTGCGAGCCAGCGCCAGTTGAACAGGCTGCGCCAGTCGCGTCGCAACAACAAATGGGCGCCTACGGCAAACGCCGGTACGATCAGGCCTATTGGCCCCTTGGCCAGCATGGCCAGTCCGGCAAATGCTCCGCCCCAAAGGATCCGGGTCAAACTGTAGTAATTTTTGCCGGAACGGGAGTCTGCTTCCCCTTCCCGGGAAGGACCCTTCCCTAGAGCCTGGATGGCGCTTGCCAACAGCCACACAGTGCAAGCCGTGCAACCCATAAGCAGGGTGTCTGTTCGGACATCGTTGCAGAGGAGCAGTGTGCCGGCACAGGCCGCCAGGATAAAGGCGGCGAAGCGGGCAGTTTGCCGGGAATAGAAGAGCAGACAAAACCGGTACACCGCATACACGGCGGCAGCGGCTCCTAAAAAAGACGGAAGTTTATAGGCCCAGTTGTGCAGCCCGAACAAGGCGAAAGACATGGCTGAGGTCCAGAACAGCAGCGGTGGTTTGTCCAGATAGTCGGCATGCCGGTGCTGTACCTGCAGCCAATGCCCATTCTGCAGCATTTCCATGGAAATGGATGCATACTGCGAGGCATCCACATCCATCAGGTCGAGAAAGAGTCCGCGCAAATAGACCAGAACCAGCCCTGCGGCAAGTCCCGCCCACAGTACCCGGGTTTGGGGAAGATTCCGGACCCATGCCAGTGCATGCTTCATTGGCCGTAGGTTTCCTGCAGGTGTTTGACGGTGAATGCTGCTTCCGGGGTGTCCAGAATGCGGTCGGTTTTGAACAGCACTGTTTTGGGCTCGTCGGGAAGCAGGTCGAAATAATTGTCGCTGAAGTGGCCGGGAGCTTCCGAGCGGAGATATACATTTTTAGCCAGTTTCCCGCTTTCAAGGGTGAGTTGGTAGCCCTCGTTCACCTGTGTCACCTGCACTTTCACCCGGGTGCGCGGGAGCAGCAGTTTGCGCGGCGGCACCAGGTAGAAGATCCGGCGATGCAAGACAGTTCCGGCGCTATCCGAAAGGGTGATGTCCACGAGGGAGTCGTCCTCTTTATGGCCATTCAGCACTGTTTTAAGGTAGCCCTGCCAAGCCATCCGGCTGGAGTCGGGCTGCACGGTATTGGCCGGCTGGACGACATCGCTGAGCACTTTTCCCTCCAGTGTAAGGGCGCGCACATGGATCGTTACGGCGGTATCGGCGGGCAGGTCGGAGGAGATGTACACCTTCAGAATGTCGTCTTCCACCCAGGGCAGGGCAACTACGGGGCGATAGGCGTCGCGGACGTAATAATGCATGGCTTTCCAGCGGCCGTAGTAGTCGATGCTCGACCAGGAGGCTACCGGCCATACATCGTTGAGTTGCCAGTACAGGGTGCCCATGCAATAGGGTTTGTTGCGGCGATGGGCCTCGATACCGGTGCGCATACCCTCGGCCTGCAGGAGTTGGCTGACATAAACAAAATCTTCAAAATTGCGCGGTACGCGAAAGTCGCGTTTCAGGTACTCGGCGATGAGGGCGTTGCCGCGCGGGTGTTTCTGGTGGGTGAGCATGACCTTGCTGTCCAGTTCGCGTTCTTCCGGCAGCGAGAACGCTTCGATCGTAGCCCAGTCGGGGAAAGACTGGAAGCCGTATTCGCTCATAAACCGGGGCACTTTCTGATTGAACATATCGAAGGGTTCTTCGTCGTGCCAGACGCCCCAGTAATGGGCGTCACCTTCCCCGGTCGATTTGGGGTTGCCGCGGCCGAACTGCGGCGAACTTTCCCAGTACGGCACGCCGTCGCCGTAGTTGGCCACATAGGTTGGAAGAATATCATTGAACAGGGTCTGATAATCGCGCCAGACCTGGGTGCGTTGCGCTTCGTTAAACTGCATCTGCCAGCCCCAATTGTGCCAGGCCTCGTTGATTTCGTTGTTGCCGCACCACAGGGCTATACAGGGGTGCTGACGCAGGCGTTCGATCTGCTCGAAGGCTTCCTGTGCGACATTTTTAAAAAAACGGCCGTTGCCGGGGTACATCGCGCAGGCATACATGAAGTCCTGCCACACGAGGATGCCCCGGGCATCGCAGAGTTGATAGAACAGCTCGTCTTCGTATATCCCCCCGCCCCAAACGCGCAGCATATTCATATTGGCGGCGGCGGCATCATCGAGCAGGCGTTTGTAGTGGTCGGGCGATACCCGGTCCTGGAAAATATCCTGCGGAATATAATTGGCGCCTTTGCAAAACACCGGCTTGCCGTTGAGTTTGAAGTAGAAACTCCTGCCGGCGCTGTCGGGCTCGGTTACCAGTTCCACGGTTCGGATGCCGGCACGCACATTCGCTTTTTCGATCATCCGGGTGCCGTTTTTGATCTCCACGGTAAAGTCATACAGGTTGGGTTCGCCCATGCCGGCGCACCACCAGAGTTTGGGATTATCGACGGTGTAGGTGACAGAGTCTTCCCGGGTGCCGGAATGCAGCGTACGGGTTTCAATGGCTTTGCGCTTGGCCTCCCGAAAAGCAATGGTGACAGGGATCTCCGTATCGGCGCGATAGCGGAAACGGGCGACCATGACCGCTTCTTTATCCGTGATGCGCTGGGGCGTAATCAAAATATCTTCCAGTAAAAGATCGTCCCAGCCAATGATTTCGGGCAGTTTCAGGATGCCGCATCCGACAAAACGTGGGCCCCAATCCCAGCCGTAGTGGAATTGCGCCTTGCGGGTCATGGTGCGAATACCCCCCGGAAGTTCGTAGCCCAGGTTTTGCCAGTCGGCTTCCACTTTTTTAAGCGGGCTTTCAAAGTAGATATGCAAGTTATTGCTGCCTGGCCGGAGCAGTTTTTTGACGTCAGCCTTCCAGCTGCGGAACATATTGTCGGTTTCCAGGATAAGGCTGTCGTTCAGGTAAACATGGGCGTAGGTGTCCAGACCGCGAAAGTTCATTTCGATGTGTTTCCGCTCCAGCAGGGCTGAATCGGCCTCGAAGGTGCATTGGAATTCCCAGTCTTCCTGTTCGATCCATTGCAGTTTTTCTTCATTATCCCGGTAAAACGGGTCTTCGATCTGACCGGCTTGCAGCAGTGCGGTGTGAATGCTGGCGGGCATGGGGGTAGGGCGCCAGGTATCTGTGTGGGCTTGCCGGAACTCCCAGTCGGCTCGGATTGTTTGTCGAAGCGGGAGCGAGGATGATTGGGCTTCAGCATGCATGACAGGCAGAGTAAACAGGATAAAGATCAGTAGACGCATCATAGCAATAAAAATTACCTAAGGGGATTTGCCGGGCAAAGGTAGGCGTTTCCGTTTGGCCGGAAGGCACAAGAAAGCCGGCAAGATTGCGTTGTATCCTTAATTTATTCCTGTTTTTTGGCCAGAAAAGGCGCTAAAGCGTCTTCGTAAACGAATATCCTTTCCAATTGGATAAAAACCGGTTAATTTTGACCTTAAATTGAGCAAACAAAACCATGCTATCTGAATTTTCACCACTACCGAATATTGGCGACCCGGCGCCCCATTTTACCGTTAACACCCAAAAGGGGGTGGTCAGTTTCCCGGAATTCAGCAAGGGATACTGGTGCATCTTTTTTGCGCACCCTGCCAATTTTACCTCTGCTTGGCGCATGTATTCCAACTTTTTGGCCATGAAAGAGCGCTGGCTCGACGAGCGGAATACCAAACTGCTGGTTTTATCCAATGACAGCATTCGTCAAAATGACTGGTCGGATATTGTCCGGCGCTATCTCGGTATTTTTCTGAAGGCGCCGGTGATTGAAGATGCAGACAATCAGATTGCCAACTTGTACGGTATGGCCTCCGGCCGGCGCATTACGCCGCCTTTTGACCGTTTGCTGTACATCATTGATCCGGAAGGTGTGATCCGGCTGATCCTCCACCGGCCGCTGGCATCCATTCAGGTGGCGATCAGTGACCTTGAGCGGGAACTGGACCGTTTGCAAGGCAATTCGCTGAATCATACCGCACCTTCGGATGAAGCGCTCAAAGAGATCCTCGCTACTCTGGAACAACCCGACCGGCTGGAAGGCGCCAAGCCCAAGCCCGCCTATTTCCGGCGGAATGAGATCAATCTGAATTGATCTTCCTGTCGCTTACGGTTTACAGGAGCCAGCCCGCACGGCGGGTTGGCTCCTGTTCGTTGTACTATGCTGTTAACCATTCTTTAAGTTTTCCAACAAAATACATCCTCCTCTTTTGGGGTTTATAGCACCGGCTTCAATCCAGTCTTTCTTATCCGTAAACCATACACATGAAAAGATTTACCCTTGTTTTTTTACTCTTTAGTACCCCGCTTTTGTTTAGTGCCTGTGATACGTTGCAGCAAATTGCCAATGACGCGCTGAACGAGCCTTCCCTCGGCGAGATTGGCAACGGCCTGAAGGAAGCGCTGAACAAAGGCGTTTCCAATGGCGTTAATTCGCTGTCGGCGCGCGACGGCTATTTTAAAAGTGCCTACAAAATTCTGCTTCCGGAGGAGGCGCGAAAAGTAACCGACCGGCTTAAAGCTGTGCCGGGATTCAGCACGCTGGAGAACGATTTGCTGGAAAAAATTAACCGCGGCGCCGAAGATGCCGCCAAAGACGCGGGTCCAATCTTTGTTTCCGCTATCAGGGCCATGACCTTTCAGGATGCCACCAATATCCTGATGGGCGCCGACAATGCAGCAACGGAATACCTTCATAAAACCACCTATCAGCAGTTGTACACCAGTTTCAATCCGACTATCGTCAATTCGCTGGACAAGATCGGCGCCAATGATCTGTGGAAAAAGGCAGCAGATGCCTATAACAAGATCCCCCTTGTGACCAAAGTAAACAATGACCTGGGCGATTACGTGACCACGGAAGCGCTCAAGGGCCTGTTCGCCAAAATTGAAACGGAGGAAAAAAATATCCGCCGCAACCCGGTAGCCCGCTCCTCTGCACTGCTCAAAAAAGTATTCGCCAAACAGGACAGCAACCGCAAATAAGGAACGCAGTCCGTCATCGCTTCTAACAAAAAAATTTACGCAAACTATGAAAAAAATTGCCCTCATCGTACTCCTGGCCAACATTGCCCTGGCAAGCCTGCCCGCCCAAAATCTGAAGAACCTGACCAAGGGCGCAAAGGATATCCTCGGCGGAAACAAGACAGAACTCGGCGCCTCCGAAATTGGCCAGGGCCTTAAAGACGCGCTATCGAAAGGGGTGGATAAAGGAGTGAAAGAACTCTCTTCTACCGACGGCTATTTCAAAAGTATGTACAAGATCCTGCTGCCGGAAGAGGCGCAAAAAGTCACGGCCAAACTCAAAGCCGTGCCGGGATTTGCCAATCTGGAAGCCGACCTCATCGAAAAAATGAACCGCGGTGCAGAAAATGCGGCAAAAGAAGCCGGTCCGATCTTCGTGAGCGCCATCACCAGCATGACTATCCAGGACGCTATGGATATCCTGATGGGCGCCGATAACTCGGCCACCACGTACTTGCGCAAGTCAACCAATCAGCAACTGTACGAGAAGTTCAATCCGGTGATTGTAAAGGCGCTCGATGAGATCGGTGCCAACGAACTCTGGCGCAACGCCACCAATGCCTACAACAAGATCCCGTTGACCACCAAGGTCAATAACGACCTGGATGACCATGTTACCACAAAGGCCCTCGACGGCTTGTTCGGCAAGATCCAGGAAGAGGAAAAAAATATCCGCCGCAACCCGGCCACCCGAACCAGCGACTTGCTGAAAAAGGTGTTCTCCAAACAAGACAGCAACCGGAAGTAGTATTCGGAACAGCGTATAAAAAAGTCCGGATCCTCGTGGTTCGGGCTTTTTTTGTTTAATATTTACGGGGAAAAGATTCGGTTTTATAAACAAAAATCTCTTCCTGCCGTTAGATCAGGTAATTTTTTCACCAGTCTAAAAGCATTTCCCAAAGTATGGCTGAGTTTTCGTTAAACGGGCATGTTCCCGCAGCCGTTCAGGATTCCGATGATCTTGGCGACCTGCATGCTTCTGCTGCTATGGATACACCAATGCACGATCACGCGTTTGATCTCTCGGATGCGGAAAAAGTGGCGCAGATTTCGAAACATTTTGCGGAGATCATGGAAATTCTCGGCCTGGATCTTCGGGACGACAGTTTGCGCGGCACGCCACGCCGGGTGGCCAAAATGTATGTACAGGAAATCTTTCGCGGCCTGAACCCCGCCAACAAGCCGGCTGCCACTACGTTTGAAAACAAGTACCAGTATAAACGCCTCGTCATCGAGCGCAATATTCCCTTGCAGAGCACCTGCGAGCACCATTTCCAGCCGATATTCGGAGTGGCACACGTGGCCTATATTCCCAACGGCCGGGTTATCGGGCTCTCGAAACTGAACCGGATCGTGGATTTTTTTGCCCGCCGGCCACAGGTACAGGAACGGCTGACGGTGCAAATTGCGGAAGAGCTCCGGCGCACCTTGCAAACGGATGATGTGGCGGTATATATCGATGCCAAACATATGTGCGTACAGGCGCGCGGGGTGGAGCACCATGGCGCAAGTACGATTACGGCCGAATATTCCGGGAAGTTTCTGAATGAACCTACGAAGCGCGAGTTTTTACTCGCCATAAATTCCCGGATGCCCGATTAATCCCGCTTTATACTGCAGCAGGATATTCCAGCCGCTGCGTGTATTCCCTTTCAAACAGACACAAAAAAACACAACCGCCCGGTCGCTGCAGTGCGCCGGGCGGTTGCCATTTTTCCGCAGTTCAGCGGGTATGTCGGTTTATTTTGCCGCGGCAAAACGTTTGGCTACTTCATTCCAGTTGACAATATTCCACCAGGCTGCGATGTAATCGGGCCGGCGGTTCTGGTAGTGCAGATAGTACGCGTGTTCCCATACGTCGAGCCCGAGGATGGGACGACCGGGCTTTTCGGCAATGTCCATGAGCGGGTTGTCCTGGTTTGGCGTGCTGCTCACAAAGAGGCCGCCGTCTTCACCAACGCAGAGCCAGGCCCAGCCGGAGCCGAAACGCGTGGCGGCTGCGGCATTGAACTGGGTTTTGAACGTATCAAACGAGCCAAATGCTTTGTCGATAGCGGCAGCGAGCTCGCCGGAGGGAGCGCCGCCGGCATTAGGGGCCATAACAGACCAAAACATGCTGTGGTTCCAGTGGCCTCCGCCGTTGTTGCGCACAGCAACGGGCAGTTTTGAAATGTTTGCCAGCAGTTCCTCCAGGCTTTTGCCTTCGTTGTCGGTGCCCTGAATGGCAGCGTTCAGATTGTTGACATAAGCCGCATGGTGTTTGCCGTGGTGGATTTCCATGGTGCGGGCGTCGATATGCGGTTCGAGGGCCGCTGGGGCGTAGGGTAAGTCAGGAAGTGTAAATGCCATTTTTATTATTGGATTTATTAAATGAGATAGGAAAAGCAAAGCTTCTTATTGATAAACACGGCACAAGGTAAGAAGTTTAAACACGCTCTCAGCCGCAGCTAAAAGATCAGCGCCCGATGTTCTCCTTCGAACACCGGGCGCTTGAAACGGAAGAATAGTGTTTGTTCGCCTGCATCGCCGGATTAATTGGTTTGTGCTGCTCATAATGGCGATGCAGCATAAAAGGGTGTGCATGAAACGGCAATTGCTGCCGTTCAGAATGAATGCCTTCAGGGCCACGCAATTTGGGATCGGGGGATAAAGCGTGTATTAAGGAACTAAAAAAATGTGGGGGGTAGGGCAAATAATTTGTAATGCGGTTTCTGTGATGCCCTGTGCAAATATCGGGTGGAGCGTGCTGTCAAACCATCCGTGGAAGCACCCGATTTTTTATCAGGGAAAACCCTGAATTCAGGCTAAAGGTACCGTAACCATGGTACTTGTGCCTTGTCCTTTACCGGATTGGATGCTGATTTCGCCTTTGATGAACTGGACGCGCTGGCTAAGGTTGTCGGTTCCCATCCCTTTTGGCGTATGCTCCGGATCGTAGCCGCTGCCGTTGTCTTCGACCAAAAGGACCAGTTCGCCTTCCGTTCGGGTGAGTTGGACCAGGATTTCGGTGGCTTGTGCGTGTTTCAGGCTGTTTTGCAGCAATTCCTGCACGATCCGGTAGCAATTCAGGGCGATGGTATGATCGATATCGGCAAAGTTGCCGAAATGTTGAAAATCAATTGCCGGGACGCCGTCGCCGCGCACCTTGACGGTCAGGTCACGCACGGCTTTCATCAGGCCAAACTGGTGGAGCGAGCCGGGCTGCAGGTTTCGGGCGATCTGCCGGGTTTCGGTGAT
>CAYVDV010000149.1:0-10974 GCA_964450465.1 uncultured Saprospiraceae bacterium
ATCGTCCGCACGATAGATGTGGGGTTTACCGCATTTGCGCGCATGAAACGCAGCGATGTCCTGGTCAATCATATCCAGCCGGGTGACGTCGTCGTGGGGCTGGCCTCCTATGGTCAGGCTGTCTATGAATCGGAATACAACGGCGGAATGGGCAGCAATGGCCTCACCGCTGCCCGGCACGATGTGCTGTCCGGCGAATATGCCGGGAAATACCCGGAAAGTTACGACCCCAACCTGCCAAAGGATCTGGTATATACCGGTAAGCGCCGGCTTACGGAGCTTATTCAGGTGGACGGACGGGAGATTAGCATCGGAAAACTAATCCTTTCCCCCACACGGACCTATCTGCCGGTATTGCAACAGGTCTTTGCCCGGCACCGGGCGAATCTTCATGGTCTGATCCATTGTACCGGTGGCGGGCAAACCAAGGTGCTCAAGTTTATCGAAAACGTTCATGTGGTCAAGGATCAACTGTTTGACCTGCCACCGCTTTTTTCCCTTATTCAGCAAAGCAGCGGTACCGATTGGCGTGAAATGTATCAGGTATTTAACATGGGACATCGGATGGAAGTCTATCTTGCGCCGCAATATGCGCCCGAAATTATCCGGATCGCCGCAGACTTCGGTATCGACGCCCGGGTAATCGGGCATGTAGAAGCTGCTGCAGGGTCACGGGTTACCGTGCAAAGTGCCCAGGGCACGTTCGAGTATGTCTGAGTACTGATTCCTTTACCTTTAACAATTGCAACATATACCATGCGTATCGCTTTGTTTCCGGCTTTTGCCCTATTTAGCCTGCTGTTTTTTCTTGCCTGTGCGGAGGATCCTGTCAAACAGATTCCTGCACTGGAAGCGCATTTTGCCGCTACGAACTCGACCGGCGCAGCGGACTCTCTGCTGCAAGCCTATCAAGCGGCGGTAAAGGCCCACCCGGACAAGCATGCCGAGAACCTACATTATCTGAGCAAGGCGGCCGAGATCAAGTTTTTGCGCAACAAGGATGCCGTGACCGCTGTCCGCTGGCTCAACGACGGCCTCAAAATGTACGGCGCCGGGCAAAATCTGACCGAACCGGTCGGCATGTTGGCCCGGGTATGGTATGCCTATCAATACAAAGCCACACCGGATCTGTCGAAGAACCCGGATGACATCGATCTGATGCGCGCCAATCTGGAGCAAAACCTGCCCTGGCTTGATTCCAGCCTCGCCCGTTTGGACAAGGTGATGGGCGGCGCTGCGACAAATGGCAACATAAAATCAGCAGCCGAACCTTTTCTGCAGATCTCGGAAGCGTATGCCACTTTGGTGCAAAATACCGATCCGGATAAACAAGCCGGTTTGCTCATGCGGGCTGCGGGGCTGGCTAAAACAATCGGCGATCCCAACAAAGCCCTTCGGCTCTATTATAATGTAGCTGAAAAAATGCCCAATCACCCTAAAGCGCCCACCGCTTTGTTTATGATGGCTTTCATTTATGAAAATGATCTGAAGGATCTCGACAAAGCAAAAAGTACGTATGAGGATTTCCTGAAGAAGTATCCGAACGATCCGGACTATACCGACGACGTCCAGAGCGCCCTGAAATTTTTGGGCATGCCTCCGGAAGAAATAATCCGGCAGTTCGAACAGCATCCGCAATAACTCTCCTGTTTCCTGTTTTGACTCCGTTCGGCACAGCCTGGCTGGCGTTCATCCGCAGCATTTCAACGGAAAGCCGGCTCCGGCTGGCGCCTACGCCCTCCGGCTATTTGCATGTGGGGAACGCCTGTAACTTTTTGCTGAACTGGCTGGCAACACGCTTCCAGCCGGGCGCGCGCCTGTTGCTGCGCATCGACGACCTCGACGCCGACCGCAAGCGCCCGGAATATATTCAGGACATCTTTGATACATTGGACTGGCTGGGGCTCGATTGGGATGAAGGTCCCACAACACCGGAGGATTTTGAATCCAGCTGGTCACAGCACCGGCGAATAGCCTTGTATCAGCAGACGCTGGAGGGGCTGCGGGACAAGGGTTTTCTCTTTCCCTGCGCCAAATCGCGTCGTGAACTGGCGCCTTTTGAGGGACACTACCCGCGCGAATTTCGAAATCAGCCCATAGATTTTGACGATCCGGAAGTTGCCTGGCGGGTCCGAACCCCTGAAAGCGCCCCGGATCCTGTTCCGGAAGACTTCATTGTACGGCGACGCGATGGCCTTCCGGCCTATCAGCTGGCCAGCCTGGCGGATGACCTGCATTTTGGTATAACCCACATCATTCGCGGGGAAGATTTGCGGTCTTCTACAGCCGCGCAGCGTTTTTTGGCGGAATGCCTTGGTTATGTAGCCTTTGGCGGAATTGCCGTTTTGCATCATCCGCTTTGGCGCGATGAGAAAGGGGAGAAGCTCTCCAAATCTGCTGGCGCTGCCGCCCTGAAGACCTGGCGGGAGGAAGGCCGGCCGACAGCGGATTTTTTCCGGGCTTTTGAAGTCTGGCTGGGGCTGCCGCCTTCAGGTGCTGAATCCGCCTTGGCACTTTTATCCAGACTACGCGATTTTTGAGCCGCGATATGCGCCGTTTATTCATTCGACCGGGGAAAACAGCCGTTGGTCGGGAACTTCTGTTAAGAGTTCCGCCGGGACGCAACCTTTTACAGTAACGGGTTTCTTATAAGGCAAACGCTTACTGTAAAAATAATACGGCTATGAAAACGCTCCTTTTATCGTTACTGACTGCAGCGATGCTGCAAACACTTTCCGCACAACAAGAAATGGCTTCCGCTTTTGGCGTCCCGCCGCACTTTTCCGAACCGGAGCTGGCGATGTCGCCGGCTTCCGAGGTTTCCGTTTCTGTAAATGCACATACTATCGACGACATGGCGATGGTCAGCCTGGGCAAGGGATTCCGGCAAAAAGCCGTACTTCAGGTGATTACCCCTACATCTGACGTACTGATCAACAAGGAAATTCCTTCGGGACAAACGCGGGTAAAAATTGATCTTACCGGTTTGGAAAACGGCACCTATACCGTCCGGATTAAGGTTGCCGGCCGTACCTGGGTAAAACAGGTAGTGAAAGAATAAGGGTTATTTATTCGTCCGCAGTGCCGCTCTGTGCTTCTTCTTCCGCCTCTTCCACGAGCTCTGCCGGCAGGCGTTTACTGGCCTTGGCGCCGAGTTCGCGGATCTTTTCAGCCCGGCCTACCAGTGTATCGCCGGGGCGGGCTCCGTTGACGAGTTTCAGCATAGCGTCGTCATAGGCTGCGCGGGCGCTATCGAGCCGGACCCCGATGCTGCGGAGGTCTTCCACGAAATTAACGAACTTATCGTATAACAAGCCGCTCTGCCGGGCTATTTCCAGGACAGAGCGGCTTTGTTTTTCCTGTTTCCAGAGGTATGCAACGGTGCGCATTGTAGCCAGCAGACTGCTGGTGGTGACCAAAACGATATTGCGCTCGAGCGCATCGGTAAACAGTTTGGGATCTGCCTGGGTAGCCACGGTGAGTGCGCTTTCCAGCGGGATAAACAACAACAGGTAGTCCGGGGAATTTAGTTGATACAGCATTTGGTAGTTTTTGCCGCTCAGTTCCTGCACATGGTTCCGGATGCTGCCGATATGGGCCTTCAGATGTTGCTCGCGGCGTCCAGGATCATCTTCATTGAAGAAGCGTTCGAAGGCCGTTAGCGAAACCTTGGCATCGATGATGAGCTGTTTGTTTTCGGGCAACTGGATGATGAAGTCGGGCCGCTTGGAAAGACCGTCCTCATCGCGGTAGGTCATTTGCGCGTGAAAATGCGCGCCTTTTTGCAAGCCGGCATTTTCGAGCAGCACTTCCAGCTGGAGTTCGCCCCAGTCGCCCTGCACTTTACTTTGGCCTTTAAGCGCGGCCGTCAGGTTGTGCGCATCGCGGCTGAGTTGCTGGTTGAGATCGCGCAGTTGCTCAATTTCCTTTTTAAAGGCCGACTTTTCCCGGGTCTCCTCCAGGAATTTGCGTTCTATATTTTGCTCAAACTCCTGGATTTTTTCGCGGAGCGGCGTCAGTGTTTGATGCAATTGCTGCGCGTTTTGCTCGGTAAAGCGCTGAGATTTTTCCTCCAGAAGGCGGTTGGCAAGGTTTTCAAATTCTGTTTTAAACCGGACGCCCAACTGTTCTGCATCGGCTTTTTGCGCCTGCATGTTTTCCTGCAAGTGCCGGATGTTCTGGTCGCGGGCGGCAATTTGCGCAAGGCTCTCGCGCAGTTCCTGCTCCCGCGCCGTCAGCTCGGTGCGGAGCATTTCGTTTTGAGCTACGATCGTGTTGTAGAGCTCCTTTGGAACGGTTGGGCCCGAAACTGTAGCCGGACCTACCGGCCGGGGCAGGACAAGCAAAACGACCAGTACCAGCACAATGGCGCCGATCAGTAAAAGCAAGGTGGTATCCATGTGAAGCGGTATTTAATCTACATGGAAAACAAAGGTAGTGCAATTCCAGACAGATTGTTTGAATAGGGTGTTGTTTTTCAAACAAATGTTGGCTTTGCTGATCCTCGCCATTTATAGCCTTACCAACTGCCGCCGCCGCCGCCGCCACTGCCGCCGCCGCTACTGCCGCCGCCGCCGCCGCTGCTGGAAGATGGCGAACTGCTGAATACCGAACCGATCTGGTTAATCTCCTGAGAAAACTGTGTACTGAAAGCGTCCATGGTGCTGAAGGAACTGACACCTGGGCCGAAACCCCGGGTATGGTACCAGTTGGGTGGTTCCTGCAGGAGCCCGTCGAACTGGCTGGCCCAGCGTTTTACTTCGCCAAAGGCCACGGCATAGGGCAGGGTCTTGTCAAAGTATTTCGGGTCGTCGCGCAGGAGGCGTTCCAACACAGGCCGTTCCGCTTTTACAATAAAACGGCGGAAACCTTCCAGGCGTTTGTACATCCGGTTGCCGGCTTCATTGCGCTGGCGGAAAAACCGGGACAATAAAAAGATCACTCCGGCAGCGCCAAACATCAAGAAACCCTCCAGATTATCCCGGTTTATGCTAATAAACCCGGTCACAATACAGATCGCCGCGGCGCCGTAGCTGATAAAACGATTGGTACGCTGATCGGGCTCGTACCATTCCTGTGTTTCGATCCATTTTTTTACCTGGGAGCGGATCTTGTTCAGGTGGGTGTAAAACTTGTCTTTTAACTGGTCAAGTTCCACCACATCGCCATAAGAGAACAGCGCTTCGAAAAACCGCCTTTCGAAAGGCATCAGATCGGGGCCGGCATCCTTTTTTTTGATAAAACGCAAATTGCGCGACTTGAACACCCATAGCGTAGTTTCTTCTTCGAACTCCATTTCCAGATAGCCGCGGTCTGCCAGCAGGGGAATCAGAGCGAGGATATCGTTGTTGTCCACCACGTGATCGATAAAGCCGCCGGCTACAGCAGGGGAAATATCCAGCGGTGGCTGGTACTCCACCATGATGGTCTGCAGCCGGTTGCGGGAATAAAACAGTAGCCCCAGCACGGTACTGAGCAGGGCGCCGGGCAGGAGCAGGAGCCCATGGAGGCGGAACCATTCATCCCAGGGATCGGGTTGGGGGAATGTATCTTTGGGAAGTCGAATCGCTGCAGTGACCGCTTCGTGCGGAGCAAATTCCCGTTGGGTTTCCCCGTACACATGCACGGCCCCGGCGTCAAACGCCAGGTCGAAGCGGACATCGCTCGCAGTGCTGCCCGCCTGCCCGCTGTACAGGCGCACGTCATTTTGGGTGAGTGCCAGGCCGGCGGGCAGGACCAGGTCGAAACGGAATTTTTCTACCGGCACTTCCCAGGAAATACCCAGCAGGTCCCAGTAAAACTCGGCGTGGGTTTTAAAAAAGTTGAGCCCATTTTCCACCCGGTAGCGAATGACATAGATTTGCCGGCCGTTTACGTAGCGGTCGGCATCGCCGATCTTCAGCATCAGATTGCCGTTCTCCCGGCTGGTGGTGAATGGCCAGCCTTCCACCTGTATGTCTGTAATGATCAATTCCTTTCGTTCGCCGTCGATATAGTTGACCAGGGGAATTGCGCGGAAGATGCCATGCCGTTCAGTCAGGAATTCCACGGCTATGGTTTCGGTAAAGTTCAATTTGCCATCCGGTTCAAACTGGACCTGCACCGCGTAGTCTTTAATGACGAAATACTCGGCAAAAGCTGGCGCTGCTCCAGATAGAAGCAGGCAGAGTAGCAGTAAGCGGCGGTTAAAAACGGACGTCCACATTTTGCGTTTCGTTTTCCGGCACATCGAAATATTGCATTTCCTGGAAGCCGAGCGTGCTGGCAAAAAGATTGTTCGGGAAGGATTCGATGGCGGTATTGAGATCGCGCACCGTAGCGTTGTAGTACCGGCGAGCCCGCTGGATACTTTCTTCCAGATTGGTGAGCGTTTGCTGCAGGTGCATGAATTCCGAATTGGCTTTCAGATCGGGATAGCCTTCGGCGAGGGCAAAGACCGACTTCAAGGCTCCGGCGAGGGCGGCTTCGCTGGCGCCTTTTTGTTCGGCCGGGGCAGACATAGCCTGGCTGCGCAGCTGGACGATTTTTTCCAGCGTGCTGCTTTCATAGGCTGTGTACCCTTTGATCGTATTGATCAGATTGGGGATCAGGTCGTAGCGCTGTTTCAGGAAAACATCTATGCTGCTGAATGCTTCCCGTGCTTCATTGCGGAGCCGGACCATGCGATTGTACATGCCGGCTACATAAAGCAGCACGAGCACCAGCAGGGCAAGTAATAACAAGGATATCATAAGGCAATGGATTTGGTGGATAAGCGTGTTGAATTTCTACCCGGGGCGTTTTTTCTTCCCTTTTTGCCATTTCTCGGCCTCCTGGATTTCCTGCATGACATCTTTCCATTTATCCGGCACATCCTCGGTAAAACGCAGCGTGTCGGCGTATTCCTGCGGGTCTATTTCCAGCACCTTTACGGGCTTGCCCAGGTACGCCTCGATCTCCTGGAGCATCTCCCGTTCCTCCTTGCTGCAAAAAGAAAGGGCCTGCCCCTTCTGGTTGCCCCGGCCGGTCCGGCCTACGCGGTGCACATAGTTTTCAGCCACATCAGGAAGGTCGTAATTGACCACATAATCCACATTGGGGATATCGATCCCGCGTGCACTGACGTCGGTGGCGATCAGTATCCGCAGCTCGCCTTTGCGAAATCGGTCCAGCACCAGCAGCCGGTCCTGTTGTTCTTTATCCCCGTGAATAGTCTGGCTGACGATGCCTACGCGTTCCATGGCTTTGGCCACCCGCTCGGCCCGAACCTTGGTGCGGACGAACACCAGCATTTTGCTTTCCGGATTTTCATTGATCAGCCGTTCCAAAAAGAAACGCTTGTCGTCCATGTTAATATAGGCGACGGCGTGCTGGACGTTTTTGGTAACCGGGTCTTTGGGCGACAACTGGATGCGAATGGGTTTATGTACCAGCGAGTAGGCCAGTTTTTTGATGGTTTCATTGATCGTGGCGGAAAAGAACAGTGTTTGCCGTTTTTTCGGCAAAAACCGGATCATGTCGCGGATATCTTTGATGAAACCCAGATCGAGCATGTGGTCGGCTTCATCCAGGATGAGCATCTCGACTTTGTCCAGTTTGATAAACCCCTGGCTAACGAGGTCGAACATACGCCCCGGGGTAGTTACCAGAATGTCGATACCCTGCTCCAGCCGGGCTATCTGAGGTCCCTGTTCCACACCCCCGAACACGCAAAAGGTCTGCACGCGGGTGTGCCGGCCAAGCAGTTGAAATACTTCGGTGATCTGCAGGGCCAGTTCGCGGGTAGGCACCATAACCACACATTTGATGCCTGCGGGCCGGGCAGACTTTTTGCGATCATGCAGCAGGTGAAGCGTGGGGATCACAAAAGCAGCTGTTTTGCCGGTGCCGGTTTGGGCAATAGCCAGTACATCCTCTCCCTTGAGAATGGGTGTGATCGACTTGAACTGGATGTCGGTGGGCCGTTTAAAGCCGAGTTCTTCCAGGTTGCGCTTGATCTCCGGCGCAATGTGGTAGTCTGCGAATCGCATGTCGTTTGGTTAGCCGGGTGTAAAGATAGGATTTTGGCGCACTATTTAAACTGCCCCAGGAGCCCGTCCGGGTCCGGCAAATGCCGCATGTGGTATTTGGCCAGTATTTTCCCGTCTTTTAGTACCACTACACCCGGGTTGGAGCGGATGATCGTTTTCAATAGTTTGTCATCGCCGTGATAGAAGGGGTAGTTGGCTTCGATACTGCGCCGGAAGAGTCCGGCCACTTCATTGTCCTGGAATGTATTCACCGCAAAGACTTTCCAGCCCGCTTTTTCGGCGGCGACAGCCAGGGGATTTACTTTTTGCCGGTAAATATCACCGTAATCGGCATCGGTAATAAAGGTCTCCTGTTTTACTTTACGGGGTGTGATTTCTGCGACCCTGGCCTGGATCTGCATGGAGTCCGTATTTACCTGCAGCGTGTCGTATGCCCACGTTGTGTCTTGTACCACTATGGTTTCCATCGCTTTTTGTCCATAAAAATGGTACGCGATGATCATCAGGCTGTATCCCGGATTGTTGAGGATATCTTCGGTCAGGTCGCCATCCTCACTTTCGATGGAAAAGTTGCTGATCTTGGTTTCCGGGACAATGATGCGCTGGCCATCCTTTTCAATAAAAGGCTCTGTTTTGATCTGGTCTTTCACCTTCCAGCCCTGCTCTTTTGGGTATTGCGCGACCAGATCTTTGTAGCGTTCCATGGGGATCATAACTTTTTTCACCTCTCCGGTGTTCGTGTTTTCCATGACCCAGCCGATGATCTCAATATTTCCGCGCGCCTCTTCCTCCATGGCTTTGGCTTCACGGATATTCACACCCACCCTGAACGGACGGAAGTCTACTACCGGCAGGTCGCGGTAGGTGTTTTGGAGGCAAAACAACAGCGAAATTACCGCCGTGAGCCCTACAAAGAAATTCCGGCCTCTCGGGGTGAATAACTGGTGCATGTTTTTGCTGCGGAACAAAAAGATAAAGGAGGGAATGAGCAGGCCGAGATCCTTAAAAAAGGAGATGCGTGGGTTTAGTTTAATAAAATCGCCGAAACAGCCGCAATCTGTTACGCGCATTTGGCCCTCTACATAGGGTCCCCATTTGGCAAAGTCAAAAAAGTTGGCATCCGTCGGTACAAATCCGGTCAGGTAAGTAAACCCGGTCAGGAAAGTAAAGAACACTACGATCAGCGTGAACAGCCAGGCCGTCGTACGCCGGGTATAACCCAGGATCAGCATCACGCCAAGCGCGATCTCCAGGACGATCATGAAAATGGAAAATCCCGTGCTGTATTGCGACAGGAATGGGAAAACAGGCGCCAGTTTGGCAAACACATTCTGCAGGCCTTCAAAGGTGCTTTCAAACTGTACAAAATAGTCTTCCATTTTGTACGCCGTTCCGATGGGGTCAACCGCTTTCACCAGTCCGGAAAAAGCAAACCAGACCCCACAGAAGTATTGCAGGAAGCTCAGGAAGGTGTTTTTCGTTTTTTTAGCCAGGCGGGTCAGGATGGTAAGCACCAACCCAATGATGGCGAAAGAAATAAGCAGCGTAGGAAGAGAAGTCATAATTTGAAGAGGTTGAGTCCGTTTCAGGCGCCTTCTTCCAGTCGGATAAGGGCGAAGACGGCATAATTGATAATATCCCGGTAATTGGCTTCCAGACCCTCGGACACGAGCGTTTGCCCTGCATTGTCCTCGATCTGTTTGATGCGTAAAAGTTTCTGGAGGATCAGGTCGGTCATGCTGCTGATCCGCATGAGTCGCCAGGCCTCGCTATAGTCGTGGTTTTTATCCTGAAGCAGGTTGATATTGGCTTTCACCTGCCGGTCGTACAGGGTACTCGCTTCATCGGTACTCAGTTCGAGCGGGGCGTCGGCAGGGAGTTCCAGTTGGATCAGGGCCAGCACACTGTAGTTGACCAGACCGACAAATTCCGACGAAATGCTGTCGGCTACGCGCTGTGCCCCTTTTTCTTCAATGCTGCGTATCCGCAATGCTTTGATATACAACTGGTCGGTGATACTTGCCGGGCGCAGGATGCGCCAGGCCGTTCCATAGTCCGCTGTTTTTTTTAAAAAGAGTTCGCGGCAGTGCGAGATGACTTCGCGAAATTGTCGAAGTGTGTTTTCCATAGAGCCGGGCAAAAATAGGAAAGTTGGCCTAGCATCCGCGAATGCTTTGAAAAATGTTAACGCAGAATAATTTAAAATAAATTGTTTTAAAAATAATCCTTTATACCTTTACGGCAATCATTAACGCAACTTAATCAATCAATGAAACGCGTAACCGGCATTGGCGGCATCTTTTTCAAATGTCGCGACAGGGAACAGATGCTTGCCTGGTATCAGGAACGCCTGGGTATTCCGATGGAGTCCTGGGGGGCACAATTCTATTGGGAGGAAGGATCCACCGGGGCGAAAAGGCCATATTCTGTATTCAGTCTGTTCAAGGAACAGACGGACTATTTTGATCCATCTCCTAATCCGTTCATGATCAATTTTCGCGTAGCAGATCTCGACGCACTGGTAGCGCAACTGCACCTGGAGGGCGTTACGGTAGTGGGGGAGTGCCTGGAAGATGAATTCGGGAAATTCGCCTGGATACTGGACCCGGAAGGGAATAAAATTGAGCTTTGGGAGCAAAAAGCCTGAGCGGATCCTCAACGTGCTCAATTATGCTAAAGGCAACAGCGTTGAAGGCAGCTGAGCCTTTATGGCCACAGGTTACACCGATTAACCCGGGTTTTTTATTGCAAACCCGGGTTGATCGGTGTAACCTGTGGTGATTTATTCTATGCTATGCGCCTCCTTTGAACTCGTTTACCAAGGCCTGCAGACTTGCTTTGGCGTCGCCGAAGAGCATACGCGTATTATTGCGGAAGAAGAGCGGGTTCTCAACGCCGGCAAAGCCTTTACCCATGGAGCGCTTCATGACGATCACGGTACGGGCCCGGTGGGCTTCGATGATCG
>CAYVDV010000150.1:0-10926 GCA_964450465.1 uncultured Saprospiraceae bacterium
TCATCTTACCGTACAAGACGATCTTCCGTACTTTCTGAGTGAGTAATCTCTGTAGACTTTTAACCGTACCGTAGTGGAATTGAAATATGTAAACAGCAAGGGCGAATTACTGCCAGCAAAAAGACTTTTAACCGTACCGTAGTGGAATTGAAATAGTCGATAAGTAGTTCTGTTTGTGCGGTGCCGGTTATCTTTTAACCGTACCGTAGTGGAATTGAAATGTTATGAGCAACTTTAAAGGATGGACGGCAGAGGCCGCTTTTAACCGTACCGTAGTGGAATTGAAATATTTCACTCATGCCAAGCCGCCCCGCCGCTTCCACTTTTAACCGTACCGTAGTGGAATTGAAATGGAAACCAAGCAATTCGACGTCGTGGTGATGTTCCCTTTTAACCGTACCGTAGTGGAATTGAAATCCGGCAACACCGCGCAATCTGTATCGCTCGGCACCACTTTTAACCGTACCGTAGTGGAATTGAAATGCACTATAACTGTCGTTTCTATTTGTGGCAGAAACCCTTTTAACCGTACCGTAGTGGAATTGAAATAAGCCCCAGGTGCGACTCGATCCGACAAGCCTGACCCTTTTAACCGTACCGTAGTGGAATTGAAATACAGCAACGTGTGCTACGAATTACCGATCACCGCGACTTTTAACCGTACCGTAGTGGAATTGAAATTTAACTATTTCCGCAACCTGATTAACCAAATTATAAACCTTTTAACCGTACCGTAGTGGAATTGAAATGGTTTTATCAAGGATAAATACCTTATTCGGCATTGGTCTTTTAACCGTACCGTAGTGGAATTGAAATTACCCGAATTCGTTTAACCCTGATTCCGTTTCTGCTTTTAACCGTACCGTAGTGGAATTGAAATTTTTGTTGTCCTGCCGCAAGGCGCGGGAAGCGCCGCCTTTTAACCGTACCGTAGTGGAATTGAAATTTTTGTTGTCCTGACGAAGGGCGCGAGAAGCGCCGCTTTTAACCGTACCGTAGTGGAATTGAAATAACTTATACCATACCGATTTGTGATAGTTTTGGTGCTTTTAACCGTACCGTAGTGGAATTGAAATTGCGCTGCATTAAGCAGCATTTGAATCACAAACGCTTTTAACCGTACCGTAGTGGAATTGAAATAATTTATCGAGCAATCCGGCAAGGTTTCCCGTTCTACCTTTTAACCGTACCGTAGTGGAATTGAAATCCGCAAGAGAGGAGATTGCCGGATATGTCGCGATCTTTTAACCGTACCGTAGTGGAATTGAAATCTGTCGAATTCACGGACAATGACGTGCGGACCATCCCCCTTTTAACCGTACCGTAGTGGAATTGAAATATGTAAAGCCGCCCTCTTTTTTAGCAGGTAGTATTCTTTTAACCGTACCGTAGTGGAATTGAAATTTTGGGTTGTTGCCCCCCATCCAGCCCGAGTTCCGTTCTTTTAACCGTACCGTAGTGGAATTGAAATAAAGACGGCTGGATTTTGTACCTCATGGTGCATTCTTTTAACCGTACCGTAGTGGAATTGAAATAGTAATTTATTTGTAGGTAGGTCGGGTCAAAACTCTTTTAACCGTACCGTAGTGGAATTGAAATGAAAATGCTGTTTTAAGCCCGGCGAAAATCTGCTTGGCTTTTAACCGTACCGTAGTGGAATTGAAATCGTGCACTACGCCGTTTTTATCGGTGCAGAGCCATCTTTTAACCGTACCGTAGTGGAATTGAAATTTCAAAACCGGATCACTGGAACGCATCAAGCCGACCTTTTAACCGTACCGTAGTGGAATTGAAATCAAGCTTCGCAGGCGCTGTAATTGTGGCAGCATTTCTTTTAACCGTACCGTAGTGGAATTGAAATTCCTGATTGTAATGGGTACACACGTTTATTTTGTACCTTTTAACCGTACCGTAATGGAATTGAAATCGCCCCGGTGGCTCCGGATGTTTTGATAGAAGTGATTTTAACCGTACCTTGATTGGACTGGATGAATTTCTGAAGTTGCAGATGGGAATAACGATGCGGGGCGGCGGCAAATTCGGGCGCATGTCACCCCGCTTCTATGGGTTGGCCCCGAGGTCTCGGGAGGCGGCCTGCGCTGGTTGGGCTCGTAGACGCCCCCCGCACGTTAACCGTTTGTGGGTGAGATTAGCAAAGGTGGTGCGAGATGGGCGACCCTTTTTCGATGCCTGCACAGTGAAGCATAGCCGCTACGCAGGTGGGGAGTGGCAAGTGGTGTGAGGCTACGAGATTTATTTATGCCTTTATGTCTTCTTCAAAATATTTTGCACAAGCCTCCTGGCCAAACTCAACGTTCCTATCTATTACATCGTCAACAATAGACTGGTATTTTTGAAAAAAATACAAATCGTTACGCACCGATTCGAGTGTTGCTCGTGCTTTCCGCTCTATTTCAACCAATAAGCCGGTTCGCCATATTTTGATTTCAAAGTCTGATTGCGTCAGTCGTTTTCTAACTTCTGAATACTGCCACAAATATTCATGCAAAACAGTCAAGTAACTTTTGATTTCCGACCCCGGATTTACTTCTTGAAGAGAAACACCGTTTAAAGGGTGTAGAATCCCCTTTGTCAAGAATATAGGTAGCGGCGTAATGGTGAATTCCGTGCGTTCCCCTAAAAATGCTTCTTCCACCTGTTGAAGCAACTCTCTATTGAAACGAATGGCCATATTTCCTACAGTAGAACCCTCTTTTACGGGCACTAAGTATATGAAGTCTGCTTTGGAGTTTTTCAACTCAGACAAATAAGGGAGCATTAAATCAAGTTGATACTCAAAGTCTTGCAGCTCGATATCCTGAATGCCCAATACTAAACTTTTTAAAATCCCGTCCTCTACAAAAGATTCAGGCAGCAACAGTTCAAAACCCAGATTTTCCTCGAAAGTGGTCTGGACTTGATATAAATACCCTAATTCCTCACGCCATTTTTGCTCTTTCCAAATACGTATTTCATTACGCGGTTTGTCTATTTTTGAGCGTTTGGATCTCCACACATCCACGAAAAATTCGACAAGGTCGGCCAGGTAATGAAAGGCTGAACGCTCTGCCCCAGTCAGTTCATCTGTCTTGAAATAGTTTCCGGTTGCAAATATTATTTTCTGAAAAGCCTCCTGCATATCAGCCAGTTTAACTGCGGATTCTCTGGTGTTGACCTTATAAACTCTGCAAGAGTTATCATCTCCGACGTTGGGAAAGGTCTGATTTAGAACGTTTTCGAAGACAATTTGCCAAGCCTGCACTTTTTTCACGTCCTCCTTAAATTTTTCTTCGGTAAAAAAATCTTCATCATATCGAATGCGGCGCCCTTGTTTCTTGAAAGCCAAAAGGGCTGTATGAAGTTCTTGCAATAGCTTCTCCTCTTGATGGAATACCGGATTATTTTGAAGTACTTTTTCGAGGCACCGGGTTGTTTGCCGGACCCATTCGACTGCCTTTTTCCGAAGACTAAACCAATACTGTTGCCATTCAAATTGGGTCGAAAACTGGTAATTGCTTAGTACTTGATTTGACCAACTCTGATTACCTCTTACCGAAAATTTATCGTGTTTTAACCATCCGTCCCAGCGAGCATTCTTTATGGAATCGTCATTCTGGCTCACTAAATGCAAGATAAAAGGATTAGGGAAGTACAATCCTGCAATACTGAACTGCCTAAATTGTGGTAAGCAGTAGGCAATGGCTTCAACTCGTGACACGCTCTGCTGGTTAACGTTTTGTTGCTGGTCAACGATGTAGCGGATTTCGACCTCGTCTCCATTCGGTTCAATGGTTAGGGTATTTGTCTGTTGCCGAAGTCGAATAATGAGCCTTTTACCAAACTGCTCATAGAACTCTCGGTAAAGCGTTTCATTCACCAGAAAAACGCCATAAAGCAACTCTCCCAACTGGCCAATTTGCATGGTTTCCAGCGCACTTTCCAAATGCTCGACGGAGAGCAGACCAATCAACTTTGTATTTAAACCAACCCTCATGAACCATCTGTCGAGATGGGTCAACCCTGTTAGTTCCGCTTGTAAAGAACCGGCGCCAATATTTTGATGCAGAAATTGCAAGAAGAATCCAATGTTCGACTTCTCCAAACTCAGATCAGGATCGGTAATGGTGTTTTTGATTTTGGAAAAGTTGGGGTTCAATTCGTCAATGACTTCAAATTGCAATTCTGGTCCGGCAAATGGCACTTTGGTGTACACATACAACTCTATCCCGGCATCTGTAACTAAATCATATACCTGTCGATTTTGCAGCCAATGCGTTTGCGCTTCGTAGGCATAGATGCCGTAAATGCCCTCCGAGATTTCTCGATATGGCCTTTGGCTAAAATGGGAGGCGAGTACAATGAGGAAATTCCGTCTGTCTTTCTCGTAGGGCAGTAAAGTAGGCGCTTGCGCCGCGAAGGCAAATAAGTTTTCAGGCTCGATGACTGAAATAAGTTGAATCAGGGTATCAGCAAGCGGTAACCCTTCGTTTCCGTGTAAAAGGTCAGACAGATGCCCGGAACGAACCGGGTGAAGCCCCTCTACAAACGGGCGGCCATCCAAAAGAACATGATACTCATTTTTTAGACTGGCCAATACAGTTCCCCGGTCGCCTTGAAATCCAATTCCATCTTGCACAAATCGAAGCAGATTACCAGCAGGGAGTTTGATTTGTAGTACATCCGCTACGGACACCAAGCGGAGAATGGCTTTTTTGGCCGCTTCATTCCGGTCATTACGAAATTGGGCAAGTTGCTCACTGAGGCGTTCGGTTATCATTTTTCCCTGTGTGAGCAGAAAAATGTATTCGAGTAATAGTTTTTGCTGTTTTACTCTTTCCCAGGCAGGTTGCCAAGTAGTAAGACTGGTATGCAAATGCCCTGATTTTTGGAAAAGATGAAAAATTTGCTGCGCTTCTTCTTCGGATAAATCAATATTTATCGGTTTTAAATTTAACCGCGCGATATTAGTGCCATATCTAAACCAGTCTTCTTCCCGAGTGGTCACCAAAAATTTTACGCCACATAGTTTTTGCGCACGGATGGCAAGGTCGGACCAATCTCGTACCTGCTCGTTTAAGCCATTAATGACTATTAAGGGCATGTATCCACATCTCAACCTTGATTCGAGAAACCTTACTACATCTTGGATGCCTTCTCTTCGTAGTTCCTGCAACTCAAATACAGAGAATCCCGCTCGATTCATCATTTGTTGAGCCGTCTTCCAAGCCAGCGTAGATTTCCCCTGCCCACTGGCAGATTTTATTACAGTTACATCAAAATCTTTAATTGAGTCAGTAATTTCTTGCTGCCAACGAGGTCGTTCAGCTGGCAGGTTCGCGGCAATGTGGTGGGGGCGGGCAGGTTTGCCTTCAAAAAAACTGAATCGCAGCATATCATCTTCCAATGCTTCAAACGATACCTGCTCAATCCAACCTTCTCTCACAGCCAGATTCGCTACTCCTTTGGAGATTGTATCCGAGGTTTCCTGGATAATTCGGAGCACATTTGATCTTCTTACCTCCATTTTGTTGGGAGATGACACGAGTAAGAAGTAGCACAACGCCCGCAGGTACTGGTCCTCGTTTCCATTTAGAATGTTATGCTGTTTGATGAGCATTTGGCGACATTCATCCAACAGTGCTTCTTCTTTTTTCTGGAAGAATGAAATGCTCGACAAAAATTTTTGGCATGTGGATTCATCTAAACCAGGTCTGATTTTCCTGATTTTATCGCACCAAAATGTGAAACTATCATTTGGCAAAAGTGTGGTGCCTTGGTTGGCTAAGTGCAATTTTTTGAGATGCCCTTGTGCAATATGTACATTCGTTACGATCGAAAAGAGGCTGTCGGGCTTTTGTTCAAAAACTTCCAACAGGCTGGGTAAAATATCCCCTCCAAACCCGTTTGCATCAAGGTTTTTATCCAGACACTTAACTTGAATGTGCTCATTTTGGAAATCAAGATAATAATCCAAGTCCTCGATTCCTTCCAGTTGAAAGAGTTGCTCTTCTTTTGTATCCTTCGCAAATTCGTGCAAAAGCCGCCATAGGGTGTAGTGGACTTGAAAAAGTATCCCACGAATATTATAAACGCCACCTTTGCGATGAGTTAATAGGCTTTGTAAGCCAGAGAGACTTTGAATATTCATAATGAACAGGTTCAAGGAGTAACGACAAACTCAGTTCTCACAACTTCTTCGCCTCCTGTTTCCGATCAACGGCAAGTTGGAGCAGGAAGTGCACCATATCGAGGTTTCATTTGGGTTTGCCGTCAATGGATTTGCCTATAGTTTCATGCTTCGTACAACTAGTAGAGGTTTGTTTGGATTCCTTTTTAGTTCCGAAAGCCGCTGTCTTTTCGAGCCATACACCTGGCATTAGCATCAAACCGGGAAAAATAAATTGATTGTACAATTCCTGGAAAGTATCTAATCCTGCACATGTCCTTGGGCATGGGACAAAGTCATCAGCTGTACTGTTAACTGTGCCACGTTGGAATTGAATCAACTGTGAATTTTGACGGGTGCCGAGAAACGTTTTTCATTCAACCTAACCATCGTGGAATTGAAGATTGGAATCATATTTGTAAGTTTTTCTATTCACCGTAATCTGCCCGTTGACCTCTCCTTCGCCTTTTCAAGCATCAATGGCCTGACATCTTGAGACTTCCTGAACTCTTAGTACGGTGAGTAGATAACAATTATAGTGCATGCTGTCTTCATCTGTCCAGTCATCTTCTTACCCCCCCCTTGCGGGTACAAATAAAAACAATACCGGCTTTTTGCAGACCGGAGAACTCGGTGTCAATCTTTTCAGCGACATCGTGGTCAACTAATTTTACAACAACCCTGTTTCAAATTTTTTACAAAATTAAGGAAATCTGGCAATCGAGACGACCTAATATTAGGAGGATGGTAAATGGGGAGAGTAAGGTGTCAGAAGAAGTATCAAATCGTATACTTCAAACGCATAAAGAGGTGAACCTCCACTGGCTGTTAACCGGCGATGGAGAGATGTTTATTAAGGGGGCGCAGGAGAAACCCACCGAAGTGAATGAGCCTCGCGTCACAGGAAAAGGAAGGCTGGAAGATTTGGAAGAGCGCGTCGAGCGACTGGAAGTTGTAGTGAAGCGGTCGATAAAAGATATTGAGGCTCTCCTTTACCCTCTGACTCGTCGAACCACATCCTTTTTTGCCCATTGTTCCAAACAAGCGATACTGGTGAAAAAACAATGTTCTACGTAGTGGAATTCGATGCTCAAAACCGATTGGGTACCCTTGCTACTAAAGCGATATGTTATATCCAGCATCATGATTTTCATCCACCATGCCCTGCTTTCGCCAATTATTACACCTACTTATTATTGTTTTCAAACCTACATCTGCTTCGAATTTACAAAACAATTAATCGTGGGGGTAGTTAGCAAAAAATAGAATTTAGCGGCATCGAATAATTGAATCAAAAATTCTTAGCAGAAAGAACCAAAATAACATTTTAATTACATAAAGGGTTTAACACAAAAACCAAACAATCCCCTTTGAGACACATTGCAAGTGTTAAAATTTAAAAATTAACGAAAAAAGAATAATAATAAATTTTGATTTATTAAAAAACATAATTTATCTTTACTGATAAGTTCTTTTATTTTAATCTTTCGGTTTTCTTTCCTGTATTTCCAAAACCGCTTTTTTCCCTTTGTTGTGTTTCATTAGTCTAAGCATTAACTTGTAGTGCATATGCGACTACTGATGCGTTTATTCCTGCTATGTACTGTGTACATCAGTCAGGGGCAGGGATTTATTGCGCCTATCGAACGTCTGTCTGCAAAAGCGGTCGGAGTAGATACTATGTCGATAAATTTAGAAAACTTTTATGGGTTGGCAGATTCTATGGCCATATCAACGATAAAGGAAAAATGGATGTCTGACTATTTTGGCGACATATTAAATTTGAACAAGATAACACAACCCCGGTGGAATCTCGAGACAAATAATTTTTACGCATCCGGGCAATCGGCTTCATATTTTGGCGAAGGGCTGTACTCAAATTTACGATTGGAACATCAACTGGAAATTGCTGGACTACCTGTTGGAGTATTTGGCGATTTAATTCTTCAAAACAATCAGGTAAACAGCCGATTGTCTACAATTGGGATAGAGTTTAACCAAGAGGCTCTTTTAAATAGATACAAAGAGCAACTCGGTAAAAAAGCGATACAGGAGACCTTTGAAGACCTTGAGAATGAACAACGACAATCCATGAAAGAGAACTTTTCAATTCAATCCTCCCGCAAGGTTTTGTTGAGTGACGCATATCAGGCAAGAAAGGCCACCCTCTTCCACCATATTGACTCACTGAGGAATGCTATGCAACCCAGAAAAGACTCCGTGCTACTGGATAGTTTGCAACGATTGCGAGACGGCATCGAACGAACAGAGCTTCGTGTAGATTCTCTATATAATGCAGGGTTATCGAAATGGAACGAAACGCAACAGGTTTTACAACAATGGCGGGTCAAAGTGCTGGAACGGCAAAAAGTGTTGGAAGAAAAATTGCAGGCTGGATCGATGCACGAGTATACTCAAAAATATGCCGGGAAACGGAATTGGAGGTTTTTATTGCTCAATTTCAGTCAGTTTAGGTTGGGTTCATTCCGAATAAGAGGTTCGCCTTTTGATGTATCGAGTGTGCCGCTGCATGGGATCGGATTGGAAATACGACGTAATGGGTACTATGCCTCATTAAATTATGGCAAAGAAGGGCGACAACAACGCCGGCTTCCTGATTATATACGGAATTTAAGGCTGGCTGGTGAAGGTCGAAAGATACTACATGTAAAAAGTGGTATCGGTGTGCCAGAAAAAAGTCATCTCCATTTGGCATTCTCTTCTATACAGGTGCCTGAGGCTTCAATGGATACTGCATATTCCACATTCCCCAAGCGCAATGTTTTAATCTCTCTGGATTCAAAATACCTGGTTTCGGAGGAAGTATTCATCGAACTTACAGGGAGCGTTTCAAACGCTGATTTTACCGGAACATCGTCGACAAAAGAATTACTGGGTAGTATGTATGATAAATCCGTACAAGAAGGAAACAATATGGCGGGGCTGCTGAGGTTTGGCTGGAGAGATAAAAAAGGGCAATCGGAATACACAGTTGGTTATCAGACTGTTGGAAGCAATTTTGTTACGCTGGGCAATTTATTTTTGATAAACAATAGGAATACAATCCGGCTGGATGGGAAACAAAGGTTTCTGCACAACCGTGGACAAGTGAAAATATCGTATGCCAAAGGTACAACAAACACCGCCACTAATGTTACTCCTGGTGTTCAACAGGATCAATTTTCAGGAGAAATATCATACCGCTTCAACAAATATGGTAGCAGGGCCTGGGTGAGTTACAGTCCAAGTTTTTACCTGCAAAACGTACCTGGGGCGGATGCAACGGTATATCAATTGAATTTGGCTACTCTTGGCGCGCAATGGGTGTTCCCACGTGGAAAAAAGGGGCAATGGATGACAATGTTACAATTGACAAATTACTCCGATCAATCGCAATATGGCGATACAAGTATGGTGACCGGCCTGTGGTATGGAATGTTGACGCAAACCTATACATCTGACAAATATTCAATAACGGTCTCGGCAAATATTGGAATGGACAAAGATGATCTAAGGTTGGTACGCGATTTCAATATGGATGTTAGCCAATCATTTATGATGAAAAATATACAGATCATACAAGGAATTCAGGTAGTAAAGAGATTCTATGGTTCCGGGCTTTTGGCTGGCGGTTCCGGCGGCATACAATTTAGTATTCGAAACGGTCTCAGGGTAGGTTTTAGCGGAGCTTATTTAATAGGTGTATCAAATGGCGAGAAAAATCAATTATATATAAATTCATCTGCCGAATGGCAGTTTTGATTCCCCAAATTTTGAAGCATGAAACGAATTGCCACAATATTCTTGATGGGCGTAACTGCTTTTTCCGTAATCGGGCAAGTTGCGATCGTGCCTATGCCGCACCAGGAAGGGTACTTTACGCTGGATGATATTTGGCGGGTGAACTTGATTAGTTCACAGTCTCAGGTTGTTAATACGCAACTGGAATTGACGGTGGAAGATGCTCAGCATCAATTGGTACTGTCAGCCACTTCTCCTGCTTTTAATTTGTTGCAGGGCAATAATCGACCGATGTTCAATGTGTCGGGCGCAAAAATACAGTACGGTGCTGGTGTCGCCACAAAGGTTTTGCGCAGCACAGGGCGGTTTCCGTACGGCAATTACATTATTTGCTATCGGGTGGCAGACGCCAACACCAGCCTATTGCTGGGTGAATTTTGCCAGGAAGAGACAGTGAAACCGTTTAGCCCACCCGAATTGCTCAGTCCATTTAATGGAGAAGACATTACTACCACAACTCCTATTCTGACCTGGAAACCTCCATTTCCTCCCGGAACAACGCCTATTGAGTATACATTGATCTTAGTAGAAGTAAAAGAGAAGCAAGATGCAGCCGAAGCCCTCGAAAAAAACATTCCACTTTTTAACCGCCGTGCGCTTTTCGGGACCAACCTTCCATATCCGGGTGACGCCCCGCCGCTGGAAATGGGCAAAACGTATGCCTGGCAAGTGTCGGCCAAAGCAGGTGATTTTGAATTAGGAGTGACAGAAGTCTGGATATTCCAAATTGGAGAAACAGCGGCAATGGCCATGCCTCCCACAGGTGCCTTTAAATCTTATCGTGAATTAAAACTGGCGCCAGACGGTAGTTATAATCCAATCAATCAAAAACTAAGGTTCACATACAACAATCGTTGGGGAGCTCCGAATATGGACTACGAAGGCACTTCTCCGCCAACGGCTTTGGAACGAGTGTATTACAAAATTTATCCTGCTGGCAAACAGGCTTCCCCCTTAAG
>CAYVDV010000151.1:0-3163 GCA_964450465.1 uncultured Saprospiraceae bacterium
GCAAGAACCGGCTGCGAAGAAACAACTTTTGGGGTTATTCGAAAGGTTTTGCGGTGGTTTTAACATTTAATCCCCAAGCAAGCGGCTTTCTTCGTCGGCCAGATCGAGGATCATGATCTTCTGCCAGATCTTGCCGGAGAGCCCCTGGGTAAGTGATTCTATATCGTTTACGGCATTCAATACAACGGGGTCATCCATATATTGGGCAAAGAGGGCCGATATCTTGCTGTCAAGGGCCAGCATTTCGGCGCAATAGTCCAGGTACCGCATAAGTTCATAACGCGAGAGGGTGCGCAGGGGCGAGGACTCGGTGTTGCGAAACTGGGCAAGCAAGTGGGCCGGGTCTTTGGTCAGCTGGTGCATGTCCACCACGTGGGCAATCGATCGCAGTTGATGGAGGGCCTGCAGGGCGGAATGACGCTTGATGCGGGTTTCCAGGCTGATCAAAAAGAACAGGGCCAGGCCAAGGAAGATCAACTCATTGATCCCGGCTTCGGTCGCCTGGAGCAATTCGGCAATGTTTTCCGTATCCAGTGAAAAACGCTCGGCAAGGACCATAACAGCCCCCACGGCAACAAAGATCAACAAGCCCGCAGCAGCGATCATTACCACCCGCAGTGGCCAGATCGGAGGACCCAGCTGGCGTGCCAGCTTGTCCGATTGGTGCGCCAGGTTCCGGAATTCCTTGCATACCTGCAACAACCCGGAATCCGGAAAGCGCGCCGCAATCCGTTGCTCAAGCCGCGCTATTGTTTCCAAAATACTTTCCGGATTAAGATCCGTGAACTTGCCGTTGCTTTGAGATTTGTCCCAAAGCGGAAAAAACCAACGTAGTCTGTTCATAAGCCCGGCAAGATAAGGTTTTTGGAAATTTTGGTTCCGTCTGGTTCGCGGAATCGAAACCAGTTTGGCGCTATAGTGAATGGCCGGGATTTTTTAATTTGGCGCTCGCCTTTAAAGCCTGCAGGGTTATATCTTTTACTGTTTAAATTCAAACACATGCAATACCGCAAATTTGGCCGAACGGGCTTTTCCGCATCAGAGATTGGCTACGGGATGTGGGGCCTGGCCGGCTGGCCGGGTACCGACCCGGAGGAGGTGGACCGGGCGCTGGCGCGATCTGTCGAACTGGGCTGTAATTTTTTCGACACGGCCTGGGGCTACGGGCGCGGCAAAAGCGAACAGATTCTGGCTAATCTGCTGAAGAAATATCCGGAAGAACGTCTTTTCGTTGCGACAAAAATCCCGCCCAAAAATTTCAAGTGGCCATCCAAATCCTGGTTCTCCCTCGATGAGTGTTTCCCGGCAGCGCACATCATTGAATACACGGAAAAAAGCCTGCAGAACCTAGGCATCGATTGTATCGACCTGCAGCAGTTTCACGTGTGGGAAGACCATTGGGCGGAACGCGACGAATGGAAGGAAGCCGTGCTCAAACTGAAACAAGACGGTAAAGTGCGCCACTTCGGGATCAGCATCAACCGCTGGGAGCCGGAGAATGCCCTCCAAACCCTGCAAACCGGCCTTATCGATGCCGTCCAGGTGATTTACAATATTTTTGATCAGGCGCCGGAAGACCGGCTCTTTCCGCTCTGCCGCCAGCTCGATATTGGCGTGATCGCCCGGGTCCCGTTCGACGAAGGCACCCTGACCGGCAATCTGACCAAAGACACCGTTTTTGAACCCGGAGACTGGCGCGCCACGTATTTCGTACCGGAGAACCTCAAGTCCAGCGTGGAACATGCCGACGCCCTCCGGCCGCTCGTTCCTCCCGGTATGTCGATGGCGGAAATGGCCCTGCGCTTTATCCTGTGTAACGACGATGTGCATACCATCATCCCCGGCATGCGCCGGGTACCGCATGTCGAGATGAATATCGCCGCCAGCGACGACCGGCGCCTGCCTCCTCTGTTGCACCAGGAACTGAAAAAACACCGCTGGGACCGGATGCCGACCGAATGGTCGCAGTGAACGAAGTACCTGGACTGAATTATGTGGTAAAGTCCGTAAAAATCCAATGACCGGCGTCATAACCGGAGCTCTTCCCGGTCATTGAAAATCCGGGTATAATACTGTTTAACTTTGAATACCCAAACCAAAAGAGCGGGTATATTCTGAACCCAATTTTTCATTTTTAAAGTTAAACGGTATGAAAAGGCAAATTAAGTATCTGCTGGCATTTCTTGTGGCCGCAGTGTCCCTGTTTGCCGTATCTTTTATGATAGAAAATCCGATGATTGTTCGGATAAACAGGGGCTTTGATGCCAAGACGATTGAAATGCACCTTGCCAACCTCCAAAAACAGCGCACCCATATTGCCATTCAGGACATGAGCGGGAAGTTCTGGTTCTCGGAATACGTGTGGAATGAGCAGGGCTATGCCAAAAAATATAACCTGAGCGCCTTGCCCGAAGGCAATTACCTCTGCTTTGTACAAAACGCGAAAGGGATGTACACGCAGGCGTTTCGGGTAGATATGTACGATGTAGCTTTCTTCAAAATGACCGACCCGGCCGAGGCAGTGAAAAGCCGGCTTATGTATGCCGGCAGTGAAAAACCGGCTATGCTCCGGATCACCAATGAAGACAATACTTCAATTGGTTTGCAAATAGCTAACCTGCAACGGCAATACACCGTGGTACAGCTCAGTACGTTTGGAGAACCCGCTGCATTCGAACAAAAAATATCCGGAAAGGAAGCGCTGGCTGAAAGGATCAATCTCGACGGGATGGTCGCCGGCAACTATTTCCTCTACCTGAAAATTGGCGATGCCTCGCTGATCCAGCAGGTGGAATGGTCGCCCGGAGCACTTAAGCTGGGAAAACAGGAACAGTTTGATTTCGTTCCGGTGATTCCGGAGGATGTGGTTGTTCAGTGAACCCGGCCCCTGGCCCTTTCCAATGCAAGCCAAGTTGCTTCAAAAGCAGGACGGTCGCAACGATCGTCCTGCTTTTTTAACCCGAAATCCGAATGCCGGCATTCGAGCCCGCTTCATAAAATCATTCTGGAACGGGGTAAAACAAGGGATTAGCGAACGCATTTGTGCCCCTGTTACCGGTTCATCAGGGAGGCAAATGCCAACGGGAAACAAGCTTCCTGCGGAAAAATCAGGGCAGCAAGCTGCCCGAATCGCTTTTTCCTCCTACTTTGTCCTTCTATTTTA
>CAYVDV010000151.1:3263-10759 GCA_964450465.1 uncultured Saprospiraceae bacterium
AACCACCTTCAATTATGCAAGTCGTCGTTTTTGGCAAACAATACAAAGACAAAGACCTTCCGTACATACAGGCTTTGTTCGATACCTTGTACGAAGCAGGGGTCACGACCTATGTCTATACCCCGTATCTCCAGGATCTGGAAGGGAATGTGCATTTCTCCGGCCCTTACGCCAGTTTTGACGGCTACCGCGATTTTCTGGTGCACCGGATCGACTTTGTGATCGTGTTGGGTGGCGACGGCACTATGCTCAACGCCGTAACCCTGGTGCGCGATGCCGGCGTACCGATGTTGGGGATCAATCTGGGCCGGCTGGGTTTTTTGGCCAGCACCGACAAGCACCACATCAAGATTTCGATCACCAAACTGCTCCTGGGGCGCTATACCATTAATGAGCGGGCAATGCTGTATCTGGAGAGCTCGCCGTCTTTGTTTGGCGATATCCCGTTTGCGCTCAACGACTGTACGTTGCTCAAACGCGACACCTCCTCGATGATCACGATCCACACCTTTCTGAATGGCGATTACCTGAATTCGTATTGGGCCGATGGGATCATCATTGCCACTCCGACCGGCAGTACAGCGTATTCCCTCAGTTGCGGAGGCCCGATCGTACTGCCCAATTCCGGCAATTTCGTGATCACACCGGTAGCGCCGCACAACCTGAACCTCCGCCCAATCGTATTGTCGGACCAGTCCATCATTTCCTTCGAGATTGAAGGCCGGGCCGAAAATTTTATTTGCAGTCTTGATTCCCGCTTTGAACTGATCACCGCCCAGCACCAGCTGGCGGTTCGCCGCAACGATTTTACCGTCAAACTTATCCAGTTGCAGGACGAATCGTTCCTCCAGACCCTGCGCGAAAAACTCACCTGGGGGACCGACCTGCGGAATTGAACATTGGCCCCCGGTTCAGTGTACGCCGAACTTGGGTGCAGGTTTAAAATCGCGTACCAGGTTAATTGCGAAAGCGTATTTCGGACTCAACTGCGCCAGATTGTATTTGCGGTAAACGGGTATGTCTGCCAGAAAGGATACATTCCATTTGGGGGCGATATTGTAATTCAACTGCGGCGACAAGGTCACGACATCGCCGCCGGTGCTGTTGAGTTTTATGCCTTCCCAGTGATCAATCTTGCGCCATTCATTTCGGACCTGCAAAATAGCCATCCAGTGCAGGTTGATTTTACGGCTTGTAAAAAAAGCGCTGGTAAAGGCGTCGCCATACTTGTAGCCGATGTCGTTGGCCGCATTTTTTTCAAAGCGGTTGAGCAGAAAAAAGCGCCAGCCCTTGGCGAAAAACCCCTTGTACAGGAATAATTGTCCGACAAACCCAAAAGCGCCCGTGGAGGGCTGCACATCCATGTTCAGGGGAAAATCGTATTCGTCCCGGATCAGATTTTTTGTAAATGGAAAACGCACACCGGCGCCGGCCGTGAGTTCCCATTCCCGGAATGTACTTTTCCAGAGTCCGTACTTCAGGGAAAATACCCCGTTGGCCAAGCCGCTGGTTCGCTCGGGCTCCTGCCCATGATTGGTTTTGCGTTTGTCGAGAAACATCCCCAGCTCTGTTTCTGCAGTAAGACGCCGGGTAATGCCGTAGGCAAGCACCGAACCGAAATAGGAATAACCGGCCGTAGTGCCCTGGTCTCCAGATTTTTTACTGCCTTCAAAATACGTGTCGGAGTAACTGTGCCGCACGAATGCCACCAGGCGGAAACTTCGGGCATCCAGGGTGCCAACATTCGCCGACCCGCCAAGCGGGTTGCCGGGCGAACAGCACTGCGCCAGGGCGACCACACCCTGCATAAAGACAAGCAAGAGGGTAATAACGTACTTCATAGACATCCCATTAGAGGTAAACAGGTGTTGTTTTAAAGCCACCGGAGGGCGGTGATTATTCCTTTACCAGTTTTTGGAATCCGATGCGCCGCTCGCCGTCCAGGAGCCCGATAAAATAAATCCCGGGGCGGAGCTGTCCGGCCGGCAGGGTTATTTCCGTACGCCCTGGTTCCAGGCTGAGAGGGCTGCGCAGGACTTCCAAACCCGCCATGTCGGTAAGTATGAGGTGTGTTGCCTGGACCGATTGCAGGTCTACTGTAATGGCGTTGTCAAACGGGTTGGGAAAAACGCTGAATTGTTTATCACCCGGCAGCTGGCTGGTTGCGCTCGTATTGCTTTCGCTGATCGCCAGATTGATCGCGTTTATGATCGGCGTGTTCTCACCCGTGGAATAGCCCTGATGGTTGTAATAGACCTTGTGCTCTGCAAGCCCCCCGAGGATGACGATGGTGGGCATGCCCATGCCGCCGTAATAATTCACCTGCTCGGTTTCGCCGGAAAAAACGGTGTGGGTGTACTTGTTGGCATTTTTCCAGTTGTCCATCTGGTTACAGGTCATGCTGCTCAAAAAGCCCATGCTGTAAAACCGCACCTTGCCGGGGTGGGAAGCCTCAAACTGGGCGTGAATGGCTTTCAGGGCATCGGTCCCCGTTACGCAGGGCTGGCACCCGAACATAATAAAATCGATGACACAGACATAACCGGAATCGAGTTCGGCAAACAGATGGTGATTTCTTCCGGCGCAATCGTTTTTTACAAAATCAGCGGCAGTCGTTTGCGCACCGGAGGAAAGACAAAAGGCAAGAGCCGCGCAGCATAGCAGGATTTTTTTCATGACAACAGGTAGGTTGAACGTAAAAGGACGCTCAAGAATACAGCCATATCCCAGCCTGATGCATGATTTTTGTTAGTATCGCCATTGATCTTGGTTACCCTGGGCCTAAGCATACCCACTTATCCAGCTGCGCTTTCAGGGCAGAGCGGCTTTGTTTCAAGCTTGCTACCGCCCCGGCAGGCAATCGCTTTAGCAGGCTCCCCTGTCGCCATTTATGCCATAACTCGGCATACCAAATACTAAAATAGGCCGCCGATAGCAAAACCGGTACAGACAGCGCGAGCCAGAAACTGGAAGTGATCCAGCTTAAAAGCAACCATAAAAAGCTGTAAACCAATACGGCGCCCATGGAAACGCCCATGCGGACGGACACCTTGAACTCGAGTCTGCGGACCTTATTCGCAGCGAGGTATTTACCGGGAAAGATGGGTGGCCAGCTCCAAAGGATGCCCAACACAGCCGGGATAAATCCGGCCAGAAGAATAATGCTGTTCCAGAGGGTACAGGCATTTTTTTGTATCAGCGCTGCATCCGTTATGCCAGCCTGTGCCAATGCTGAAAAATAGGCCTTTTGCCTGGCATTCCAGGCCTCGTAATCCGGTGCATCCAGCGCATTTACGCCATCGGCTATGGCTTTCTCCGCGAGCAGTTGGTCTTTTCTGCCGGTGATGACCGGCCAAAAAGGCCTGGGGTGCTCTGAGCGGTACAGGATAAAAAAGGCTTCCGCCACGTCTTCCTTGCCCACATCCACAATGACCACATTGGCCTCCAGGCGCTTTTTTATCTCGCCTGTAAGGGCATTTATGCCTCTTGCCTTGTTTTCCAGATAAACCGGATAATAGTCACTGGCCTTAATGGGATCGTCAAAAATGATCATGACATGCGAGCGGAACTGCTCCGCATAGGTAAAACTGAATCCTACCGGCACCAGGCAAATTTCATCGATTTCTTTTGATTCCAATGCCTCCAGCGCGATGCGGGCTGCGCCTTTCCGAACGGGTCGCATCCGTTTTTCATGCGTGGCATTTCCTTCCACCGAAACCAATATGGTTTTGTTTTTTCGAAATGCCTTGGAAAGGCTGCTAAAAGTGGACAGGTTTGACTTCACCTTTGAAAAGCCGGATTCATGCATCCGGTAAAGGGGCCGTACATGTAAAAGACTCAGCAAAAAACCGTGTAAAGGATTATTGTAAAAATCTCCTCGTGTCAAAAAATTAACCGGCCGTTCCTGCAGGGCAGCCAGCAGGGTCGGGTCCATAAAAGCAGTAGGGTGATTGGCTACGAAAATTACCGGCCCCTTTTTAGGGATGCGATCTTTCTGTATTAGATCAATATTTCGATACGTGGTTTTAAGCGTAAGGATTACAACGGGTTTTAAGATTCTGTACAGCATGGCCGGTATTCAATTTTTCGAAAGGGGTAAAAGGCGCCAACCCTGCCCCCCTCAAGCAAGGGCTCAAAGTAGCATTTTAGGCTTGATCACCAATACGTACAGCCGGCAAATTTTAGTGCTCCGCCGCTCCCAACTCGATAAATTGCTTGTGCACCAGGATATCCTTTGACCGCAACTGATCCAACCTTAGTTTACCCTCCAGTTGCAGGTCCGCATTTTGCCGCAACACGACCAGGTCGAACAAGGCGCCGGGCTTGACATTGACCTCCAGCGGGAGGAACGACGCTGCCGCATTTATGAAAACCAGGGTACTTAGGGGCCGGATCGCATCGCCGCCATAAATGGACCGAAAATCCCTGTTAAAGGCTTTGGTGATGCCGGCGCCGAACTCTGCCAGTTTTTTAACGGCCTTGCCGGGCTCGTCTTTTGATTTCCGGACAAACTCTGCCAGGTCGCGCCCGGCTTCCCAGGCCCCATGCACGATATCCGCTTCCACTTTGAGCAAACTTTCCAGGTGCGGCAAATTCCGGCCGGGCTTGATGCTGTCCATTACATCGGAAATTATGCTGTTCAGGCGATCCGGATGGTACGACTCGGCTTCGCGCTCGAGTCCGGGGCGTGTTTTCAGGTAATCCGAAACGCTTTGCAGTTTGTTTCGCAAATTGGCCAGGGTCTTTGCGTTGCCCAGCATAGCCTCCTGTTCATCCCGGCTCTTCCAGTCCCAATACACATCGGAGTTTTCCTCCGTGATCCTCCCGTTGCGTACACTGATCGCATTGGCCGGATATATTGCCGAGTAGGCCAGCAGCACGTAGGCAGGCAGGTGGGTTTTAAAATTCTCCGGATCCTGGAAAAAGAAATACGGGATCAGTTCTTTCAGCCGGCCTTGGATGTTCTTTGACATTTCCATGTATGCCGGCGCCTTTTTGTCCTCCGGAGCGAGCAGCCAGGCCGAGGCAATTTGCGGAGGCAGTGTCAGTTCGATCTTGAGCAGCGTGTTGCCGAACACGCCGGCGCCATTGGGTTCGAGGCGTTCGACTTCGCGTTCCAGGTCGGCTATCCAATCGCCCAGGCCGGCCACGGTATCCGTTGCAGAGGTGGGGGTAAAGGCCATCGGTAAATACGCGTCGATGTATGGTTTGAGCTGGAAACCCAGGTCGGCGGCGCGCAGCCCCTTCCGGTATTGGGCAAAAGAATAGGCATACGATAAGGCCTTGCTGTTGTGTACCTGCACGGCATTGCCTTTCACCCGGAAATGCCCGCCGATGGACAGGGCGCTGGCCATTTTATTTTTCTTGGCTACGACATCTTCCGCATCCACATCGTATAAAAACACCCGGCCGTCTTCTTCGTCGATGGCGTCCATCCTGGCCAGGCACTCGTTCAGGTGGGTGCTGCTTCCTTTGAAGAAGGGCAGGTTGAGCGTGACGTTACTTTGTTGCCGGATGCCGTGCGTGAGCGAGGCTGCATGCAGGGTGACGGCGGGTTGTTTTTTGGTCAGGATCTTATCGAAATTCCCCAGCAAAGCCTGCCGGATCAAGGGACCGACCCTGCCTTTGGCGGCATCGAAGCTCAGGTCGATGAGGGCGTCGCTGGTGGTGTTTTTCTGAAAAGCGGCATTGAAGCCGTATGCATATTGTTTGCTCAGCGCCTCCCGAACTTTTTTGTAGAACTCGCCCCTTTTTGCCACAAGCGTATTGATCGTCCTGCGAAGTTCATCCATGCGGGAAAGTTTCAGCTTGTCGTCAAGGAAGCTGGCGAGTTTCAGTTTCAGCCACTCGTCGAGATCGTCAAAACTCGCATCGTTGACCACTTGTTCCAGTTTCTGCAGATTCAGGCGTTTCGAAATATTGTCCTGCAGTTTGGCCAGCATATCCAGCATTGGCCCGCCGTCGAGGATGGTTGCGGCTTGTTGGGCGGCGGATTTGAGTTTTTGAAATGTCGCGGAGTCAGTCAGCAGGGAAAGAAGATATTCCTCGGGCAACATGGCGAGGAGGAATTGCCCTTCCGGTGTTTGGAAGAAGCGGACATCGGCAATTTTTTCCTGTAAAAACGCTTTTACCTTGGCATCATCGGCGTTTTTCAGTTTTTTGTTAAATGCGACGATCTTTTTCAGGTTGGCTTTTTTGTCGACCTGCTTCCAGATAAAAGCAGCCAGCGTATGGTCCAGTTCATGCCATTTGTCCAGCAGCTCCTTCAGTTTGGCCTTGGCTTGTTCAAATGCGTTTTCAGGATCAATGCCTGTGGTATCTTTCAGGAAGGGGAAAAAGTATTTGGCGCCGAGCCCGGCGAGCATGCCCGGGAGATCTTTGCGTGGGTCCGTCCAGTCTTCAACGGCTTGCAGGTCTTTGAGGATCTGCGCTGCGTGTACGCCGAAAACGGCATTGATAAACTCGTCGTATTCTTCCGGCAGGAAGTCGTCCAGTTTTCCGGCTATACTGCCCTGGGCGCTGGAGGCGAAGTTCCAGCCTTTGCGCCGCTGTTTGAACAGGCGGATGCGGATCTTTTGGTCTTGTTCATCGGCCGAGTCCCGGCTCACCACCACGGCAAATTTTCCGCCGGCCTGAAAACTGGCGGCAGCCTTGGCGCCCAGCTCCAGCCGCAAGCCGATATCACCGGACAAGCCTGCGGCCTGCGCTTCTTTTACCCAGTTAAAGTCGAGACCGAACTGCACATTGGCGCCTACGGTGATTGCGCTGTCCACCTCGGAAACAATCCAGGTGCCGGGCGGAAGGGCATCCGGCGAACTGATTTGCAGGGGCAGGAGCCAGCTGTCAACTGTTGTGGCGATGGCGGTGGCGGCGCCGGTTGTTTTAGGCAGCCTCCGTATAATGGCCATAATGCCCTCGCTTTTCCCGTCCAGGCCAATGCTTGCGGAGCCGGCGCCCCCGAAAACGATCCCGCCCTTACCGGCAGCCTTCAGGTCGTATCCCCAGCGCAGCGTTACGAAATGCGAAGCCGGATCGGCGGTCAGTTCCAAACCCGGGGAAATGTCATCGTCCAGGCCCAATGCACGGAGCAGGCGCCGGGGATCCGGATATACGCCAAATCCGGAATAGGCACTGGCGCTTCCACTGAAACTGGCTGTTTTACTGCCTTTACCAAAGACCACGTCTTTGTCGCCGGCCGAAGCCTTGGCAGTTATAGTTCCGAGGGTAATTTCACGGGAAGGGAAGGGGGCGTTGGTGGTCAGCGCCAGAAATACATCCGGCATATTGTTGACGCCAAAGTTTATGCCCGGGCTGGATTTGCTGCCCAGCAGCGGCTTGTTTGTGGTAAATAGGATGGAAACGCCCTCATCGGTTTGTTGAATGTTAGCCATGGTTCGAAGGATGGGAATGTAAAATAATTATGCCTGCTCGGCCCCGGAAAGGGGACCGGAACGGGCTGTTGAATTCTTCCGTTCAAAAGTCAGTCTTTTTGCGTG
>CAYVDV010000152.1:0-10757 GCA_964450465.1 uncultured Saprospiraceae bacterium
TGGACTTTACCCTGAACGCCGGCGCCCGGGTACAAGTGGAAGTGTTCGATGTGGCAGGCAGGCAGGTTGCTGCACCCTGGTCCGATATGCTTCCCGCCGGCGTACAACAAGTAACCGTTGACGCTGCAGGCTGGGCGCCCGGATTGTATTGGGTGCGGATAATGGACGGGAATGGCGGAATGCTGAATAAAAAAGTGGTTGTGCAGGGCAGGTAATCCGCCATAATTATCAACTGTACCCCGGCAGGGCCCCTACCTCGCCCTAACATTTTTTTAACCGCAACGGCTGCAACCAGCCGCTGCCCTCCCCCCGTCTATCGTCGCTGTTCACTGACTAAAAACTCACAACATGCGATTCCAAACAATGTTAACCATCTTCGGGGCGCTCCTGCTGGCAGGCTCCCTTGCAGCCCAAGACCAACAACCCTTTTCATCGTTCACCCATGAACAATTGGTCCAGCGCGTACCGAAAGTACTTGCGCTTACACAACAATTCCACAAAACAACTGCCAAAGCTGCCGTCGTTGCCCGCAGCGGCGCAGCCACACTCGACTCGATCGTGCTGTACACGAGCTACGCTTTTGGAGACTCGTTCCCGCAGACCAAGAGCGTTTTTACCTACCCATCGCCCCATCTCACGGTGGTGACTGACTATGAGTTCCTGGGCGACTGGCAGGTACAAGGCCGAAGCACCCTGAAGTCCGACAATCTGGGCCGGCCTGTAGAGATCTTTGGCGAGCGTTACGAGCCTGTATCCGGGCTATGGTTCCCCGATTCCCGTATCTTTAACTACCCACATGGGAACTCCCCCACGGCACTCGACTCCCTCAACGTGGAAGCCTGGGATCCGGAGTTGGAAGAATGGGTGGTGGTATTGCAAAACAGCACGACCTACGACGGCCAGGACCGCCCGACAACCATCTTCAACTACTTCAACCAGGCAGGGTTCGAATTTGCTTTGCTGGAAGAGTTGTCGTACAACAACGAGGGCGACAATTACGTAACGGAACAATATATTTACGATCAGGGAACCTGGACCCTTTTCACCCGCATCGAATCCGAATTTGAGCAACACCGGGAGGTGCTGCGCACGTCCTATTCCGTCATAGATCCCAACACCTTTTTCCCTTCCAATAAAGTGGAAACCGATTACGACGCCAACGGCAACCCAATCCTGGAACAATTCTACGATGCCGACTTTTTTTCCGGCAACTGGACCCTGACGGAAACGATCCAACGCGGTTACGACAATGGCAACCGCCTGCTGTTTGAAGAAACTACGGATTTTGGCCCCGATGCTCCGGCACCCAATCGCACGGATTATGTCTATTTCAACGACGACAACCTGGCGGTAGAAATTTATTCCGAAAAAGACCCGGGCGCACAAACCTGGACCATTCTGGACAAAACCTTTTACTACTACTCCAACACCACGGCAAACCACGAAGCCGTTTCCAGTGAACCGCTTCCCCTGTCGCCGAATCCCACCACAGGCTTTATCCGCATTCCCGCTGGTCCGGATGCCCGCATCCTGGTGTTGAACACCGCCGGAGCAAGCGTAGCCCCGATTCAAGTGGAGCACGGCAACGGCTTGTTGGACCTGAGCAGGCTCCCCGCCGGCATTTACACCGTCACGGTGCTGGAAGGAAACCAACGCCGGAGTGGCAAGGTAGTAAAGCAGTAGGCCATTGCGCTTGCAAATCACCGGGCGGAAGGATATCTTTGTAGCCCCAAAAACTGACGTTCACGAGACATAAGAAAACGGTGGAACCCCGGTAATTCGGGGCCGCCGTCCTTCCGCCCGCCCGATGTAAGCGCGGGCGTCCACATACGCGAGAGCGGACGTATCTTACGATCCGCTCTCCTCCTTTACAGCCCATGCGCATCCTCTGGATCACCCCCGGCTTTGCCGCCGACGCTCAGGATCACAATTGTATCCCGCCGCTGCAGTTGCTCGCCGCAGCCATGCTCCGGTGCGGGGTCGATTTGTACATTATTGCGCTGGACTATCCATTTTCAGATCAGGTGTATTACTGGCCGGTAAAGGAGCGCGGTGCTGTGGTTTTTCCCTGCAAGGGCCAAAACCGCCGCTGGCTGCGCTGGCGCAGTTTCAGGAGAGCCAGGGCGTTTACAGAACTGGCGCATGCAGCGCAAAAATTTGACGCTATTCATAGTTTCTGGCTGGGCCCGGCATGGGTACTCGGCAATCAATTCGCTGCGCAATGGGACATCCCGCATTGGACGACCCTGATGGGGCAGGACGTGCTGCCGGCAAACCGCTACCTCCGCAGATTAAAGCCGAATGACGCAGCGCACCTGATCGCCCTTACCCCGTTTCACAACGATCAGCTGGAAAAAACCTGCGCTATACGCGCGGCCTACTGTATCCCCTGGGGCGTTGCGGAACAGGATATTCCGGAGCATTTGCCCAATGCCCGGCCCATCGATGTACTGGGAGTCGGTTCGCTTTTGCCGGTCAAGGATTGGGTACGCTGGCTGCGCGTGCTACGCCTGGTGGTGGATGAACGCCCCTCGCTTTATGCCGAACTGATCGGCCACGGGCCGGAAATGGCACGTCTGCAGCAACTGGCCCGCAGGCTTGGTCTGGAAGGCAACCTTCGTTTCGCCGGCAGCCTCCCGCGGGCCCGGGTGCTTGCACGCATGCAGGAAAGCCGCGTGCTGCTGCATACGGCGCGATTCGAGTCTTTCGGATTTGTCTTTGCCGAAGCCGCTGCCAGCGGGTGCCGGATTGTGGGCACGCCGGTCGGCGCCGCGCCGGAGTTAGGGGTTTGCGCTGAAGCGGATACAGCATTGGCCGAAATTGTCCTTCAAACGATCAAAATGCCACTGGTAGAAATACCGCAACCCCCGCTCCGCATACGCGATTCGGCCGAAGCCTGTCTGAATCTTTACAGAACCTGATGTGTTTCTCCCGGGCTGTAATGGGAGTTTAAAACCGAACCATTTTGCCCAATGCACTGTCTGTTTCGGTATCGAGACGATAGTAAAACACCCCGGGAATATCCGGCAACGATGCAGCGGAAACAGCCAGATGCTGATAGCCCTTGTCGAGCCACTGAGACTGGCGATGCAAAACTTTTCCCGACTGGTCATACACCGTTAGTGTAGTAATTCCGGCTTCCGGCAGATAAAAGCGGATCTGCGTGTGATCGTGCCAGGGATTGGGCTGATTGGCATACAATTCAAAGCCCTGGCCCGCGACCACCGGTCCTTCACTACCCGAAAAACGCAACGCCACAGCCATCAGCGCATTGGTCTCATTCTCCCGATAAGCTTCCGCTTTCGTCACCCGGCTGGAAATGCGCAACATCCGGCTAAGGCTACCGTTTTCCCTGGCCCGGAACCGAAGGGTAAAGCCGGGCTGGTCTTCGCCATCCCAGCTGGTGGTCAGTATATGCTCATCGGGAAAGACACCGAAATGGTCTTCCCGCATGGCCGCACCCGGCTCGACACCCAGCAAATCCAGGCCCGGGAAACTCAGGGTAAACTGGAAACCCAGCAGGTGTTCAGCGGCGGAAATTGTCACCAGGAACTGCTCTCCGGCGCGAAGTTGATCACCCACACTCGAATGCACATCAAACAACGCTGTGCCGGCCGAGCGATCCGACGCGTCTTGCAGGCTGTTCGTGACGACATTGCCGTTCACATCGCCCACTTTTATGGCTACAAAATCCTCGTCGAGCATGCTCGATTGCAGATCGGCGACCTCGCGTGTCTCCGGGTAAATCTCCTGGAAGGGATTGTATGGGTTGGGGAACTGGTAATTCTTATCGACAAAGCGCCAGGAAGTATTGTTGGGAAGTTCGGTATAAATCCCCAGGATAAGTTTGCGCAATTCGACGATATCGAAGGTCGTCACCGAACGGCTACCGTTGGCATCGGCGGCAATGATCTTGAACGGACTGTTGAGGGGGGCCAGCCCGAGGATGTGTTTGTTGATCAGCACCAGATCGAAGGTGGATACGCCGTTGAGCGGATCGTTATCTTTTAGCGGCGTCAAAGTGAGATTAGCCCCGAAAGGCAAAGCATTGTAAAAACGGAAAAGGCCGCTTTGATCGGAAAGACCAAACAAACCGGAGGGTGGAAGAGCGGGATGCGTACTACTCAGCTCCACTGAGGCATCCTCCAGACCTTTTCCATCTTCGGTTTTCAGCGTGCCGGAGACGGTACCCTGTGTTGCCGGGCAAAAGCCGAAATTGTCCTGTACGATTACATAGGTTTGGCACACATTGGCATTGCCGGCCCCATCTCGGGCCCAGATCTCCACGGTCTGAGTGCCCAGTTCTGCACAGGTGTAGGTCACACTTTGCTGGGGCAATTCATCCGAAAGAAGTGGAAATACATTGCCACTAGCCGCTTTTTGCAGGCCTATTTGCAGTTGGTCTGCCGGTGTGCAGTTGTCGCCGGCGTACCAGAGAAAATCATTGACAGACAGCGTGATTGATTGATCCACTGAGATATCCACACTCAGGCCGTTCAGGCAGATCAGATTTGGAACATGACAATCGCGAACCTGGATCGGATATTCGCAAATAACTTCATTGCCACAGCCATCATCGACAATCCATTGAATGCGGTGATTGCCATGGGGAAGTTGTGGCATGACATAAACGGTGGGGTCTTTTTCGGTTACCCAGCGTACATAACCGGTCACGTTTACATAGCCGGCCTTTTGAATGGTAAAACGGTATTTTTCATCCTGCGGCACCGGCCGCTGGTCAAAAGCGCGGGGTTGACCGCCACTAAAATTGGGCGTGAGCGCATTGCCGTAGTAAACGGTATTGACCGGTGGCGGATTCAGGCTGTTGATCACCGTTTCCTGAACACCGTCGCCGTCCAGGTCGAGAAAAAGAAAATACCGGATATTGATATTGCCCTTGGAGCAGCCATCGCTTGCCGTGACAGCCAGGGATACCGGGCCTTCGCACAGATCATTGCTGTTCGCCACATGCGGGTTCACCCAGTAGGGTGCATTCCAGTACTGGGGATCGTTGTCCGAATGATCGCAGAACTCGATCGGCTCCGTGACAATCGGACACCCGCGGATCTTGGGCGGTACGATGTCGCGCACGCTGATAATCTGCCGGTATAGGTAGCCGTTGGCATTAGCGGCCCAGAATATACTGTAATCGGTTGGTTCTGGGTCGTTTGAGGTAATCCGGGTCACCGTTGGCTTTGGTGTACTCCCCTTGGGCGCCACCACGGGGCCCGGAATGTTTTGCGGATCGAGGGGATCGGATGCCGGATTGGGGTTGGGCACATCGATCAGGGGAAGATTGGGATTATAAGTGCACCAATCGACCACCATCCAGCGCCGTTCAATCCAGTAACAGGACAAGAGGCCGGCAGTACTGACATTGTCCTGATAAGAAGTAGCGATCAGTTCGCAGTCTTCGCCGAATATTTGCGGCCCCGGACTGTACACGCCAGTGGTATCGCAATCGAACACAAAGACATCGTCCGGGAATTTGATCCAGTAGTATTGATCGTAATTGACGATCAGGCGCTGGGTGCACTGACTGCTCAGGCCGTGGCAATCGTAGGCCCGGAAAGTACGGAGTATGGTCCCCCGGTTGCACATTGTATCGAACAGGCTGTAATTGGGCGGAAGCGCATAACAGGTATCCAGGCAGCAATTGTCGGCACAGCTCGGTGAGCCATATGCGGTCAGGGAGGGGTCAAAACTCAGACAGGACACTGAAAGGTTGAGCGGTGGCAAACAGACCGGTTTTTGTTTGTCTTCAACAAAAACCTGCACCAGGCAATCGCTGGAGTGGTTTTCCATTTCCGTGAGACTGACGGAACCGGTATCCACCGGCAGGTCATAAACCCGGAAAATGACCGCAATCGTGTCATTTACGTCTTCGCAACAAAATTTGACATCGTCGTGAAACCGGTCGTTGGTCTGGCAGGGATTTGGATCCACGCGCCGGGCTTTGAAGTAAACCGGCGAACAATTATCGCCCGAGCCATCATCAAAGGTAGCCGCATGCACCAATGCCATGCCGTTCGACCCCAGCGCCACCTGGGTAAATTCATCGCAAACAGCCCATGGAACAATACCATCGGAAACGGTTACCCGGAAAGAGCAGGTCCTGGTGTTGCCGCATTGGTCGGCAGCGGTGTATTTAATGGTTATGATACCGGCAGGCAGATTTTGGGCCATTCCCAATACGCCCAGCGTATCCGGGTCCCAGTGGTTATTGCCGGGAAAATCGGCAAGAGAACCGGCAAGATTGTACGGTAAGCCATTGATGGTCCAATCGGCGCGAACAGATTCCACACCCGAGCAGGCATCTGTAAGCAGCACATCCGGCAGATCCAAACTACGGGTGCAATAAAACGGGTCTGTGGAAACGACCGTATCGTTCGGGCACTGGAATACCGGCCCTTGCTGATCGAGAACTTTGATCACTTGAATGTACTGCAGCGGGTTGATCAGAGGCGCCTGCGAGCTGGTGGGCAGGCAATCGTCAAGCACCGTCCAGGTTCGCAGGATCTTATAGGCGCCCGGACACAAAGGGAGCACCTGATCCTGATAAACGATATTCAGGCCACAAACAGTGGAGCCGGTGTACAGGGGAAAATCGATTCCGAATGCGCTGTAATACGGCTGCCCGGTAAAACCGGGCGCAGTGAGCGGGTTGCTGCAACTGACTACGGTATCGGCCGGAAACAGCACCTCATTCACATGGACGCGTTCAATATGGATATTTTGAACACAGGAGCTTTGATTTCCGCTGGCATCGGTGGCAGTCCAAACCCGTTCCAGGCGGGCGCTGCGGTCGAGGGCGTCCTGGCAATCGAGATCAAACCAGGTATCCGAAAATGTAGTGGTATATACCCCACAGTTTTCTCCGACAAGCGGATAGGCCGCCGTGAGCCCCAACGCACCCGAAAGATACGCGGGAGCATACTCCGGGAGGACACAGGGCACAGCTATATTCGTGCAGGAAATGGTCGGTGCAAGATGGTCTTCCACCTGTAACAGCCCCCAGCAGGAATTGCCGGTGAGCGTATCGGTTACCGTGGCGCGCACGGTCAGCCCAAGATGGGCTGCGGTAAGCACGGTGCCGATGGAAGCCCCGGCCAGGGTAGTCAGATGAACGATATAGGAGGTATCAACCGGAATTCCTTCCAACACCATATCGGGAGTCACTTCAACAGCGCAATCGGTATCGAGCGATACAATAGATAAATCATTGCAGGTCTGACCAGGCAGACGCAAACACGAAAAGAGGAGCACCATGAGACAACTACCGAAAACCAAAAGTAGTTGCGAAGAGCGTGTCCGAAGACGCACTCGGGGCGGGAAGGTCTTCATCCGATTAAAGCATTAGTCGGTTTAGAACAAGATTGCCTGAATACAGACTTTGTCAGCCTATTGGATTAAATTTTTAGCTCATTTTGTAAACAAGCATCAGAGGGATGGTTGCAAAATACGAAAAGCCTTACCGCATTTTTATCAGGGTTAACCTTGATTAACAAAAAAATAGTTGGAAATCGCAATATAAATGCAAGTGCATTACCCTAAATTGGGTACATATTATTTAAAATAATTATTTATTGGCGAAAATATCTGGCGACCGGGACAGGATCTTGAGGCGCGTCCGGACGCCCGCAAAGAGCGCCTTCCTTGACGGCGCTCTTTGCACGGATTTATGCTGCACTTCCGGTAAAAATCTATCCTACCCGAGCTGTGCATCCACCACGGCAATCGCTACCATATCCACAATTTCCCGGACGGACGAGCCCAGTTGCAGCACGTGCACCGGTTTTTTCAAACCCAAAATGATCGGGCCGATGATCTCGATGCCGGCCACCGCCCGCACCAGATTATAGGCGATATTGGCAGAGGACAGGTTAGGGAAGATCAGGGTGTTGGCGGGCCCGTCAACGAGTGCGCTGAAGGGGTAATTTTGCCGCATCAGTTCGGTATCGAAGGCCAAGTGGGCCTGCATTTCGCCATCAACAACCATATTCGGGTGCTTGGCTTTGAGCATGGCGGTTGCCGTGCGCATTTTGACCGCAGCAGTGCCCGTAGCCACCGACCCGAAAGTGGAATAGGTCAGCATGGCAATCCGGGGTTTCATATTGAATTTCTCCACCTGTTTGGCTGCCAGTTCGGCGATTTCCACGATCTCTTCTGCCGTCGGGTCCGGGTTTACGGAGGTGTCGGCCAGGAAAAGCGGGCCAAAACGGCTCATAAGAATATACATGCCCGATACGCGCTGTATGCCCGGCCGGGGGCCAATGACCCGCAGGGCTGGCCGGATGGTGTCGGGATAGTTGCGGGAAAGGCCGCTGATCATGGCATCCACGTCGCCGGCTTCCACCATCAAAGCGCCAAAGTAATTGCGGTGTTTGATGATTTGCCGGGCTTCGCTGTAGATAAAGCCCTTGCGCTGCCGTTTTTCATAAAACAACTGGGTATAGCGCTCCAGGCGCTCCATATCTTCAGGTCCTTCGGGGTTCTTGGGATCGATGATCGGCACACCGTACAACACGATCGAGTTTTCACTCATCAGATTGCGAACCCTTTCCACATTGCCCAGCAAGACGGGTTGTGCGATATTTTCCTCCACTACCACCTGTACTGCTTTGAGTACCGACAGGTTTTCCGCATCGGTAAAGACTACGCGCTTGGGCTTTTGTTTTGCCTTGGTCTGGATCACCCGGGTCAGGTTGTTGTCGATGCCCAGGCGTTTCGACAACTGGATTTCATAGGCCTCCCAGTCCTTGATAGGATACTGGGCAACCCCGGAGTCCATGGCAGCCTTGGCCACTGCCGGCGCCACAGTAGTCAGCAGGCGTGGATCAACAGGTTTGGGAATGATATAATCGCGGCCATAAACCAGATTGGCATTGTTATAAGCCAGGTTAACGATATCGGGTACTGGCTTTTTAGCCAGATCAGCCAAGGCCCGTACGGCCGCCAGTTTCATGTTTTCATTGATGGCCGTGGCCCGCACGTCGAGCGCGCCGCGAAAGATATATGGAAAGCCCAGCACGTTATTGACCTGGTTGGGATAGTCCGAGCGGCCGGTCGCCATGATAATATCCGGTCGTGCACCGGTGGCTTCTTCGTAGCCGATCTCCGGGTCCGGATTAGCCATGGCAAATACAATGCAATCGGGCGCCATGGATTGCACCATTTCAGCATTCAGGACATTGCCCTTGGACAGGCCGACGAAGACATCAGCGCCGTGCAAAGCCTCCGCAAGGGTTGTTTCGGCCGGGAGACTGTCGTTGACAAACTCGCTTTTCTTGCCGTCCAGGTTGCTGCGCGACGAATGCAGGAGCCCTTTGCTGTCGAACATGAACACATTTTCCTTGCGGGCGCCCAGGGCGCAGTAGAGCCTGGTGCAGGAAATAGCCGATGCGCCGGCGCCATTGACCACGAGCTTCACTTTTGCGATATCCTTATGCACCAATTCCAGCGCATTGAGCAGCGCGGCTGCGCTGATAATGGCCGTGCCGTGCTGGTCGTCATGCATGACCGGGATGCGCAGCTCTTTTTTCAAGCGTTCTTCAATCTCGAAACACTCCGGCGCCGAGATATCTTCCAGGTTCACCCCGCCAAAGGTCGGTTCTAGGATCTTTACTGTGCGCACAAATTCATCGACGTCCTTGGTATCCAGTTCCAGGTCAAAACAATCGATATCCGCATATATTTTGAACAAAAGTCCCTTCCCTTCCATCACCGGCTTGCCGGCTTCCGGACCGATATCCCCCAGACCAAGCACTGCCGTACCGTTGCTGATAACAGCCACCAGATTGCCTTTTGCAGTGTACTTGTACACATCCTCCGGATGATCGGCAATGGCGAGGCAAGGCTCGGCAACACCAGGGGAATAGGCCAGCGAGAGGTCGCGCTGATTGGCGGTTTCTTTCGTCGGGATGACCTCAATCTTACCGGGGCGCCCTTTGGCGTGGTAGAAAAGTGCTTCTTCCTTTAGGTTGGTCTTTTTGTTCATGTTATACAGGCGTTGAATTTGATTGCGGCGCGAATGTACACTACCTGACAGTAAATCCCGCGCCAGGATTATTCAAAAGCTGTATTTTACACGTCTGGTCCAGGTTATTCCCTGAATAGTACCAACAGGAAGGTCTATACACAAAGGATGCACACAGACTTACACGAAATATTCCTAAGAATATTCGCATAAATCTGTGTGAATCCCGGTAAAAGCTGAAAACTACCGGCTTCCGACCACTACCTTTTCCAGCCGCAGTTTATCTCCGGCACGGATCTCCAGGAAATACATGCCAGCCGCCAGGTAGGGGTAATCAAAGGTATGCACCTGCTTGCCGGCGCTGAAATCCAGCGTTTCTGTTTCAACTAATTGGCCCAGGGTATTGTACAGCGCGAAACGGAGTTCCCGCTCGGGATGCCCGGCTATTTCCACGGTAAAGGAACCCGTGTTCGGATTGGGATAGAGCCGGAACAAATCCAGCCATGGCTCCTGCACTGCCGTCACCGAGTCGATATGTATCAGGGCCTCCAACGTATCCGCGCCGCAGGGGTTTGAAGCCGTCAGCACCACGGTATAATTTCCCGTCTGACTGTAGGTATGCATCGGGTTCGCATCGGTACTTGTTGTACCGTCGCCAAAATTCCAGCTGAACAGATCGCTGTTCTGCGACAGATTCTGGAAGACCACAGTCCCATTCGGTAGTACGGTATAACTGAAATTCGCTTTCGGCGGGCTTGGCGGTTTCACAACAATTATTTTT
>CAYVDV010000153.1:0-10743 GCA_964450465.1 uncultured Saprospiraceae bacterium
CGTATATTTTTATGAATTGACCACGGAAAGTGGTCGGCGCGCTGTGGGTAAATTGATGAAAAGTTGGTAAATAACGTGAGTTTTGGATAGGTTTTTCAGATGTCTCACTACGTTCGACATGACAAAGCATTGGTAATAAAACAGTTAAACAGGTTTCTCGCTACGCTCGAAACTTCCCCAAGCGTAGTTGAAGTTTCGAGCGTAGCGAGAAACCTGATAAAACCAGTTTCAAAATAGCGCTTTGTCATGTCGAACAAAGTGAGACATCTGAAAAACCATTGATACAGCATTCTCTGTTAAAGTGATTTATTAACCCTATCCAAAACTCACGTTAGTGTAGTTGTTTTCAACAGGACAAGCCTTGGTTAACATGGAGAATTGGTACGAACCGAGAATTGCTGCCCTGGAAGACATCCATAAAATTTGGGACAGATTTTTACCGCACAGTAGTTTTCATCATTCCTAAGGAAATGACGCGTCGTGTATTACCCTGCTTCGCGTTGCAACCCCGATACGGCGGGCATTTCCAGAATCTCCCGAACCAATCCCGGTCCCGCATACACCAGGCCGGAATACACCTGCACAAGATTGGCGCCGGCGTCCAGTTTTTCCCGGGCGGCTTCGGGGGAGTCGATCCCGCCCACACCAATGATAACGGGTTCTGGTCCCAGCTTTTGCCGGAGGTAGCGGATCACTTCCGTCGAGCGCTGCCGCACCGGTGCGCCGCTGAGGCCGCCGGCGCCAATCGCTTCGACCAGCGGGGCCGGCGTTTGCAGTCCGTTGCGGGCAATGGTGGTGTTGGTGGCGATCAGGCCGCTCAGGCCGGTTGTTTTGGCAATTTCCGCGATATCGTCGAGTTGGGTGTCCGTGAGATCGGGTGCAATTTTCAGGAACAGGGGTTTGGGCTCGGGCCGGGCCTTGTTTTTAGCCTGCAGGGCCTGGAGCAGACGGGTGAGCGGCTCTTTTTCCTGGAGTTCGCGCAGGCCGGGCGTGTTGGGCGAGCTGACGTTGACCACGAAATAATGCACATAGGGGAATAGCGCTTCAAAGCACTGGAGGTAGTCGTCTGCAGCCTGTTCGTTGGGCGTGGTTTTGTTCTTGCCGATATTGCCGCCGAGGAGGAGCCCTTCGGGCAGCCCCTGCCGGTGCAGGCGCTGCAGCCGGGCGACGAGGGCATCCAGGCCTTCGTTGTTGAAACCCATGCGGTTGATCAGGGCTTCGTCGGCGGGCAGACGGAAGAGGCGCGGGCGCGGGTTGCCCTCCTGCGGGCGCGGGGTGACGGTGCCGACCTCGATAAAGCCGAAGCCCAGGCAGGCCAGGCCCTGAATATGTTTCCCGTCTTTGTCAAATCCGGCGGCCAGGCCTACGGGGTTGGGAAAATGAAGCCCGGCAATTTGGCGTGCCAGGGCGGGCGCTTTCCGGCAATACCAGCGCTTCAAAAGCCGGCGGACAGGCGGCAGGGCCGCTGCCAGATCGAGGGCTGCCATGGTGAGGCGATGCGCCGTTTCAGGGGCGAGTAGAAAAAGAATGGGTTTGAATAAGCGATACATACAAAAGGCCGGCGCTCAGGAGCGAATCTCGGCGGCCAGCCCGTCGAGGTCACGCACCAGCAGCCGGGAGCGGTTGAAGGTCAGCAGTTTTTTATAGCGGAGGTCGTTCAGGGTGGTGGTGACGGTTTGCCGGCTGGTAGCGGTCAGGTTGGCGATTTCCTGGTGGGTAATGGGTTTGCGAACTACCCATTCGAAGCCTACGCGCTGGCCTTTGGAGCGGGTGAGCTCGACCAGAAACTCCACGATCCGGCTCCGGCTATCGCGAAAAACGAGCGATTCCAGGCGGCGTTCCATCTCGAGCTGGCGGGTAGCAAAAATGCGCATGAAGAACAGGTTGAGGTCGCTGCGGTCCCGCATCAGCCCGCGCAATTCTTCGAGGGTGACTACGCACACCGTCGTGTTTTCCAGGGCATAGGCGGAATCGCGCCGGCGCTCTTCCCCTATCAGGGCCAGTTCGCCAAATACTTCGCCCTTGCCCAGGATGGCTTTAGTGATCTCCTTGCCTTCTTCATTCATGGTCGAGATCTTCACCCGGCCTTCGGTGATGAAAAAGATGCGGTCGGAAAAATCGTCCGGAACAAAAAAGGATTCGCCTTTGGCGTAGCTGCGGTGTACATGGTGGGCCATCATATCCTTGTCGCCGAGTTTGTTCGGGCAAAGGATATGCGTGACGTCAATATTCTCGAGGTGCCAGAGTGCTTGCATTGCGGCGGCGTTATTCGTCCAGTTTCAAGTCAAAACGGTCCAGCAAATCGGAAACCAGGGGGTTTACTTCGCGCATTTTGTCCAATTTTTCCTTTACCGTGAGTGGCTTTTTCGGTTGCGCGGCCGCCTGGATCTCTGCGGCTTTGGCTTCGTCGATCTCCACCCGGATCTTGAGTGCAGGGTCGTGGAGCCGGGCCCGGAGGGTATCGAGCAGGCGGGAGAGTTCTTCCTGGATCAGGCTGCGGTGTACGGAGAGCCCGACGACGGCCACCAGATTTTTACCTTCAAGCCGCAGGGTGGCCCCGTTCATTGCCTGCCGCAGGGTAGGGGAAGGGTTCATTTCGGCGAAGGCGGTCCATTCTGCATGGGCATTTTCCAGGGTCAGACGGCTCTCCCGCGAGGCTTTTTCCGCTTCTTCCACCGCTACCGCTTCCTCAAAATCTTCCAGGCGCAGGGAAATTTTATCCGCCCGTTTGAGCCCAAGCCGGATCTCCGTATTGAGGTTCGACATGGCCTCTGTGCTCAACTCCGTAGCAGTAGAGGGCGGCCGGGAGACAGGGGCCGGCGGACTGTCGAGGGTGGAAGGGGAGGGGAGGGCTGTTTCGGGTTTTTGTATTGATGCAGGGGTGCTTACTTGTTGTGCATTGCCGGCCGGCCGGCCACCGTTTACCGTTCCATCAGGAGTTTTTTTTTCCGGGATATTGGCGGCGGAAACAGCCCGGTTGATGTAACACATCTTGAGGAGGGCCATTTCGACGTGCAGGCGCTTGTTGCGGGCCATTTTGAAATTAATGTCGCAATCGTTGGCCAGATTAAGGGCGGTAAGCAGGAAGGACGCGGGCGCCAGTGCGGCCTGGCGGCGGTAGCGTTCGTTCAGGCTTTCGCCCACCTCAAGCAGCGAAAGGGTTGTTTCGTCCTTGCACACCAGAATATTGCGCAGGTGTTCGGCCAGGCCGATCAGGAATACATCCGGTTCAAAGCCCTTGCGCAGGATCTGGTCGAACAGATTGAGGATAGCCGGGGCGTCTTCCGCCATCAGGGCGTCGGTCACCTGAAAGTAGTAGTCGTAGTCGAGGACATTGAGGTTTTCAATCACGTCCTCATAGCGGATCTTTCCACCGGCTGCCGAGCTGATGATGCGGTCGAAAATGGAAAGAGCGTCGCGCAGGGCGCCGTCGGCTTTCTGGGCGATGATATGCAGGGCATCTTCTTCGGCTTCGATGCCTTCTTTGTCGCAAATATTTTTGAGGTGCAGCACCATATCGGCCACGGTGATCCGGCGGAAGTCGAAGATCTGGCAGCGCGACAGAATGGTGGGGATGATCTTGTGCTTCTCGGTGGTGGCCAGGATAAAGATCGCGTAGGGCGGCGGCTCCTCCAGGGTTTTCAAAAAGGCGTTGAAAGCCTGGTTGGAGAGCATGTGCACCTCGTCGATGATAAACACCTTGAACTTGCCCTGTTGCGGCTGGAAGCGCACCTGCTCAATCAGCGCGCGGATATGCTCCACCGAGTTGTTGCTGGCGGCGTCCAGTTCGATGATGTTGAACGAGGCGTTCTCGTTGAAGGATTTGCAGGAGGAGCAGGTGTTGCAGGCCTCAAAATCGGCGCTGCGGTTCTGGCAGTTGAGCACCTTGGCCAGAATACGCGCACAGGTCGTTTTGCCCACGCCCCGCGGTCCGCAGAACAGGAAGGCATGCGCCACGTGATCGGTAGCCAGGGCGTTTTTCAACGTCTGGGCAACGTGTTGCTGGCCTACCACATCTTCGAAGCGCTGCGGACGGTATTTGCGGGCGGAAACGATGAACTGGCTCATACTGTGCAAAAGTACGATTGTTTGCCGGACAAAACAGGCCGCAAGCGCCGGAATTTATCAACATTCGGCGCTCCGCCTACCTTTTATTGGCACGATCCAGATTCAGGATCAGGGTAAGATAAGTCGCGCCCTGCGGAACCGGCTCATAGGTCGGTCCGCCCGGTGAAAAGCGGAACTGATAAACATCCCCGTGTGTATACTGGAGCCGGAGCTGACTGATGGCGGAAAAGTAAAACTGCCCGCCCACCGTAAAACTGGTGTTGTCCTCCTGAGTGCCCGGATCGGGCAAGGGCCAGTCGGCCGGCGTAAGCTGACCGCCGAGCTCCAGTTCCACCGTTTCACGCCGGGAGAACGTGCTCTGGTTTGTCGAAAGGGTCCCCCACAAAAAGAGACGCCGGCTCGGGGACCAATACAGGCCGAGTTCTCCGGTGGCGGTCCATTTGTCACTGCGCTCAAAGATCCAGCGGCCGGGGGCATTGAGCAGTTTAAGCATATCGAAATCGCCCCGGCCCCACAGGTCGCCTTGTATCCTGAATTTTGGATGGAACACCCAGGAGGCATTCAGATTTGGCTGAACAGTCCAAAATTCACCAGCTGTAGTGGTCGATCCATACATATAAGCAGCCCACTGGAACGGTTTCCGGGTATCGGAGCGGTACGATACGCTGCTGCTCAGGGAGGGGGCGATTTCCCGGTCTATGTAGGCTCCGCCGCTGTTGGTGTACCGCGTAATACGGGAATACGGCCGGGTGGTAGCGGTCCAGGACCAGTTCTGAAAGCGCCGGTCCAGCGCCGACAGGGAAACGCTCAGGTACCAGGGGTTGGGTTGGACCTCATTGTCCGTCCAGGCGATGTCCACGCCGGCGTATCCGTTCAGGTTCAGGAAGGAACCGTGCGGCCGGAAATCGCGGTATTGTATCCGGGCACTGGTAGCGCCATTGCGATCCGGTTTTGGAGTGCTTTCCGGGGCTTTCAGCGAAAGCGCGTTTTCCCGGTGATCCACCGACCAGCCCCAGCGGCGATTGATCCGGGAAAGGCCCAGGGCAAAAGTGTTGTTCAGGTATTGCGCTGTATCGCGTTGGAGAAAACTGAAATTGGTATTTCCCCGGAGCTCATAGGCATTGCTGCGGTCGCGAAGCCGGAACCGGACCGCAGGCGCCGTGGAAAAATAATCGCTGCCCGCCAGCAGATTGCCGGTAGATACGTTTACGTAGCCGTTGTTGGGCAGGAGGTATTCGGCAGTGAGGTAATGGTAATCGGAGAGCCCCTGAAATTGATGATCACGCATTAATTCGGAGGTGGCAATATTGTAAATGTCTGCCTTTACCGGGCCAAGCAAGGCATTGTACGCGCCGAAACGCCAATTGCCTTTGGTGCGGGCGGTATATTTTGTTGTCTGGATTGGTTTGCTGACGTCGTAGTTGACAAAAAATGTACCGGGCGTTAGCTTCAGCCGATGCAGGAACGAAAGGCTACTTACATCGGGCGATTCGTCCAGGTTTCCATTTTTGCCAAAAAGGTCGCGTTCTTCCTCGCGAAACTGTCGCGGTTCGGGCAGATCAACATTTCCAAAAACAAGCGGAGCGCTGAACACGCCGGGAGTGTTCAGATCGATCGTGCGGGCAGGCATGATCGTAAAGTCGAGCGTACTGCTCTCATTAAGCCCGATCCGGCCGTCTATGCCAATGGTTTCCGTGATATCTCCGAATTCAAACGGTTTATACCTTGTTTCGGCATACGTCTGGGACTGCAGGGCCAGTGAAAGCCGGCGTTGCTGGATGATATTCCGGATGCCGCGCAGGGCGCCGAATTGCAGCGCCCGGTCGCCGATGAGCGGGTCCTGCGGGCTCCAGGTGGAGGTTTCGCCGCTGCTGCGGTCATAGCGGGTAAACTGGGCGCCCCAGTCCTGCTCTAGTACACGCGGAAAGCGCAGGGCCATAAATGGGATCCGGATCTCCACGGTCCAGCCGTCGGCCTGCCGGGCCACGGCGCTTTGCCAAAAGGCATCCCAGTTGGCGGAGCCTTGCCGGCTGTCGAGTTGTACGCCGGCGGCGGTCACCGTAAAATCGAAGCTGAGCTGATCGTCGTTCCAGGTGTCCAGGCTTACCCGGAACCAGTCGCCCGTAGCCTGTCCGTCGCGGTTGCCGCCGTCAGCGCGCACGCCGCCGGCATCGGGGTCGTAGCACCAGGCGGCTACATACAGCGCTGTTTCGGTGTAGAAAAGCCGCACGTCTGTTTTGCAGTGCGGCATTTCCCCAAAGACGGGGGCAGCGGTCTGAAAATCTCCGATGGGGGTCAGCGTTTGCCAGCAGGAATCGGTCAGGCGACCGTCGATCACAGGCGTCTGCGCCAGCAAGGAGACATCGGCAGTTTTGGGGGATTGAGCAACGAGCATGGCGGCCGAAAGGCAGCTCAGGATGGTGAGGTTATACTTGTACATGAGGGTCTTGTTTTGATCCGAACGATAAAACGGTTTTCGCTCTATCTGACGCTGCTTTGCCGGAAGGGGTTGGTTGACTTCTGCTTAAAAATTTTTCGTCCTGCCCGGTCGCAAAACCAGGCAGGACTCCATCACTCCATCACTCCATCACTCCATCACTCCATCACTCACTCACATAGGAAGCGCGTGAAAATTCACCGTTTTGGACGCTAACGTGCCCTCGTGATCGAGCTGTGCGGAAACCTCCAGGACCATGCCGGTATCTTCGGTGACATCGTTGATCCAGAAGTCGTTAACTTGCAGGATGAGATCATGTACATGGAGGGAATTGGTGTAAACGACTGTATTGTCGGCTTTTTTACGAATAGCCACTTCCCAGCCGTGCAGGTTTAGCTGGCCGGTAAGGGTGGCTGTGATATGCACGGTATCGCCTTTTGCAAACATTTGCCCCTCCTGCGGTGAAGTGATCTCGATGGTAGCCGTATTGGCTGCCGGCTCGTTTTTTTTGCAGGCATTGAGGGCCACGAGACTGATAAGGACAAGGCTGGGGAGGATATGAAACAGGTATTTTTTCATGATTTAGCGTTGTTAAACGGATATAAGCGGAAAAGAATAAAAAGCACATGACCTCCCATTTGAAATGCCAGATGGAACTACTTCTGTGGGGTAGTCGTTGCAAAGTAGTATTATGTCAAAACAGGTGTCAGGCAGGCGGTTTAAAGACTTGTCGCAGTACCAGTTGCTCCGGGATCTGCTCCGGCGCAAAGGCCTGGCGGTAAAATTCATGTTCTGTTGTCTGGGCGACAACCATTCCCGGCTTGCCCGGCGGAATAAATGACGGCATCTCGGATTTTTCCCGGACCTTCACCGGCTGCACCGGTTTTTGGGGGGACTCTGGCTGATCGACCTTTTTCAGTTGTTTGGCCAGATAGCACTTGCCATTGCACCGCACACGGGGCCGGCTCCGGTTTATGCATTCCCTGGCGATGATTTCTTTTTTATTCCAGGCATACCAAACCAGCACCCCTGTTTTAAAGAGCAGGGGCGCGCTGAGGACAAGAAGGAGGCCAAGTGCCGGGGTGCGCATCATTTGGCCATAAAGGTGTACTATTTTTTCAAAAAAACGACTTGACTTATGTCACGAGTATTGCTAATCTTTACCAAAAACCCGCGTTTGGGGCGCGTAAAAACCCGGCTGGCCCAGACCCTGGGTAATGCGGAAGCCCTGCGGATCTACCGTTTCCTGCTGGAAAAGACCCGGGAGGCGACCTTGGGTGTTGTTGCGCAGCGCTGGTTGTTTTATTCAGACTGGGTAGAAGCCGGCGATGAATGGCCGGAGAAATTTTTCCGGAAGTTCGTCCAGTGGGGCCCCGAGCTCGGCGCTCGCATGCAGGACGCCTTTCAACGGGCTTTTGACACCGGCGCCAAAAAGGCAATTATCATCGGCAGCGATTGCCCCGAGCTGAGCAGCGCCCTGCTGGAAGAGGCATTTTCCCGACTGGAGGATCACGACATGGTACTGGGCCCCAGCACCGACGGCGGATATTACCTGCTCGGCATGAAATCGCCGGCCCCGGCGTTGTTTCGCGGCATCGCCTGGAGCACCGATACCGTGTGTGCCGCTACCCTGGAAAAAATTCAGGCAGCGGGAAAAAGTGTTTTCCTGCTGCCTGAACTGACGGATGTGGATACGGAGGCCGATTGGCGCCAGTATCAACTCAATAAAACAGCCACTTCCCAATTTCCTTGAACGTGACCTTTTTGCCGTACAGTAAAATCCCCACCCGGTAGATCCTTCCGGCCAGCCATACAAAGAAAAAGGCCGCGGCGATCACCAGCGCCAGTGAAAGCCCGATCTGCCAGGCCGGCGGGCTAAATGCCATACGGAACGGCATGACGATCGGGGAGAACAGGGGAAACAGCGAGGCAAAAACCATCAGGCCGCTGTCCGGATTGCGGATGCCGACAAATGCGACAATGTAAAAGGCCAGGATGATCGGAATGGTAACCGGCAGTACAAGGGCCTGGCCTTCGCCGTAGTCGTCGCCCATGGCCGAGCCAATGGCGGCGAACAACGACGAATAGATGAAATAGCCGCCGAGGAAAAAGATCACGAAGGAGCCGATCAGCAGGGTCCAGTTTTGTTTGCCGAGTTCCGCAAACAGGCGGAAGGCTTCCCCCTGCGCCATTTCCGGATCGATGGCCGGCTGGCCGGCAGCCATGGGCGGCTGCATGGCCTGCGGGTCCACATCGACCAGCAAGGGTACTACGAACATCACCGCCCCGCTGAGCACGATCCAGGCCAGCACCTGGGTGAGGCCGACTGCACCGGCGCCGATGATCTTGCCCAGCATGAGGTCAAAGGGCCGCACGCTCGACATCATCACCTCCACGATCCGGTTGGTCTTTTCTTCCATGACCGATCGCATCACCATCTGGCCGTACATCATCACCATGAAGAACATGATGAACGCCATGATACCGCCAATGCCGAGCCCCACGCCGATGGTGTATTTGCTCTCGTCTTCGCCCTTTTCGGTGATCTTTTCCGGGTCGATCGAGATATCGGTGTCGAGGTTTTCCAGGCTGGCGCGGTCCAGATGCAACGAGTCGATCTTGAAATCGCGCACCTTGCCGGATATCCGCCGCTCGATAAGTTCGCGTTTTTCCGGCGCCAGCTTGGCGTCGGAATAGTAGTAGATGGTCAGGTCCTTTTGTTTCAGGGTAGTAAGGGCCGGGATGCGCAGTACGCCGTCGTATTTTTGCGCTGTGACCTCGGTTTTGAGTTGCTCGAGGGTTTTGTCGCCGGCGGGAATGTAACGCACCCCTTTTTCATCGGGAATGGTGCCGACCACGCCGGCTTCATCCAGCACAGCAACTTTTACCTCGCTGCCGCCCTGGTATTTGGTGAGGCCGACGATCACGAGAAAATAGACCAGCAGGCCTACCGGGGCCAGCAAGGTGCCGATGATAAACGATTTTTTGCGGACGCGCGTCAGGTATTCGCGCTTTATGATCAGTTGTAGTTTGCTCATGACTCAGGCGGTTTTTTAGAGCATGTTTTGATTTTCATCACTGGGCTACAAACGGTAAATTTTATTTCATACTTCGTTAAATTTTTCGCCGGATTGCCCGCATACGACTGCAAAATTTGCCTTGTCTGAAATAAAATTCTTCCATTTTCGCTCCAGCATGAAAATCCAAGCATGCTCTTAGTTTTGTGTTTCGCCGACGCGGCGGATGAAGATCTCGTTGAAGGTAGGCAGGATCTCTTCGAATTTCGTGACGCGGATATTGTGCTGCAGGAGGTAACGCAGCAGTTCATTGCTGCGGCTGTCGTCGTCCAGTTGCACGGTAACGGCGCCGTCCGGCTGGCTGGCGATCTGGAAATGCTCGCCAAAATCCGCCGGCAGATGGTCGGAGCTCTCGATGCGGAAGAGGTTTTGCTTGAATTCATTCTTGATCGCCTGCACTTCGCCGTACAGGACGTTCTTGCCGCGATTGATCAGCACGATGTGGTCGCACATCTCCTCCACCTGCTCCATGCGGTGCGTACTGAAGATGATGCTGGTGCCCGCCTCATTGAGCTGTCGGATCTCGTCCTTGATCAGGGTCGTATTGATCGGATCCAGGCCGCTGAAGGGCTCGTCGAGGATGAGCAGTTTGGGATTGTGCACCACAGTGGTGATGAACTGGATCTTCTGTTGCATCCCTTTGGAGAGTTCTTCCACCTTTTTACCCCACCAGTCGGTGATCCCGAATTTTTCAAACCAGTGCCGGATCTCTTTTTGGGCATTGGCTTCCGACAGGCCTTTCAGCTGGGCGAGGTAAAGGAGATGTTCCCCGACTTTCATCTTTTTGTAAAGGCCGCGCTCCTCAGGCATGTAGCCGATCTGTTCGGGGGTGCGCTCGTTGAGTATTTCACCGTCGAGCCGGATAGTGCCTTCATCGGGTCCGGTGATGGTGGTGATCATCCGGATCAGCGAGGTTTTGCCGGCGCCATTTGGCCCGAGCAGGCCAAAGACGCTGCCCTTGGGCACCTCAAAACTCACGTTGTCTACAGCGGTATATTTGTCGTACCGCTTCACGACATTTTCAATGGAAAGAATCATAAGTGGGTCCATTTCGTTTAGAGGCGCCAATTTCGGCAGCTTTCTTCAGGAATTGATGGTTTATCGGCGAAATGCCCGAAAAACTATTTTGGCTTGGCGGAAAATTCGGCGAATGGCGTGGGG
>CAYVDV010000154.1:0-10731 GCA_964450465.1 uncultured Saprospiraceae bacterium
CACCTCCTTGTCGGGATCGGTGCCGTGGTGTACGAAAGCGACTACGCTGCAGTGTTTTTCGTCCCAGGCTGCGGGCAGGGTGAAGGAAAAAGTTTTGGCGATCTGGGCGCCCTGGCTCAGGGGATCGGTGATAATATCGCCGGTAGGCTGGGTCAGGATTGTGCGCAGCACATGCCGGTGGACGTAGTTGGGCACTTTATCGAGGTTGACCTTTTGATAGTCCACAATACTGTCCTGGGTGATCAGAACCGTGAGCCGGTGTTCACCGCTCAGGGTGGTTTGCGGGACGAGGTTGACGGCGACGTCCAGTTGCCGGTTGGCGGCGTTGTATGCAGGGTTCAACTCGATAGCGACTGTTGCCGCTTCGGCAAGTTCTTCGCCGATGATACCGGCCCATTGGGTGCGGGGGATATAGGGCTCCGTTTCGGGCGGAACGATGCGGCGGTTGATAGAGGCCGTGGGAAAGAAGGAGGCGGCGCCGATAAAGTTGGCCATTTCTGTTCCGCCGGCCGTCCGGAAGTCGTATTTGCTTTCAGGATAGGGCACGTCGTAACCCGGCGCAGCATGTATGGACACCACGATCAGGTCTTCGCCAAGCGTATTGCCCAGGCTGACCAGGGTGGCAGTCCCTTCCGGGCAGTTGGGGCAGCGCACACCGGTGAGCTCTTCCACGAGCACTTTGCGGCTGCCCGGGTCCGTCGGGCCGGAGTTGCCGCCCGAGGGGGTAATGATGACGAGTTTTTCGTCGCAGCCAGCCAGGAAAAACAGACCGGCCGGCAGCAGCAGGCTTAATATGCGGAGGTATTGTTTCATAATGCGAATTTTATTAGATGATGGAATTCAGTCCCGGCACTGGAATGTACTAGAAGGTCGAGCTCAGTTGCAGGCGCACGCCATGGAAAGTGGGTTCGTAGCGGCAGATACCCCCTGCGCAGTTGACCCCCTCCACCTGTTTGACGTAAGCCAGGGAAAAGCGGTTGGCCTGATAGGTGTAAACGATCCCTACGGAGGGGTAATGCAACCCGTCAAACTTTGACTTTTCAGCATACGTGTCCGGGTGTTCCTGCTTAAAGGTATCGCTGTGCTTTAATTTATACATATCGGAAACATACACCAGCCAGTGCGGCGCCCAACCGAACTCTGCCAGCAGGAACGTCCAGGAACCGAACTCGTCGTCGGTCAACAGATACTGCGCTTCCACACGCAGCGATTTGCGCGGGCTGAACTTGTACAGGTATTCGGCATAGGGAGTCAAGGCATCGACATAGCCTTCCTTCCCCTTCTTAACCCCGGGGACGACATCGTTGCGATCTTCCGCTTCGTCTTTGAACTGATATACGCTGATGTTGTAGGTAAGCCGCTGCACACCCAGCAGCAGTTGCCATTTGCGCTTGTATTTGTAGGTGAACTCGGGAGCAATTTCCCGGTAGAGCTCGCGACCGTCGAGGTCGTATATATCGGAGACATTGATACCCAGGGTCATGCTTTTGTTCAGGCTGTAACGCACATCGAGTTGCAGGCCCTTTTCGCCGATCTCCTGGGTGTTGGGTGAGAAACGGGACGGGAGCCGGAAGGTGTTTTGCCGGGCCATGGGCGGCAGGAAGTTCATCTGGCCTTGTACGCCAACCTGGAAGGGGTCAGTGCGGAAGCGGAAATCCTTGGTGTATTTTCCTTCCAGTGTGATACCCAGCCCTTCGGCGGCATATGTCAGGCTGGTGTAAGCCATGTAGCCGTTGGTATTGACCAGGATGCCGTTTATGGTATCGGTAGTAATCGCGCCATTGGTAAGCGTGTCATAGGTGACCAGCGTTTCAAACTCGTTGAAAATCACATCTTTGGTCTTGTAGGCGCCTTCCAGATACCAGGAAAAATTACCTGCAGAAAGCGTGTTATAGGCCGTCATCGCATAGCAGTTGTACTGGATGCTGTCGAGCCGCTGATAGCGTTTCATTTCGCTGGCTGCGCGGTTAACGGTTTCCTTGTCATAGGTGCGTGCCACCACGCCCAGGCCTGGCGCGAAGGACAGACTTTTCGTTGAATCCGGCTTTATGAAGCCCTCTAACGCGCCGCCGCGGATCACAGAGCCGTAGGTGGTGAACTGCCGTTTTTGGCGCCCGGTGAAAGCCTTGATCTTCCAGTTGTCGTTGATCTGGTAGCCTACTTTGACGCCGTAGAGGGCATTGTCAATCATCAGGGAGCGCTCTTCATAGGCGCGGAAGATGATCCCGGAGCCGATCTGATCGTATAAGTAACCGCCGGAAAGGTCGAATTTCTGGATTTCCTTGTGTACGTACCAACGGCCGATACCCTGATCGGTAAACGAGCCGGTGGGGTTCAGCAGGTTGGAGTTGTTGAACAGATCGAAGCGAAGGCCCATGTCGAAGCCCCAGTTGGAGTAATTGAGCGACAGCCAGCTTTCGGCGCCAAACTTCTGGTTGTCATACTGCGGGGTACCGGTAGCCCCGATCTTTTCATCGGTGATAAAGAAATTGCCGTTGGTTTGGAGGTTGCCGGTAAGGCGGGCCGTATTGTTTTGCGCGGTCAGCTGAGTCGCGCAAATACAGCTCAGGAAAAGGATGTAGTACAGGTGTTTCATCTTGCTTTGAATGCGTTAGTCCTGCCCGGCCGGATAGCCCTCAAAGCGCATATCGGGCTGGGTGTTTGCAACAAAGGTAGAGAATAGGGGTAATACCATGATTCAAAATCCGGTTTTGGAGCATTTGTGACAATTCGGTTTCCGTAGCGGCAAAGTAAAATCCTTCAATTTATTTGCACATGAAAAATTAATCATACATTAGCTTTTGGTAGATGTATAATGTTTTTTTTGTTTAATTTTTAATCCGCTGTAAAAGAGTGCATTGCGCCGCAAACTAGAAACCTTACTCGATAAGTTTAACGGTTTCTGCTTCGCGAACAGCATAGCGTTCTCCGGTTCCCGTCCCTTTCCGATCCGTTTTCATTTTTTTAGCCCCCCCTTACCTGTGCAACTGTCCTGCAGGGCATTTGGTTATTTGGATGCTATCTTTCCAAATACCCTAGCCCGCTGGTTTCGGGATACCCGTTTTAATCTGTTTGAATCCATAATCTTAGGTTTACAACAAATTATTCCGCCAATGAAAAGTCTCTTACACCTCACGACTGCATTTTCAATACCGCCTAATTCTCTCCCTTCCACGCGTAAACAGCTGACCGGATTTCGTCAGGGTTTCTGATTGGTTTCAGATTGGGTTTGTGCTCCGGGCGCCCATGGTGTGCAATGCACCTTGCGTGTAGGTACACGCTTATATGGGTTTTTCCGGACCAAACTCCTGAGTTTGATCGCTATCTGACAAATCCGAAAATCAATATTTTATGCGTGATCTGACCGAATTGGTATGTTTCCTCCCCTGGCGGAAACTACAGACTAGCCCGCTCTGGGATGTCATTCTGCAGCCAAACTCCAAAATGGCTCGCCTGTTTGACATTATCCAAAGCCAGCAGGCTACCACAGAAGCCGAGGCGGCGGCCTTGCTGTACGGCTCCTCCGGTTCCATTGCAAAACTGCAAAGCTTAAAAAACAAGCTAAAGGAACGGCTGCTCGAAATGGTTTTCCTGCTCGAATTCCGTGACCCATCTTATACCGACCGGCAAAAAGCCCATTTTGAGTGCAATAAACGCCTGGCAACTGCGACCACGCTCTTGTCTAAAAAAATACGGAATGCAGGCATTGAGCAAATGGAGATCCTGCTGCGTCATGCCCAATATTTCGAATTTACAGATATAGCGCTGAATGCACTCTACCATCTGCGGCTCTATAACGGAACAATTTCCGGCGATCTGAAAAAATACGAACGCTATCGGGAAATGTACAAGGAGTACCAATCCATCTGGTTGATGGAAAATGAAGCGGAAGAACTGTACACCCATATGCTTAGCGGGTTTGTAGCCAGCAGGGCCCCACAAGATGAGATCGCCATAAAAGCGGAGTCGTATTTCCGGCAAATTGAGCCTCATCTGGCGCAATGTTCCTCTTTTCGCCTGCATTTGTGCGGACGGCTGTTACAACTCATGGTGTATAACAGTCAGCACAATTATCAAAAAGTGGCTGATTTGTGCGAGGAGGCAATTGACTTTTTCCGGCAGAAACCCTACAGCAGTAAGCTCCCCATGCAGGCTTTCTACTGTGAACTGGTCGTGAGCTGCGTACAGTTGCGCGATTTCGGCCGGGGACAGGCCATTATCCGGCAAAATGCCGAAATCTACGATGAGGGCTCTTTTAACTGGTTTAAAATGCAGGAACTCTATTTCCTGCTGGCCTTACATACCCAACACTACGACGACGCCTACGATACCTGCATGCAGGCATTGGCACACCGGGGAATGGACGAGCAACCGGCGCAGATCCAGGAGATGTGGAAGATTTACGAGGCGTACATGCATCTGCTGGTACGCATTCGCAGGGTTGACCGCAACCCTGCCGAAAAATTCCGCCCTGCCCGCTTCCTCAACGAAATCCCGGTCTTTTCTAAAGATAAACGGGGGATGAATATTCCGGTCCTTATCGTTCAGTTCCTGTATGATATTGTCGATAAACGCTACGATGCCGGTATTGAGCGCGTGGAAGCAGTACAAAAATATGTCTCCCGGTATTTGCGCAAGGACGAACTCTTCCGGAGCAACTGCTTTTTAAAAATGTTAGTCCAGATTCCTGAAGCAGGGTTCCACCGGGAAGCGGTAGTACGCAAAGCCGAACGCTACCTGTCCCAATTGGCTGAAACACCGCTGGCCATTGCCAACCAACCACACGAGATCGAAATCATTCCGTATGAAGACCTCTGGCAAATGATCCTGGAAATCCTGCCCAATCAACGGTTTGGTTAAACCGGCTTGGGAATACCCATAAAAAAGAGTCCTTTTCTTTAAATAAAAATCAAACCGAAAGGCATAATTAACCAATGATTTGATTTACATAAACAACTGTTTATCAAATATTTAATTTTAATAGAATAAAAAATAAAGCAAATTTTACGCGCGAATGAGCCCGTATTTCTGTCCACTATTCTGAGTTGAGATGCCCTGACTTTTGACTTCGTAAACAATAAACGAAGTCATCATGGCAAATCAATTCTACACTCCGCTCTGCACCTCCAACCAGACCACTCAAAACCAAAACACTAACCGTTACAGCGACGTGATCATCATCGACATCACCGGCGTCTAATTCACTACCTGCGGCATTGCCGAACGGGTCTCCTGTTCATAAGGATTAAATTTATCTACAAAATTTTGGGTAGCCGGATTCTTGGCAAGCTGTTTGTGCGGTTAAATACCAGTACATATTAGGGAGGACATTTTTTTGAAAACACCGTAGGTTTGTTCCTCCCTTTAATCAACAGCTTGATACCGCCTTACAACCGGCGTCCAATATGGATGAACTGCGCGAACTCGTTTCAATTGTCACAAAACAAAAACTAAGAGCGGCCTCCCTGCTCACGGTCAAGGCTTTGCAGCCTGGCCCGATATCCATGCGGCTCTACGATCTCGTATCAGAAGGCAAGGTGGATGACGATGAACAGGCAATGGCCGTGCTCTATCCCGGCGAGACGCGCACGGTATCGTATCAGCGCATCAAGAAATCGCTGCGCGACTATCTGGTGCAAATGTTGCTGATCATCGACCTCAACCTGCCGGCCTATAATCCGCGGCAGAAAGCGTATTTCGAATGCTACAAAAAATGGGGGGCGATCAAGATCCTCCTCGGGAAAAATGCCCACCGCACTACGCTCGCCCTGGCTACCGAGGTGCTGCGCACGGCTGTCCGCTTCGATTTTATCGATCTGGCGCTCGATATGGTGCGTACCATGCGGCTGTACTACGGCTCGATCGAGGGCAACCTGAAAAAATACGAGCAATACGGCAAACAGGTACGCGAACTGGAAGAGATCTTCCGCTTCGAAAATCTAGCGGAGGAATTGTACACCGATCTGGTCATCCGCTTTGTAAACGACAAATCCACCAAACGCGACGTACCCAAAATCGCGCGTGGCTACTTTAATCAGCTCGACGGCGCTCTCAAAAAGTATGGGTCCTATCGCCTGCACTTTACCGGCCGGCTGATTGAGATCATCATCTATACCAGCGTCAACGATTACAAGAAAACCATCGAGATCTGCGACAAAGCAATCCGGTTTTTCGACGCCAAAGACTACGTGGCCAACGTGCCGTTGCAAGCCTTCCTGTACCAGGAAATGGTCTGCTACGTCCAACTCCGCGACTTTGCGCGCGGACGCAGGGCTGCCGACCGCGGGCTGAAACTCCTGGACCAGGGTTCCTTCAACTGGTTTAAATACCAGGAACTGCTTCTTTTACTCTCCCTCCATTCCCGCGAATACCAGGAGGCCTACAATATTTACAAACGAACCGTCAAACACCGCCGCTTTGGCGGTCTTCCGGAGGGGATCAAACAGATCTGGAAAATCTTCGAAGCCTATCTGTTCTACCTCATACAAGTCGGCCGTATCACGCCCGACGAACCGGAAACAGTGATCAGCCGAATCCGGATGATGCGCTTTCTCAACGATGTGCCGATCTTTTCCAAAGACCGCCGCGGCCTGAACATCCCTATCCTCATTTTCCAGATCCTTTACCTCATCCTTACCAAGCGTTACGATGAGGTGATCGACCGTATGGAGGCCATTCAAAAGTATTCGTCGCGCTACCTGAAAAAGGACGACAACTTCCGAAGCAGCTGTCTGATTAAAATGCTGCTCCAACTCCCGGATGCCGGTTTTCACCAAACCGCTGTGATCCGCCATGCCGACAAATACGTCAAAATGCTGAAAAAGATGCCGCTGGATTTCGCCAATCAATCCCACGATATCGAGCTCATCCCTTACGAGGATCTCTGGCAAATGGCGCTGGATTCGCTGGAAAACACCATTTATAAGCCCCGGGTGCGGAAAGGTGGCGAGTAAAGCGCGCCTCACCAGAAAAACTTCACCGCCGAGAGCGCCACGATCGCGATCAGCAGGCGGTATATCCATACATTGGCATTGGGCACCCGGGCCGCAAAACGCACACCCAGCCAGGCGCCAATCCCCTGAAAAACAGCCATCAGGAGCCCGTAGCCCAGATGCACCTGCCCGTACCAGAAAAAAACAAACAGCGCTGGCACGGAGAATGCGAACACGATCAGCAACTTGATGCCGTTGGCCGCCCGCAGGCTGTACCGGCTGATCAGGACCAGTGCTGCCAGCAGAAAAATGCCCACGCCAGCCTGGATAAAACCGCCATATACCCCGATCAGGAAAAAGGCCAGAACAGTGAGCGGGTGTTTGTTCCGCCGGGTATCGGCCACTGTTTCCCGGATCCAGCGCTCGGGTTTGAGGATAAGAACAAAAAACATGAAGATCATGAGCCCGCCAAGCGCATAATTCATCCATTTTTCATTCAATTCCACGGCTATTCTCGAGCCAACTACGGCCCCCAGAATGGCCGGCGCCGCCAGCCAGGACGAACCGGCAAACGGAGTTGTCCCCATTTTCTGAAACCCCCGTATCCCGATGAGCGTCTGGATGGCTACTCCGATCCGGTTCGTGCCGTTGGCCAGCGGGGCGGGCAAGCCACACAGAAATACAAAAATAGGCAAGGTGATGAGCGACCCGCTTCCAGCCAGGGTATTGATAATACCCGTGGCAATGCCTCCCACTACAAAGAGCAGAAATTCAGCAGGGCCGAGATCGATTTGAAACAGCGTATCCAAAATTGCGTCGAGTTAACCTGCCAGCAGGCGCCGGAACTATAGTTGGCAGCATACGGGTTGACTTGAAATTTCCGTTCAAATTTACTTTCTTATCCTGTTTTGCAGCTGCCTTATTTTCTTTGTGCAAATTGCAGCGTTCCGGCTATATTATCTGCACAAGCACCGGAAATAAACTACCCCTGAATGCAATCATCAAAAAAACACCGTTATGGCTAAAGGTTTTGCCTCGCAACATGATCTGCAAGATAAGAAAACATCCTTTGTCGAATTGGCCAGGGGCGTGTACGCCTACACCGCCGAAGGCGACCCGAACAGCGGCGTCGTGATCGGCGACAAGGGCGTGCTGGTCATCGAAGCCAGGGCCACACCGCTGATGGCCCTCGATGTCCTGGATAAGATCCGCTCCGTGACCGACAAACCACTCCGCTACCTCGTGCTCACCCACTACCACGCCGTGCGCGTGCTGGGCGCCAGCGCCTACCCGGTGCAGGAGATCATCAGCTCGCGCAAAACCCTGGAAATGATCGCTGAACGCGGACAAGAGGACTGGGACTCCGAACTGCAGCGCTTCCCCCGGCTGTTTCGCGGCGCTGAAACGATCCCAGGCCTGACCTGGCCTACGATGACCTTCGATACTGCCATGACGATCGACCTGGGCAACCGCCGCGTTGAGATCCTGCATCCGGGTGAAGGCCACACCCGCGGCGATACGGTGGTGTGGCTGCCGGAGGAAAAAGTCCTGTTCGCCGGCGATCTTGTGGAATACGGCGCTACTCCCTACTGCGGCGATGCACAACTGAAAAACTGGGGGCCCACGCTGATGCGCCTGAGCGCCTTGCAGCCGCAGGCACTCGTGCCGGGACGGGGCGAGGCGCTGCAAGGCGCCGCCCGCTGCCAGGAAGCGATCATGGGTACCTTTCGCTATACGCAGCTGCTGTACCAGCAGGCGCTGCTGAGCGTAACCCGCGGTGAGTCGCTCAAACAATGCTACGACCAACTGATGGATACCATGCGGCCGGAATTCGGTCAGTGGGTGATCTTCGAGCATTGTATGCCCTTCAATGCAGCCCGCGCATACGATGAAGCAAGCGGGATCGAACATCCCCGCATCTGGACCGCCCAACGCGATACCGCAATGTGGAACCAACTCAATGGCTGAACGGATGAAACCTGTACTACCTTCCACCTACAAAAATCCGGTGTATCCCTACCAGCGCTGTGCCGACCAGGATGCCGGTGCGCCGGTACGTCACGAGGTTATTGTCGTCGGCGCCGGCCCCACAGGACTGGTGGCTGCGCTCGATCTGGCCCGGCAGGGTATTTCATGCGTCGTGCTGAGTAAAACCAACACGGTCAGCACCGGCAGCCGCGCCATCTGTTTTTCCAAACGGACGCTGGAAATAATCCACCGGGTAAGCCCGGAAGCCGACGCCCGGATGCTGGCAAAAGGCGTGGTCTGGAAAACCGGCAAAGTATTTTACGACGAAAATCTCGTGTACAGCTTCGACCTGCTTCCGGAGGCCGGTCATCAAATGCCGGCTTTTATCAATCTGCAGCAGTATTATTTTGAAGAATACCTGATTGATGCCATACGGCAAAACCCATTGATCGACCTGCGCTGGCAACATGCACTGCTGGATCTGACCCAAACCGGGGAGTGTGTACAGCTGGAAGTGCAAACCCCGGAGGGCCCGTACGCACTGGAGGCAGACTATCTCCTTGCCTGCGACGGCGTACACAGCCGCACCCGGGAAGCCCTGGGCATCCCGTTTGAAGGAGAACGCTTCGAGGAAAATTTCCTCATCGCCGATATCACCATGGCCGGCGAGTTTCCCGCGGAGCGCTGGTTTTGGTTCGATCCGCCGTTCAACCGCGGATATTCCGCGCTGTTGCACAAACAACCGGACAGTGTCTGGCGGATCGACTTGCAATTGGGCCGGGATATTGACCGGGAAAAGGAAATGGACCCCGAACGCATCAAAGGCCGGCTGCGAAAAATGCTCGGCGACGAGCGTGCTTTCGAACTCGAATGGACCAGCATCTACCAGTTCCGCTGCATGCGCATCCCCGATTTTGTACATGGCCGCATCCTCTTTGCCGGCGACAGCGCCCATCTGGTCTCGCCCTACGGCGCCCGGGGCGCCAACGGCGGCATTCAGGATGTGGACAACCTGGTGTGGAAACTGGCGCACGTACTCCGGGATCTGGCGCCGCCCTCGCTGCTCCATACCTACCACGAAGAGCGCAGCCCGGCAGCCGACGAAAATATCCGCCACTCCACACAGTCCACCGATTTCATCACCCCCAAGTCACCGCTTAGCCTCCTGTTTCGGAATGCCGCTCTCGATATGGCCGCGACGCATGACGGCACCAAGAGCATGATCAATAGCGGCCGCTTGTCCAATGCCTTCAAGTACCTCGATTCCAGCCTGACCACACCTGACCATGAGGTCTGGGGCGGCACGGTACAACCGGGTTATCCGGTAAAAGACGCCCCGCTGCTTTGCAATGGGGAAACCTGCTGGTTGCTCGACAAACTGGGCAACCGGTTCGTACTGGTCAGCTACACAGATCAGAAAGACCAGCCTGCCAATAAATTGGCCCCGTACACCTGGGTTACCCTCGAAAATCTGGTAATCTCCAGCCACCCCGGGGCGATCGGTATGCTGATAGACCGGGATGGTTTGTTCACCGCCCGTTACGATGCCCAACCCGGCAGCTGGTATCTGTTCCGGTCCGATGCCCACCTCGCCGCGCGTGGCCGCCACTGGGAACCTGCCGAAATCATGCACGCACTGGACCGGGCGCTGGGCAAACCGGCCGAAACCCGGCCGGCAAGTGTGCCGGACAAGCATCCTGATTACCCGAACGACATCCTGTACAACAGCTTGCTGAGAGCACAGGAAGGACTGAGCCGGGATCAAATTGCGCAACTCCACGCCCGTCTCATCCTCCTGCTCCTGCAAAAGATCAGCGACCCCGGTGCGCTG
>CAYVDV010000155.1:0-10692 GCA_964450465.1 uncultured Saprospiraceae bacterium
CTCCCGGTGCATTACCGCCCAATCTGCTCCCCGATCCCGGTCAGGTGCCCAAACTCCGGCAAAGCGGACGCGGCGTACTGGAAGAAAGCGGAAGTTTGAATGGTAATATATACGCGTCCGCAGATGCCGGTGTCCGGATCGAGCGTCCGCTCGCCAAAGGGCGCTACACTGCTTTTCTGGAATCAACCTACCGGCAGTCGCTTACCGGAAAAGGAATTGGCCCGAAGCGAGAACCCATCAATACGCTCTCGCTCCAGGCCGGGTTTATGGCTTATTTGTAATAAGTAAAGATCAAAAGTCATTAGAGGTATCATTAAGAGTCATTAGAGGGGTCATTAAAGGTCATTAGGGTCATTAGGGTTATTAGGGTTATTAAAAGGTCGTTTCTTTGATTTGTAGGATTCTTGTTTTCGAATGTTTTACAAATCTACGCGGATGACTTTTAATGACGACCCTAATGACTCTTAATGACCCCTCTAATGACCCTAATGACTCTTAATGACCCCTCTAATGACCCCTCTAATGACCCTAAATGACCCCTTATTCCCCAAAGAGTTCCTTCAACTTGGCGCCCAGTTGTTCGCCGCGGAGGTTGCGCTGAATGATCCGGCCTTCCGGGTCAAGTAACAGCGTTTGGGGAATCGAGCTGACCGAGTAAAGGGCGGCGTGCTCGCTCTTCCAGCCCTGCAGGTCGCTGATATGATGCCAGCTCAGTCCATCCTGTTCAATTGCTTTTTTCCAGGCATCTTCCGTACGGTCCAGGCTTACGCCAAGGATATCAAAGCCCTTGTCTTTATACCGTTCGTACAAGGCTTTTACATTGGGGTTTTCCCGGCGGCAGGGGCCGCACCAGCTGGCCCAGAAATCGATCAGAACATATTTTCCGCGCAGTTTGCTCAGCGCATATTCTCCGCCTTCTGGTGTTTTGCCCACCAGGTCAGGCGCTTCCATTCCGGCAGTAAAGGTAGAAGTGCGTTTCAGTTCATATTCCAGCCGGCCCACTTCGCCCAGGTCTTTGCTCCGGTATGCATCGATATACTTGCGGGAAAATGTAGCATATCCCGGGTGATTGGTGGTTTGCAGTCCGCTCAGAATGCCGGAATAGGCGCGGCGGTGGGTGTTGGTTCCCGGCGTCAGTTTAGCCAGTTGCTCCGTAAACATTTGGGCGGAGGCTTCTACGTTTGCGCCCAGATGGGAAATGGTGAGTACGTAACGCTGGAAGGCGTCATAAACCTCGGGCGCATCTTCATAAGCCGGGTCGTTCAAATCGGCATAGGCAAAAAATTCTTTGCTGTAAAACTCGAGTTCGCCGGTACCGTTGGGCTTGTCAGACGTAAAATTGGGATACAACTCCAGGGTTGCGGAGCGCCAGAACATCGGGTTCTCCTTTTTCAACCCAGCGAGTAATTGGGTTTTGGCCTGGTTGTGGCTTTCAATTTTTTTATTGACGGCTCCGATGGCGTCCGCATCGCGCGAAGCGCGGGCCTGACGCAGTTCATCGCCCAATTCATCGCTCACAGCGCGCAGAGAGTCCAGTTGCCCGCGCAATCCTTCATAGGCTTTGTTTATTGCGGAGCCTACCGTCCGGGCTTTGGGCATGTAGTCGATGTTGGCCCAAAGTGTAAGGTCTTTCTCCCGGCCCAGAATAACGCGCCCGTTCTGGCTTTCGTTAAAACCGATGCTGTAGATCCGGGGGTCGGATACCGGAAGCGTGATCAGGTAGGATTTATCCGGCTGCCGTTGCCCCCGGGTAACTTCGCGGTAGGCCAGACCGACTTGCTCGAACAGACCGATCGACTCTGCATTGTCCGGCGCTCCGATGATTTTGCAGACGAGGGTTACCTGTTCGTTGTTGCTTTTCGGCGCTTTGCCTGGCTGTTGATAGGCTTGCAAAGACAGGGGAAGCAGCAGAAAGAGAAGTAGTTTTTTCATGTGTAATTTTAGTCGTTGTTTCTTTTTGGAAAAGACAATCGGGAAACCGATTGCGTTTTTGCAAACGCAAAATTATAAAAATGCCCGCGCGGGAGTGGCCTTGCAGACGTTAATGATGGCTTAAAGTCCGGGAAGAGACGCTTTTGCGGTTCTGAAAAGTATCACTTTACTTGTATGGTATCGACCCGGGTGAAATATTCCGCCAGGCCCTTGACGGCAAATCCATGGACCTCGGTTTTCGCCGATTTCCGGCGCACCAGGTAAAGTGTCCACTCGCCCGGGGTGAGTTTCGAAAGCTGCGCCGCGGGAAAATCGATCCGGTCCATTCCGCCGGAGCCGCTGACCTCCATGGGTACTGTGCTTTGTTCCGCGGCATTTTCCCACATAAATACCAGCGATTCGCCCTGCTGCAAAGGCGCGCCTTCCCAGCGAAGGCTGGCCGGTTTTTGGCGAGACAGGGGAGCGCTGTCAAAGGAAAACGCGGTGATGGCCGGCAGCTCCAGTTCAAAAGTGCAGTTGCTGTTCTGTTCGTCTTTCCAGGTAAAGATGTGCGTGGACGAATAGCCGGCCGATTGCTCCATCTGATAGCTGCTGCCTTGCAAGCGGACTGCGGGCATGAGCACATCGCGGTACCGGATCCCTCCCGGTATTTCAATGGCTTGCATGCCGGCTTTTCCGGGTTGCTGTTCCTTTACCGTCGCCTCGGCAAGTAATTGGCCCTCCGGTGCGAGATAGCGGACGTAAAATTCGGCCTTGCGTTTGATCGCCGGCCGGCCAGTTTCCGTGCAGGCATTCAGGGTGTAAACTGCCAGAATCCAAAAAAAGATGTATTTCATGTCAGGGTATAAATATCTTTGCTGCCGACTGAAACCGGCGGGCTGAAAAAGAACCGGTTGGGAAGCAGCAAAGTTCTGCCTACTTACCGGAATTGCCAACGATCGCCCCTTTTCTTTCACAAACTCAAGCGGTGCTTTCACTTCCCCCAGGAGCTGGTCTGCACAATTCTCTAACTTTACTCTGAAATAAGGCCTCATATTGCGAGGTAATTAGCATGAAGCAAGTGCTAATCACAGATGATTGTCACCCTTTGTTGCCAGACGGTTTGAAACGCTGGGGCTATACCTGTCATTTTTTACCGGATATTACCCTGGAAACGACCCGGCAGATCATACCGGAATACGAAGGCCTGATCATCAACAGTAAGATAATCGTGGACCGGAGTTTTCTCGATAGTGCAAAAAAACTCCGGTTTGTCGGGCGGCTGGGTTCCGGGATGGAAATCGTGGACCGGGAATATGCCGCCGAAAAAGGGGTTGCCGTGATCAGCAGCCCGGAAGGCAACCGGAACGCCGTGGCCGAACATGCGCTCGGTATGTTGCTCGCCCTCATGAACAATATGTTGCGGGCTGACCGGGAAGTGCGACAAAATATTTGGCGCCGGGAAGCCAACCGGGGGTTTGAATTGCGGGGCAGAACCCTGGGAATCATCGGTTTCGGACATACAGGGAGCCAGTTTGCCCGGAAATTAGCCGGTATGGAAATGACCGTTCTGGCTTTCGACAAATATAAAACCGCCTATGCGGCAGAGATGCCCTGGGTACAGGAGACAGACCTGGAAACCATCCGGCAACATGCCGATATTATCAGCCTGCACCTGCCCTTGACTGCAGAAACCAGACATTTGGTAAATAAAAAGTTCATTGACCATTGTAAACCGGGTTTTATCCTGATCAACACCTCCCGTGGCGCCTGTGTCAAAACCGAAGACCTGGTGCATGCCCTGGAAACCGGACGGATTGGCGGCGCATGCCTGGATGTGTTTGAAAACGAAAAGCCGGCGACTTTTACCTTAAAGGAAAAAGCGCGCTACGACCGTTTGCACCAACTGGAGCAGGTCGTGCTCAGCCCGCATGTCGCAGGTTGGACGCATGAATCGAAAAGAATGCTCGCAGAAGTGCTGCTGGAGAAAATAAAACACGTTCTTTATCCCCCGAAGTGGGCCTGAAATGACCGGCTGAACGCCCAATTTTGTCAAAAATTGTACATTGTTTGATTGGCAATAGCAATGCTGCCATGCAGTTTTACTAACATTGCGGGCCGAAGGAATGCCCGGAGTAAACCAGGACCCTGAAATAAAGACTTAGATCAACCCTGAACCACCAGGAAAACAGTACTCAACCCAGTGAATAATCAACCTCTGTTCTATGGTACGTTCTTTACTATTAACTTTTGCCATGTTCCTCAGCGTCGGCGCTGCCCTGGCTCAGTCCACTATCCTTACGGGTAAAGTGACGGATGACCAAGGCGAGTCGCTGATCGGGGCAACCATCAAGGTGCTTCGAGGCACCGATTTCGTGCGCGGTACGATCACCGATTACAACGGTGACTATCGTATTCCGCTAGATCCTGGTAACTACGATGTGGAAGTATCCTATACGGGATACCAGGTTCAAAAAACTACCGGCGTACGCGTTCTGGTTAACACACTCAACACCCTCGATTTTTCCATGGTATCCGGAAATATCCTGGGTGAAGTGACGGTCACGGCCTTTAAGGTTCCGCTGATCGAACAGGACAAAACACAGGGCGGACAAACGCTCACCTCCGAGCAGATCCGCAACCTGCCCACCCGTAGTGTAAATGCCATTGTGGCCACCACTGCCGGTACCACGTCCATTGACGGCGGGGCCATCAATATTAAAGGCTCCCGTTCCAATGCCACCAACTACTACATCGACGGCATTCGCGTGTCGGGTTCGCCCCCGCCGGTGCAGGACATCGAGCAGCTGCAGGTGGTCACCGGAGGCTTGGGCGCCGAATACGGCGACGTAACCGGCGGTGTGATCTCTGTGATCACCAAAGGCCCGGCCAGCGACTACCACGGCTCGGTGGAGATCGAAAACTCCCATGGGCTGGATCCTTTCGGGTGGCTGCTGGGTACGGCTAACGTCAGCGGCCCGCTCCTCAAGCGCAAAAGCGATGACGGTAAAAGAGAGCGTACGGTGATTGGTTTCCGCCTTTCCGGCCAGTTTCTGGATCAAAAAGACGACGGCCCACCCGCCTTGCCGGTGTACCGCGTCAAAGACGCATTGCTGGACGAACTGGTCACGCACCCGCTTATCCTGCAAAACGGTATCCCGACTTCCCGGGCAGAATCCTATACCCAGGACAGCGTGGATGCGCTGAAGTACAATCCGTACGAAAACCGCCGCGACCTTGACCTTACCGGTAAACTGGACTTCCGCCTGACCGATCAGATTGATTTGAGCGTGACGGGTACCTATAAGGATGTAACCAACCAGTTTACTCCCGGAGGCTGGCGTTTGCTCAACAGCCAAAACAACCCGACCCAGTATAGCAAACGCTATCGCGGTATCGCCCGCTTCCGCCACCGTCTGGGAAGCAATGACGGAGGGGGCGCTTCGGCCAATCGCGTATCGATCTCCAATGCCACCTATACCTTGCAGTTTGGCTTCGAGCGGGGTACCGGCGAAGTGTACGACCCGCGCCATAAAGATCGCCTCTTTGACTACGGGTACATCGGGCAATTCAAATTCGACTATCTGCCGGTGATCGGAATTAACGACGCGGGCAATATTGCCCATATTGATAATTTTGAATCTTTCGGTGGTTTCCAGACCGGATCCGTGATTACCAACCCCGGTCTGATTGCCTATAACGAATTCGCCAACCAGGAAAATTATAATACCTTCCTGGCGCTCAATGGCCGCTTCACTACGATCTACGACGATATCTGGTCGGGCATGCACAGCGCTGCAAGCCTGGTGTATAACAGCTTTAACCAGACCGAGAATGATATCATGACGGGGATGGCTACTGCCAGCTTCGACCTGAAACTGGGCCGCACCGGTACGCACAACATCCAGTTCGGCCTGCTGACCGAACAGCGTACCGATCGCAACTACAGCGTAGCGCCCTTTGGCCTCTGGAATCTCATGAATCTGGTAACCAACAACCACTTTAATGGTCTGGATACCAGCAAAGTGATTGGCCGCTACTGGGATGAACAGATCAGCCCGATCATCGGCGACTCCATCGATCTGTATGCCAATGCCGTGATCAATCTGGAAGACTTTAAGTTCTACCGTTCCGTACGGAGCCTGCTGGGTAAAGATATTTCCGAGTATGTCAATCCGAATGAACTCAACCCGGAGCAACTCAGCCTGGGTATGTTCTCCCCGCGCGAGCTGACCGACCAAAGTCTGATCGATTACCAGGGCTATGACTACCTCGGCAACAAACTGACGGGTAACATCACCTTCAACGACTTCTTTACGAGCAAGGACGAAGCCGGCGTGCGCGATTTCCCCGTCGCACCGCTCCGCCCCCTGTATCAGGCCGCCTATATCAAGGACAAGTTCGTGTTCAACAAGATGATCTTCAGCCTGGGCCTGCGCGTCGAGCGCTTCGACCTGAATACCAAGGTGATGAAGGATCCGTACTCGCTGTACGAAGTGATGAACGCAAAAGACTTCTTCGCCACCGTTCCGGGCAATGGTCCGAAACCGGCAACTATCGGCGATGACTATAAAGTGTACGTCAACAGTGCGCAGGACACCCAGATCAAGGCCTTCCGGGACGGCGATACCTGGTATTTCGCCAACGGAACCGAAGCACCCGACGGTAACGTGATCTTTGGCGGTGGCGTTGTAGCGCCCTATTTGCGCGACACGGTATCCGGCGACGATGTTTTCGACCCGCGTTTCAATCCGAATACGGCATTTGAAGACTATACGCCGCAGGTTAACTGGCTGCCGCGTCTTGCCTTCTCCTTCCCGATCTCGGAAGATGCCAACTTCTTCGCACACTATGATATTCTCGTGCAGCGCCCGCCGAGCAACTGGCAGGTGACCCCGCTCGATTATGTGTATTTCTACGTACCGGGCCGTACACCGGGCAACAACGCCAACCTGAAGCCCGAACGCGTAGTTGACTATGAAGTAGGCTTCCAGCAGCGCCTGAACCAAAACTCTGCGCTCAAGTTCTCGGCGTACTACCGCGAAATGCGCGACATGATCCAGAGCCGTACGATCCTTTATGTTCCGACCATCGGCCGCTACGATACATACGGCAACGTAGACTTCGGAACGGTTAAGGGTTTCACCGTCCAATACGACCTGCGCCGGATCCAGAACGCCGAACTGCGGCTGGCTTATACCCTGCAGTTTGCCGACGGCACCGGCTCCGATGCCAACTCGCAACGCGGTCTGACCACACGCGGAAACATCCGCACCCTGTACCCGCTGAGCTTCGACGAACGCCACAATATCCAGGCGATCCTCGACTATCGGTTTGATTCGGGCAAACGCTACAACGGCCCCCGTATCGCCGGCAAGGATATTCTGGCCGACTTCGGCGCCAACCTGCAGCTGTCCGGTGCTTCCGGTCGTCCGTACACGGCCCGTCAGCGCCCCGAACGTTTCGGTGGCAGTGGTACCCTGGGCGCCATCAACGGCAGCCGCCTGCCTTGGCGTATAAACCTGGATATCCGTTTTGATAAAACGTTTACCCTCGTTTCCACGGGTAAGAATCCGCTCAATCTGAACGTGTATTTCCGGGTATCCAACCTGTTGAATACCAAAAACGTACTCGGTGTTTACCCTGTAACCGGATCACCCACCGACGATGGTTATCTGGCAACGGCAGAAGGACAATCCATCCTTCGCGGTATTGAAGAACAAGGAAAATCCCTGGATGCCTATCTGGCTTCCTATTCCTGGGTACTGCTCAACCCCGGCCGTTACACGTTGCCCCGTCGTATGTATGTAGGCGCATCACTGGCATTCTGATAAAAGCCCTTGCTCCGTAACACATTGTCAAAAAATTAAAATTTATAAAACCATGCGTATTAACAAACTTTGGATAGCGGCTGTCTTGGCGCTCGTATCCTGGAGCGTGTCTGCTCACGTTCCGGACTACGTGCGCAAAGCGGCACGCCAGACCAATAAGGTACAATATCGCGGCGTTTGTGCAAGCTCCGAATCGCAGATCGACATGGAGATCAATAACGTCCGCGCCCGTTTGCTGGGTGGTGGCGACTGCTGGTGGGATTTTAACGATGGCCGTTACATCGTACCCAAGGTAGACGTAGCGACCGGTCAGCGGGAGGTATCGTCTATTTTTGCCGGCTCTGTCTGGCTGGGCGGTATCGACCCGGCCGGCAACCTCAAACTGGCTTGCCAGGATTACCGGCCCAGTGGCCGTAACGATTTCTGGCCGGGTCCGCTTACCGAAGTCGGTATCACCGATGAGGTAACCTGCGACAACTGGGACCGCCACTTCCGCGTAACCGGCGACGAGATCCGCAAACACCTCGCCAACCTGCTTGCCGGTGATCTGAACCCGGACAATATCCCACGTGGGATAAAAGGCTGGCCTGCTCGCGGCAACCCTTATTTCGCCGATGTCTGGGGCTTTGACCTCCCCTACACCAAACAGGCGCTCGCCGGATTCTATGATGCGGATTTTGATAACGATTATGATCCGCTCAAGGGCGATTATCCTTCTATCGAGATCAGGGGATGTCCGCTGAACCGCTACCCGGATGAAATGGTCTTCTGGATCTATAACGACCAGGGCGGCGGGGCTCCGCACGCACGCACCAACGGCAAACCGATCCAGATGGAGGTACAGGTACAGGCTTTCAGCTACCTGACCAACGACGAACTGAACGACATGACGTTCCAGCGCTATAAACTGATCAACCGCGCTACGGAACGGATCGACTCCACGTTCTTCGCCATGTGGGTTGACCCGGATCTGGGCTGCTTCCTCGATGACTATATCGGTTGCGACAGCTCCAAGAGCCTTATGTACGTGTACAATCAGGATGCCACGGACGGACAGCCCAACTGCGATTGCCAGGGTGTGAATACCTACTGTGACCGGGTACCCATTCTTGGGGTGGACTATTTCCGCGGCCCGCTGGATACCTTCGGCAATGAAATCGGGATGTCGTCCTTCGTGTACTATAACAACCCGAGCTATGGTAACCCGGCCGTCCCGACTACGGACCCGGATCTGCCGATCGAGTTTTACCGTTATCTGACAGGCTCCTGGCGCGACGGAACACCGTTTACCAGTGGCGGTAACGGCTATGGTGGCGCGATCCCTACAAAATATGCGCTTCACGATGCACCGAACGACCCGAACGGCTGGTCGATGTGTACCGCAAACCTGCCCTTCGGCGACCGCCGTACCCTGCAGGCTTCCGGTCCGTTCACCCTGCTGCCCGGTGCCGTCAACGAACTGATCATCGGTATTCCCTGGGTACCGGATATCGACTATCCCTGTCCCGATCTGGAAGGCATTTTCCGCGCCGACAAACTTGCGCAGGGTTTGTTTGACAACTGCTTCGAGCTGCTCGACGGCCCGGATGCACCTCGCGTAAGCTGGATCGAACTGAACCAGCAGGTGATCGCCGTACTGACCAACGACTCGGTTTCGAATAACTTCAATGAGCAATACGCTCAGATCGATTTCCTCGCTCCGGACTCCCTGCGTTTGAGCCCCGATTCGGCCCAGCGCGACAAGGCTAAGTACAAGTTCGAAGGTTACCGCATCTATCAATTGGCCAACCCGAACGTATCGACGGCTGATTTCGATAACCCGGATAAAGCACGGCCGGTCTATCAGGTGGATATCAAAAATGGTATTGCCTCTATATACAATTGGGCAGATACCCGCGACCCGTACACCAACAACCTGCTCTACTATCCGGAGCTGATGGTGGATGGCGCCGACGAAGGTCTTCGCCATACCTTCCCGATCGCAGAGGATAAATTCGCCAAAGGCAATGATAAACGACTTATCAACCATAAGAAGTACTACTTCGCGGTGATCGCTTATGCCTATAATAACTTTGGCAACTTCAATCCGCTTGAGATCCCTGTGCCGGGCCAGCAACGTCCCTATCTCCCGGGTCGTAAAGCTGCGGACGGACCGATCAAGATCTACACGGTTATCCCGCGTCCAATCGTCGATCAGGAACTCAATACCGAGTATGGCGACGGCGTGGTGATCACCCGTCTGGAGGGCGTAGGTAATAATGGCAACTTCCTCGATCTGGATGATGACACCCGCAGAGGCCTCTTCAACGGGACGCTACCAGATACTGCGCTTACCTATAAGAACGGTCGCGGCCCGGTCACCATTACCATCTTCAATCCTTTTGAAGTGAAAGACGGTGATTACGAACTCCGTTTTGTAGATGCCAATATGACCGACACCAAACTCGACAAGGATGCCCGCTGGGAATTGCGTAAGTTGCCTAACGGCGAGGTGATCGCTTCCGAGCGCACGATTGCAGAACTCAATGAGCAATTGGTCCTGAATTATGGGTTTTCCGTGACGGTAGCTCAGGCGCCCCTAGCCGGGACGTATACCTGGTCGCTGCAAGCCCCGGATAAATACATCAATCCGGGAGAATCCAATGGCGGTATCGGCGGCGCAATTGAATACGCCAATCCGGATCTGCCGTGGTTGTTTGGTTTCCCGGATCAGGACTTTGGTCTTTTCCACTACGTGAAAACGCGCAAACTGGAAAAAGATGCTGAATACGATCCCTTCCAGGGGCTCAGCAAACTGGGCAACGGCTGGTTTGTGCCTTACGTCCTTTGCGACTGGGTCTTTGAAGCCGGCCCGCCGCAAACGCGTATGATCACTCCGGCCTGGACACCCGCTACCAGCTCGCTCAATGGCTCGGTTGTCGGTGGTGCTCAGGAGCCAACCAATACCAGC
>CAYVDV010000156.1:0-10679 GCA_964450465.1 uncultured Saprospiraceae bacterium
AGACGCTGAATGCGACGGGCGGCGGCTGCGTGATCGCGTCGCAGTGGGAGGTCGCCTCGAAGGAGCACGAGTACAACTGCCCGCCACAACCCGAAGTGCGCCTCGGCATCGGGCCGTTCTATCACGACCTCGGGAAGCCGTGGGCCGGTGGAAACCCCGATGCCTACTGGTCGAACGTCGTCCGGCTCGAGACCGGTCCGCGCGGCTTCGTGCTCTGGAACTACAACGTCGAGCTGCTGCGGGTTCGCGGTGTGTGGGAGGTGTCGCGGGTGGTGTTGAAGGAGCTGGTCGGGTAGGGCGAGGTCGACTGTCGACTCGGCCTGTTGGCTCGCCGTATCGGTGTAACGGTCTGGCAGCGCCGACCCTCCGGATTGCGCATCCCGGATTCGGGCCGCACCTTATCGAGATCGGGCTACCGGAAGTCCGCCGAATCCCAATTCCCAAGGTCCCATGACCGAGCCAGCGTCGCCACGGTACGTGCCGCGGGAGGCCCTCGAGCGCATCGCGCTGGAGATGACCAGCACCACCGACCTCGGTGGGGTGCTCAAGGTCATCACGGAGGGTCTCGTCGAGGACCTCGACGCCGCCTTCGCCCGCATCTGGCTCGTTCGCCCCGGCGATCGTTGCAATGCATGCCCCCAGGCGGCGAAGTGCCCCGAGAAGGTGGAATGCCTGCACCTGGTGGCGAGCTCGGGGCTGCACTCCAATCTCGAAGGTGAATACGCCCGGATCCCGCTGGGGGCATTGATCACCGGCCGGGTCGCCTCCAGCGGCGAACCCTACATCGCGCATGATCTCCGCTCCGATCCGAGGGTCCCGGTCGGCAATCGCGAGTGGGTGGCCGAGCACGACCTGGTCGCCTTCGGCGGCTATCCGCTCCGTTTCAAGGGCAAGCTCCTCGGGGTGATGTCGATCTTCTCGCGGCAGCGCCTCGGCGACGACGACTTTCACCGGCTTGGCGTCTTCGCGAACCACGCGGCGACCGCAATCAACTCCGCCCAGCTGATCGACGAAGTGATCCGGCTCAAGGACCAGCTCGAGCGCGAGAACGCCTACTTGCGCGAGGAGATCGCGCTCGAGCACCTGAGCGAGGAGATGGTCGGCCAGAGCGGCAAGTTCCGGGCGATGCTCGACCACCTCGCGCGGGTCGCCGAGACGGACGCCACCGTCCTTGTCATGGGAGAGACCGGGACCGGCAAGGAGCTTGTCGCGCGGACCGTCCACGAGCTGAGCCGTCGTCGCGAGAAGACCCTGGTCAAGCTCAACTGCGCGGCGATGACCGCCACGCTGGTGGAGAGTGAGCTGTTCGGTCACGAGCGCGGTGCCTTCACAGGCGCGCTGCAGCGGAGGATCGGCCGGTTCGAGCTGGCTGACCGGGGCACCCTCTTCCTCGACGAGGTCGGGGAGCTTCCGCTGGAGACGCAGGCCAAGCTGCTGCGGGTGATCCAGGAGGGAGAGTTCGAACGGGTGGGGAGCAGCACGGCGACGAAGGTTGACGTCCGGCTGATCGCCGCCACCAACCGCGATCTCGAGGCGATGGTCGCCGCCGGGCAGTTTCGCGCCGACCTCTACTACCGGCTGAATGTCTTCCCGGTCAAGGTCCCGTCGCTGCGGGAGCGCGCCGACGACATCCCGGTGCTCACGCAGCACATCCTGGCCCACCTCGCCGGCCGGCTCGGCCGGCGCCACGCCGGCGTGACGCCCGAGTCAATGACGGCGATGATGCGCTACGGCTGGCCCGGCAACATCCGCGAGTTGCAGAACGTGCTCGAGCGCGCAGCGATCCTTGCCTCCGGTCCGCTCGTGGATGTCCGGCCAGTGCTCGGGGCGGCGGCGCCCGCCGGCCCAGCCGACGACGGCGTGGCGGGCCCAGTGCTCACCTCGATCGTCGAGATGGAACGACGCCACATCCGTGAGGTCCTGGTCGCCACCGACTGGCGGGTGGAGGGACCGACCGGTGCCGCCGCGATCCTCGACATCAATCCCAGCACGCTCCGCTCGCGGATGCGGAAGCTCGGGATCAATCGACCGACCTAACCGCCGCGCTTAGCGCCGGGCCTCGAGCTGGGCCCGGAGCCGGCGGTAAAGTGGCTGACCGGGATCCCGGGCGACCAGGCGATCGGCCACTTCCCGGGCCTCGTCGAGGCGATCGGCGTCGCGCAGGATGGTCGCCTGCGTGAGCATCAGGTCGAGCGCGTCGGGATTGACGCGTTCGCCCGCCTTCAGGGCGGCCAGCGCGGCGTCCCGCTGTCCTGCGGCGTTGAGCACGACGGCCAGTTGCAGCACGTACTCCGGGCGGCGCGGCTCCAGCACCACGGCGCGCCGCAGATGTTCGACCGCCGGCGGCGTCTCGCCAGCCCGTGCGAGCTGCACGCCAAGGGCAGAATGGAGCGCCGCAACGCCGGGAAGTGATTCGAGGGCGGCCTGCAGCGCCGCGCGGGAGCCGGTACCATCGCCCAGCGCGAGCAGTGCATCGGCGAGACCGAGGTGGCCGACCGGCTGGAGTGGCTCCGCCCGAATGGCACGCCGGAACGCCTCGACCGCCTCGGCGGGCCGCCGTTCGGCCAGCGCGAGGCCGCCCAGGTTCGCCTGTGCATGGGGGAGGTCGGCGTTGAGTCGCTGGGCCGCAACCCACTCCGCCTTCCCCGCCTCATATCGCTCCCGCGCGAACTGGTCCAGTGCCGCCTCCCGGCCGACAAGCGTCCGCGCGGCAAGCATCCGCACTGCGCGGAGCGAGTCATCGAGCAGCGTCACCGACTGACGCGGGCTGCCGAAGCCATCGCTTCCGAAGGCGATCGCCGCCGCCATCCGGACCAGCGGATCGGGATCACCCGCGGCCCGCCCGGCCGCCGTCACCGCCGGGTCGCCCCCGATCCGTGGCAGCTCGGTCACCATCGTTGCCCGCACGATCGGAGCGAGGCTGGTGTCGCCGGCCAGCGCCACCAGCGCGGGGCCCGCGCTCCGATCGCCACGCCGTACCCGCTGCAACACCACACCCCAGTGCGCCGACGGATCGCCCCGCGGTCCGTACCATGCCGTCAGCTGGTTCGTCGCCCATTCCTGGCTTCTGTCGGTGTGACACGTGGTGCAGACGTCGGGCGAGCCAGTGAGCGCTCCCACGTCGGGACGGGGCACACGGAAGCCATGGTCTCGCCGGCCGTCGACCCGCATGAAGGTGCGCTCGGGCATGTGGCAGTTGATGCAGCTTGGGGCCGTGTCTCCGTCGTGCCGCGAGTGCGAGGCAGCGGCGTAGCGCTCCGGGGCGTGGCACTGCGCGCAGAGGGCGTCGCCCGGGAGGCGGAGCGTCCCCGAGTGGGGCTCGTGGCAGTCGCTGCACGTCACCCCGGCGCGGGACATCCGGCTCTGCATGAAGGTGCCCCAGACGAACACCTCCTCCCGCGCCTGCCCGTCCGGGAAGTAGAGGTCTTCCTCCAGCAGCGTGGGGAGGTAGCCATCCTCGAAGCGGGCGCCCGCGTCGGTCTCGGCGATCGGCGAGCGGTAGGCATGGCAGCGGGCGCAGGTCTCGACCTGGCGACTGCCGGAATCGGCACCGACCAAGGAGGCGATCGCTACACCATCCCGACGCTGCCATGTGCCGGTGCGCCCCAATCGCGCGACCAGCCCCTTCGCGGGATCATCATCCCTGCCGCGGGCCGCCCACGCGAGGTGGCGTGATGCCGGGCCGTGGCACGCTTCGCAGGAGACATCGAGCTCGGCCCAGGTCGTCGCATAGCTGTCGCTCGACTCGTCGTACCCCTTCCGGAGCGCGGTCGAGTGACAGTCGGCGCAGGCCGTGTTCCAGTTCCCGCCAATCCGGGTCCAGTGCAGCAGGTCGCCGACCGGGACCGGCGCGTCGCCCTGCACGTCGAACCACCGCTGGCCGCCCTCCCCGGCCGGCCTGCTGTCCCAGCTCCACGGCAGCCGCTGCCTTCGACCGCCGGGGAACTCGACCAGGTACTGCTGCAGCGGCGTGACCCCGAAGGTGTGTGAGATCCGGTGATCGCCGCCATCAGGCATCAGGACGCGAAACTCCTCGCCCCGCCGATAGGCAATCGGGGTCAGGCCCGGTTCGGTCGGGGCTTGCTCCCGGAACGCCCCGACCACCGACGTCGCCGAGGCGACATCGATGGCCAGGTCATGATGGGAGCCGGTCCAGGCCTGCGACACCGCCTCGTGGCAGGGCGTGCAGGTCGCCCGGCCGACGTACGTTGCCGGTGCCGGCGGCGCGCCTTCCCCGCAGCCGAATGCTGCCAGCGCGAAGAGGACGACGCGGCGCATCAGTCGAGCGCCGTCAACCGCTCGAGCACGCTGTGCCATCCCCACGACACGGTCACCTTGAGCAGGTCGCCGCGCAGGTCCACGGCGTCGATGGACTCCGACGTGGTCTGCATGTGGGTGATGAACAGCCGCATGTTGTCGTTCACCTCGAACCCGGCGGTCACGCCGAGCAGGTTCGTGGAGGTGGCCGACCCGCTGTGGAGCACGGCGTCGCTTGCCGGGTCGGTGTAGGTGCTCGCCCCGAGTCGAATGTACGTGTAGTCGAGCGAGAGGAAAGCCTTCTTGGTGATGTCGCGTCGCACGTGTGCCTCGACCGCGACGGTCGGGTCCTGCGAGAGGACCAGCCCGAGCGCGTCGTCGTTGTCGCCCGCGAGGGTCACCGTCGGCGTCACCTCGATCGTTGTCCGCCGGCCCGGTGCCCAGACGCCGATCCGTTGCACCATCGGCAGGCCGAGACGGACCTTCCACTGGTTGCTGCCGATGTTGACCGCGGCGTCGGCGTCGTACCGGCCGACCGGGACGCTCACGGTCGAGGCAAGGGCCACCGTCGTTGCCTGCTCGTAGCGGACGAAGTCACGGACTTTCTGGGCCGGGGCACCGATCACGTTGATCCACAGGCCGAGCGACGGGTCACCGACGCCGTGGACAAACTCATCACCGACACCGGTGCCGGGGGGAAGGTCGGACGAGATCCGGATCCGGCCGGCCGGCAGCATCGCCGTCGCCACGGCCGACCGCCCCAGCAGGCCGAACGACCGGGAGTAGCTGAGCAGGTACAGGTTGTTGTCGACCGTGAGGGAGGGCTCGACCCGCTGGAAGTTGGTCCAGGCGGCGTTCATCGCCCCGTGGACGCCGGTCACGCCCACGATGTTCATGTTGATCGGCATCGTCCAGTAGAACTGGGGGCCGTCGAACTGGGCCGCGAGCGGGGCGGCGCCGAGGAGCGCGCCGACGGCGGCGATCGAGATCAGGATGCGTCGCATCGGTCGTTCCCTCACTTCCGGACGTAGCAGGCGAGCGGGGCATCCTCATCCGCCTTCACTTCGCCGTAGTTGGGTTCGGCCCCGCGCGGCCAGTGATCGTCGAGCACCTCCGGCCGGGCCGGCAGGCGCTTCGCCATCTGCTCGAACGGGTTGCGGTTGGGCAGGATCACGTTGTTCGTCGTCACGTACGCGTTCCAGTGGGCAAGCATCCGGGCCAGCACTTCCGGCTGCTCGGCGGCCACGTCGTGCTGCTCGGCCAGGTCGCGGTCGAGGTTGAACAGCTGCCAGCCCTCGGTGCCGAACGGCTGGTACTGCCAGAGCAGCTTCCAGGGCCCCTCGCGCACGGCGCGCTGGCCGAAGAGCTCGAAGGCGATCCACTCGTCGTCGCCGCGCGGCGAGGCCGCCCGGCCCTCGATCATGCCGCGCCACGACTTGCCCTGCATCGGCAGCACGGGATGCCCGTCGAACGTCGTCGCCTGCGGGATCCCGGCGATGTCGAGGATCGTGGGGGCCAGGTCGGTGGCATGGAGCATCGCCTGGGTGTTGATCGACCCGGCGCCCCGGCCATCCGGCGCGACGACGATCAGCGGGGCGCGGATCCCGCCCTCATAGAGCGAACCCTTGCTGCCGAAGAACGGCGTGGCCGAGACCTGCGCCCAGGACGCCCCATAGGAGATGAACGATCCCGGGCGGCCCCACGAGGCGAAGTCGATGTCGTAGGTGCGGGCCAGCCAGTTGGCTTCCAGGGAGTAGGCCGGCGAGTTCTGGGCGGCCGAGATCGCGTCGCTTGTCTCGGGGCCGTTGTCGGAGAGCACGATGATGTAGGTGTTCTCCAGCTCGCCGATCTCGCGGAGGTATGCCACCAGCCGGCCGATCTGCTCGTCCATCGACTCGACCATCGAGGCGTAGAGCTCCATCTTCCGCGCCATGGTGGTCTGCGCTGCGGGCGTCATGTCGTCCCACGCCGGCACGTACCAGTAGCGGGGGGCGCGCGACGCGTCGGACGGCATCAGCCCCATGTCGCGCAGCTTCACCTCCCGGTCGAAGCGCAGCTGGTCCCAGCCGCAGTCATACCAGCCGCGGTACTTCCGCAGGCTCTTCTTCGGGGTCTGGAACGGGTCGTGGGGCGCCTGGTGCGCGACGTAGGCGAAGAACGGCTTGCCGTCGCCCCGGTTCGACTCGATGTACTCGATCATCTTGTCGGTGTACGTCTTCGTCGCGTAGAAGCCGCCCGGCAGCTTGTCCAGGTACTTGCCGTCCTCGGTGTACTGGCTCGGGTCGGCGTCCTCGTTGAGGCCGGCATCGTTGTAGTACGCGCCGCCGCCCTCGAGCAGTGTGAAGTCGCGCTCGAAGCCGCGGGCGCCCGGGATCTTGTCCGGGTCCTTGCCGAGGTGCCACTTGCCGGTCATGTACGTGTGGTATCCACCGGCCTTGAGCAGCTCGGGCAGCGCCGCGACCTGGTGGTTGAGCTGTCCCTCATAGCCCGGCACCCCGAGCTGGTTGGGCGCCGTGTACGCGTAGAAGTTGCCGACGCCGGCCAGGTGGTTGTCGATGCCCGACAGCAGCATCGCGCGGGTCGGCGAGCAGGTCGCGCTCACGTAGAACCCGGTGTAGCGGGTCCCGCGCTTCGCGAGATCGTCGAGCGTCGGCGTCTCGATGTCGCCGCCGAAGCTGCCGAGGTCGGAGAAGCCCATGTCGTCGGCGACGATCACCACGAAGTTGGGCTGCTTGGGGGCCGTTCGCTGGGCCGTGAGCGCCGGTGCGGCGCACACGGCGAGCGCGGCCAGGACCCGAAGGTCGAGACGGGACAGTCGCATGGAATTCCTCACGGCTGGGGGCGGTCGGTCGCCGCCTGGTGGAGAGTGGGACGGTATTCGAGGCGGACGCGGAAGAAGCCGCCCGACGAGAGGTCGAGGTCGCCGGTCACGTTGCGGTCGACATCGACCACCTCGAAGCGACGGGCGGTGACGACCCCGCCGCTCAGGCGCAGGGTCAGGTTCGCGTTGGCGGTGAATGCCACCACCGGGCCGGCGGTGATCGCCGAGTACCGCACCTCGTAGGCGAGGTCGTCGGGCACCCGGCCGATCCGGTAGCGGTTGCCCTCGACCTGCGCGGTCACGCCGAGGCGGGTCGCACCGCTGACGCGACCAGTGACCTCGATGCGGCGCGGCGCGTCGATCTGCAGCTGCAGCCCACCGACCCGGTGCTCCAGCTGCAGCACGGGGAGGAGCTTGCCGGTGCCGAAGTCGTTCCGGTATGCGGCGCCGGCGCCGATCGCATTGCCCGGTCGGGGCGAGCGACGCAGCACCAGTGCGCCCTGCCAGCGGACATGGCTGCCGTCGACATCCTCCCAGTCCGAGGCGATGCTGGGTCGCACCGAGGCGACGGCGCGCCACGTCTCGCCGAGGCCGAAGATGCCGGTGACGCCGAGGGCGACCTCGGAAAGGTTGTCGGGCGCGGCAAGCGGCGCCTCACCGTCCTGGTAGTTGAACGTCAGCACCCCGTAGCGGGCCGAGACGACCAGGGCGCTTGCGCTCCCGAGGCGCACCGGGAGGTTCAGCTCGACCGACGGCATGTTCACCAGCACGTCGAGGTTCCCCACCGGCGCTCCGCTCTCGGCGTGCTTCACCCCGGCGTACGGCATGAAGTCGCCGGTCACGGCGATCAGGGGTGGCTGCTGGGCCGCCAGGGCGGCCGCGCTGGCGGGACCGCCGAGGGCAAGCAGGCCAAGGGTCCTGGTCAAGCGGGTGCGTCGCATCGCGTCAGCTCCGTGTCGTCGAGGGTCGTGGTGTCGGGGCGCTCAAGGGCAGGCTCGGTGCCACGGGGCGTCCGACGCGCGCAAACCCAGTCCCGGTGCGGCCTCCGTGCACAATCGGCCCTTGGGCGAGGCCGATTTCGCGGCTCCGGACCCGCGACATGTCGCTGACCCGTGATATCTCGTGGGCACGATTCACGGGGCCGGCTCCGGCGTGGCCACGCTGGCGATGGCCCGGGCGATCCCGCGGAGGCATGCCTCGCGGGAGGCGAGTCCCTCGATGCGACCCACCACCTGGCCGCGCGACAGCACCAACAGGGTCGGCAGGGTTCGCACGCCCCAGCGCTCGGGGCTGGCAAGCGGATCCGCCGGATCGATCCGCGCAAAGGCCGCGTCGGTATCGAAGACCGCGGCCGCTTCGAGGACGACCTGCTCCATGAGGTAGCACTGCGCCGAGGATTGGCGGCAGAGGAGCAACGCGACGGGTCGTTCGCTTGCGATCGCCAGCTCGATCGCCTCGCCGCGCAGGAGTGTCAGGTGGTGGGTCACGAACCGCTCTCCGTGGGAAGGTGGTGACGCTCCTCCCAAGGGCAGGCCGGATGCCGCGCGCGCGGCGCGCCCCGGACTCGCGCCGCGAGGGCCTCGTGGCGCGGGTTTGCCGGAGATTCGCCATCTCGCGGCCGCGACTCGCGTGGCCGCAACGGCCGCGAGATTTCACGCTTCCACGAAATGTCGCGGTGGGTGTTCACGGGTTGTTGGTGCGTAGCCGAGGCGCCGGAGCGCGGCTGGGCCAATGACGGCGCGGAAATCGGCGAACGGGACCACGCTGGCATCGATGGTGCTAGACGGGGCCGCGTGCCGTCATCGTCCGCACCACGCCTTGGAGGAGTGATGTCCCGTCCCGGACCCGCCGTCGTCGCCTTGCTGCTTGCCGTGACCCTGACCAGCGGGACGCTCGCGGCGCAGTCGGGGAAGCTCTCCGCCGAGGAGATCGCCCGGCTGATGGACAATCCGGTCGGGGAACTCATCCAGCTGCCGATCCAGTACGAGCGGATCTCGCTCGAAGAGCCGGTGACCGGCAGCGAGTTCAGCGTCGGCACGGTCAAGCTGATCCCGACCTATCCGATGGGACGCGGAAGCTGGCGAGTGGTCAACCGGATGGTCGTGCCGCGGATCGACATCCCCGACACGCCGCTGGGGCCTGGGGTGAGCGGCCTCGGCGACATCACCTACATCGGCGCGTTCACGCCGGCGGAGTCGAATGACCTCGGGCGCGGCAAGATGATCTGGGCGGTCGGGCCAACCCTGACCTTTCCCACGGCGGCCGAGACGCCGCTCGGGTCGGGGAAGTATCAGGTCGGCCCCGCGGCGGCAGTCGCCTACCTCGGGCCCAAGGCGACGCTGGGATTGTTCGTGCAGCACTGGTGGTCGTATGCGGGAGATGCCGCGCGCGAGGCCGTGAACCAGACCAACGTCCAGTACTTCTGGTCGGTGCGGCTGCCGAAGCAGTGGTCGCTTGGGGCCTCACCGAGCATGACGGTCAACTGGAACGCTGCCGGCGGGACCGCCGTGAACCTTCCGCTCGGCGTCGGCGTCAACAAGACGCTCTTCCTGGGCCCGCTCCCGGTGCGGGCGGGCGTGGAGGCGTCGTACTACGTGGTGACGTCGGGTCAGGGCCCGGCGCCCAAGTGGGGAATGAAGTTCTCGCTGACTCCGGTGATCCCCGCGTTCGTGCTGCGGGGCGGGTGAGCGCCTCCCGGACGCCTTGGCATCGTCCGGTCGGTGGCGACAATTGCCTCCGACCGCGCGTCCCCGGCTGCGGTCCTTCCTCCAGGGGGTACCATGCGGTCGAAGGCGCTGCACGCGGCACTGCTGCTCGGGATGGTCGCACTCTTCGGTCGGGCGGAAGCACAGGCGTTCCCGGTGACCCGGCTCCCGGCGCCGGGCGGCGAGGTGATCTTCGCCAATCCAGACGAGAAGGACGTGATGTACGACCAGCTCCACTACGCCGCCGCGCGGCGGGCCGGCGACTTCGTCTTCCTCGCCGGCGTGGAGGTGGGACCGCTCGAGGGCGAGAGGACCGACTCGGCGGCGTTCGCCCGTGCAGCTCCGCCGCGGCTTCACCGCGATCCGGAACTCGCTCAGGGCCGCCGGCGCCGACATGAATCAGATCGTCCAGATGCAGAGCTTCCACAACTGCAAGACGACCAACTTCTCCGGCACCTTCAACGACCAGCTGGGGGCGATGCTCGGCGTGATGTTCGAGTTGTGGCCACCGCCCTATTCGGCGTGGACGGCGATCTGCGTGGACCGCCACTACAGCGACAACACGGTGGTAGAGATCCAGGTGACGGCGTACGCGCCGGTGGAGCGGTAGCTCTGTCACCCTGAGCCCGCGGAGCGGGCGGGGGGGCGGTCCCTCGCTTCGCTCAGGATGACACGGGACCTGTCACCCTGAGCCCGCGGAGCGGGCGAGGGGGCGGTCCCTCGCTTCGCTCAGGATGACACGGGACCTGTCACCCTGAGCCCGCGGAGCGGGCGAGGGGGCGGAGCCAGACGGATTGTCCCGTCCCCCCCCCGACCGCATTTTCCGGTACCCACCCTCCGTCTCCCCCTCGGCTATCGTTCCAGCGCACCGGATCGCCGCAGGAGGAAGCCAATGA
>CAYVDV010000157.1:0-10671 GCA_964450465.1 uncultured Saprospiraceae bacterium
GCGAGTTTTCGATATGACGGGACACCTGAACCACCACCGGGAGGAATCCGGTGTAACTGGAAAGAATATCCTTTTGTTGCGACGGGATTTGTTTCTGCCCGGAGTGTACTTCCTGAATTTACAAGTAAATGGCGCCACTGCACATAAACGCTTGATCATTCAGGATTGACCTGGTAACGAATGCGGTGCTGTGTTATAAACCCAATGATGGATATTATACCACAGCACCGCTAATTACATGGTTTTCTGACCGGCGCATGTTGGGAGTCCTGGGCCTGTTTCCAGAATATATTCCCTGGTTGTGCTACTGCTCTATCAGTTCTATCGCTCTTTCCAGCAGTTCATCTTTACCGTTGCGGATCCCCTTGATGGTTGGTTTCACTTCAATATCCGGAATAATACCGACTCTTTGCGTTTCCTTACCATCCGGATAATACACTCCGATCCCGGATATCATGGTCCTTAAGCCTCCCGGCAGGAAAATCGGAGAAACATTACCATCGGCGCCGGCTGTGGTACTGCCTACAATAGTGGTATTATCGCCTGCACGAAAGGCCATTGCCGTATATTCGGCCTGACTTTGTGAACGCTCATTAACCAGCACAACCAACTTTCCTTTAAAGTGCTCGGATGCTGGAGGTATTTCCAGGCTCTCTGTCATGGTGAATTCTCCTGGGTTATTACTATTTCCATTACTGAATTTGACAAATGGCGTCGGAGTTGAAACAAAATAAGAGCCCAATAGAAACGGAACAAATGTGGATGGATAGTTGCGGATATCGATAACTATTCCCCTCGCTTTTTCAAACGTCTGTTTTATCGCATCAATATCCTCTTCCCGGATGTTTTTAAGCGTGATATAACCAATACCATCTTTCAAAAACTTGTAACATTTTTCATTGCCGCCTCTGTACCAGGCAGCTAAGTTCAGGCTATCCGGTGGATACAAGCGCAGGGTTTCCCTGTTTTCCTTTCCATCGGAGCCGGCAAACCTGATATCAATCGACTTGTTGACTGATCGCAACAAATCTCCGGATATATCTCTCAATTTTGCGGCATTATTGGACGCCGGATAATATTTTTTGATGCGATTCAGAATACTATCGATCGGTTGTTCATTGATATGCGTGATTACATCGCCAATCGCAACCCCGGTAAATTGCTTGAATTTGGGGTCATAAAAATCGGTTACAACCAATTTGTCTTCTATAAACTGAACATTCACCGGAGGAAAAAAACCGCCTTTCTCTTCCTTTATCTTATCTGCCCCTCCCCATAAATTTGCGTGTGTATCCGAAATCTCGCCGATCAGTTCAATGGCTGCCCGTTCATATTCAAGTTCATTCTGTGCATGGATAAACCGGGGGATATATTCTCGCAGTACCATATTCCAGTTCTTATCTGTCAGTGATTTATTCGGATAAAAATATTGGATCATGTTCCAATAGCGGTAAAGCGCCAATAAGCGAAAACCTTCGTCGGGATAAGGCATTTCGGAATAGGGCCGCTCATTCAAAAAGTCCGGGTTACCCACATTCGGCGCCATCCGGATATAGTAATGCTTGCCCTGATGCCGGTTTTTATAAATATAGTCCAGTTTTTTTTGCAAGCCGGGATCGAGCTTAGGATCCGTTATCCAGGACAGGTCGGGCTTCAGGACAGCATCAACGGAGGTTTCTTTACAGGTTTCACAAATTGAAACTTCACCAAATTGTGCAATCCAGTTTAAAAGGATCCGATCCCGCTTCCCGGTATCGGCTGCCTGTAAGTACACCGGCAGGAAGCGGAACAGTTCATAATCCCAATTATAGTTCCCTTTCGCAATTTCCGGGTGATGGTACTTCAAAAAGCCCCAGACCCTTCCCAGCAAATCCAGATTGCCGATCAGTTCCTCCCGGAGGTTTTCCGGAAAAGCAACCCGGGAACCCATGTCAAACTCCTTGTCCAGGTCTGCTTTTAAAACCGGCTTGTCGCTTTTTGCCAGGGTTTGTATATCCTTGCCATCTATCGTCAATACAAAATTATCGAACCAGGCCTTTCCTTTGCCGGTCAGAATACCGCCCAGAAAAATGACATCAGCTTCTTCCGGATAGGGTAAAGTAACGGTGTACTTTGTCCAGTCCCGGGTTCCATCAAGGTGCTGACTCTCCATGTTGTCAAAAGCCAGGGATTGTTTTCCCCCGTCGATGCGCAACAATAGTCCGGCAAAGCCATCTGTAACGTCCTGGATTTTCATAAACCCTTCGAGTTGGATGGTCGAGCCTTCATATTCCGCAGGAATCCGGTAGGCCAGACATCCGAAGGCGCCGGCCTCTCCTCCTGAATTAATATACCCGGCGTACGAACCGGCATAGGCATCGATTGAGTCGGCACCTAATTCATAGGTTCCCCATTTAAACCAACCCTGGGGAAGTTGGCGAGCTGGATCGAAGGTGTCAAAATCCAGGTTAAATTGCTTTGCCGATTGGGCATCGACACTAAAACGAAGTGCTGCCAGCAGCAGAATGATTATATATTTCATTGTTTTAGCATTTAAATGAATGACTAGCGCCGTGTTTTGCCTACCCTTCCGGTTCGTAGGCCAGGATATCGCCCGGCTGGCAATCGAGGGCCCGGCAAATAGCCTCCAGCGTGCCGAAGCGGATCGCCTTGGCTTTGCCGGTCTTGAGAATGGAGAGATTGGCCAGGGTGATGTCCACTTTTTCGGCAAGCTCGGTGAGCGACATTTTGCGCCGGGCCATCATAACGTCGAGATTTACAATAATTGGCATGGCTCAAATAGTTAGGTCTTGTTCTTGTTGAAGGTGCTCTCCGCGGCGGAATATTTCGCCAAGGGCAAATATGATCATGGCTATCAACCCGCCGAATACGATATCCTCAAGGCGGACAGCCGGCCCTGCCATGCTGATCTGGCGACCGCCTGCAGCATTGGTGATACCGGCCAACAGCCTGGCTGCAATAAAGCGCGCCGCAGGGAACGAAAGGGCCAGCAAGGCAATCCAGCGCACCCGGCGGATATTGTCCAGCCGGAAAGTTATGCCCCGGTCGAGGTTGCGGAAGATGCGCATCATCTGGTATAACACCAGTATTCCCAACACCCAGGCCAGGTTTTGAAAAAAGAGGTAAGACAGATTTTGCAGTTGCATCAGGTGCTGCATATCGGCAAATTCCAGCATAACGAACCGCTTTTGGCCCATTTCGAACAGTTTCAGCGCGCCGCTGCCTTCGGAATACGGTACCACCACCGGGTTTGGATCGCCCACCGTCGTGATCCAGCCGCGTATATGATAATAACCGCTCGTGATACCGAAGTACGAAATCAATTCGAGCAAAAGCAGCACTGCAGCTGCAATACTCAGGGCCAGAAAAACATAATGCAGGAGCCGGACCAGGGTGATTTCAGATGTTGTTTTCATAGATCAACGCTTTGTGTGAAAAAGATATCGGGTTCAAAGGTAAATGCAAATTTGTTCTTTTACAACTAATAATTATTGTTTATCAATAAATATTTTTCGAAAAACAAAATTTAACACTTCCCGTTACCCACCTTGGCCCAAAGCACCGGGGATAATTGTTCAGCAGGGCTAAAAAAAACGCCGTTGCCGGGCGTTTCTTCCCGGTCAACGGCGTTGCGTTGTAGTCATGGCTTTTGAGGCTTATTTTTATGCTTGATCAGCAGAGCCGGACTCAGCGCTGCGACTTGCCGGCGCCCTTGCACTTGGACATATCGCATTTGGACATATCGCACTTGCTCATATCGCATTTGGACGGATCACAGTTGGTGGGGTCGCATTTGGTCGGGTCGCAATTAGCGGGATTGCAAGCGCCTTTCTTACCCGTCTGGGCAGTGGCTGTTCCCGGCATGATTGCCTCGGCTATCATTGTCGGGGAGGCAGCATCGCTTTTCATTCCGGTTTTAGCGGCGCCTTTGCACTGCATTTTGCAGGCGGGATTGGGTTGGCAGGCGGGATTGGGTTGGCAGGCGGATTGTGCGTTCAGGCTGTTGCTGAAAAGAAAGCCGAGGAGAAGGGTTGCCGAGAACAGGATTACTTTTTTCATGATAGGATCGTTAAGTTGAAGTGTTTACCCGGATCCGCCGGGTGTTCGGGTCAGTGTGCTTGTTTCTCCAACACCAACGGTGCAAAGGTCTTGCGGAAGGTACTTTTGCCGTGTTTTCCAACCGTTAGGCACTTGTTAAGCAGCTGTTAAACGGTTCTGCATGCCTGTAAAAAGCCGGTCCTTTGTATCCGAAAATCTTCGATCGATGCAAACAAAACATATTGCCTGGCTGATTGGCGCTGCTGCGCTGGCGATCCTGGCGCTGATCGGGTTCCAGGTAAACTGGATGCGGCAGTCCCGGCAACTCATCGAGGAGCAGTTCAACAACCGCGTAAATATGGCGCTGTGCTCCACGGTGGAGAAGATGGCGGAAAACAAAACCTGCTCCAGTGAACTGCGCGCCTGCTGCGCCCAACCCAACGGCACTGCCTGCAAAGAAGATTTTGATGCGTTGTTGCAAAAACCGGAAATGGGCGCACTGCTCACCGAGGCGCTGCATTTTTACCAGATCGACCTGCCCTACCGCGTACTGATCGTCCCAAGAGATACCGGAACCCGGGCAGCCAGCATGCCTTTTTCCTGCTCCCTTAACCCGGTACTGGAAGACGACACCCACTTGCTCCAGCTCGAATTCCAGGGTAAAACAGGTTATTACCTGCAACGCATGGGCCTCATGGTCACCGCTTCCGTAGTGATCCTGCTGTTCATCTGCCTCATCTTTGCCCTTGCATCGGCTTACCTGATCCGGCAAAAACGAATGAGCGACCGGAACCGCGACTTTTTCAACCACATGACCCACGAGTTCCGCACCCCGCTCACCAACATTCGCCTGGCCGGCAATATGATGGCCCGCAAAGACCAGACCCTGGTTGGAAACCAATACCTGGGGATCATCCGCCGCGAATGCGACCAACTCACTCTGCAGGTTGAAAATGTACTGTACCTGTCGGGGCTGGAAAAAGGCGATTACCGCCTGCACCAGGAACCCGTCGACCTGAACCAGCTGGCGGCCGATGTGGTGGCCGGACTGCAATTACAGGCACAGGAGCGCGGAGCCCGGATCCGGCTGGAACCGGCCGCAACCACCTGCATTATCCGGGCCGACGCCTTTCACCTGGGCAATGCTATGCGCAATATCCTCGACAATGCACTGAAATACAGCGGAAACAACCCGGAGATCGATATCCGGATCCAGCCCGAACCCGGCGGATGCCGCATCAGTTTTACCGACAAGGGCATCGGATTGTCGGCCCGGGAACAACAACAGATCTTCCGCAAATTTCACCGCGCTGAAAATGCCGTTTCTTCGGGAGAAAAAGGATTTGGGCTTGGCCTGGCCTATGTCAAAAAAATCGTAGATATGCACCAGGGACAGGTCGCCGTACACAGCGAGCCAGGCAAGGGCACCCGCTTCGACCTGTATTTTCCGATGTAATCCAAATCCATGCACAACGAAAAACACATTCTACTGGTAGAAGACGACCTCAACCTGGGCCTCCTCCTGATGGACTATCTGGAGTCGGAAGGCCTGCACGTGAGCTGGCGACGCGATGCATTGTCCGGTCTGCAGCAGGCCCAGCGGCAGCGCTTCGATCTCTGTATCCTCGATGTCATGATGCCCGGCATGGACGGGTTTAGCCTGGCTAAAAACCTGCGCAGCCAGTTCCCGAATCTACCCTTCCTGTTCCTCACGGCGCGCCTGCTGAAGGAAGACAAGTTGAAAGGGTATGCCCTCGGCGCGGAAGACTACATCACCAAACCCTTCGACGAGGCGGAATTGCTCTGCAAGATCCAGGTCATTCTGCGCCGCAACGGGCAGAGTGAGCCCGAGGCCGGGCCGGAAGTAGTGCAGATCGGGCGGTACCAGTTTGATGCCGGACGGCAGGAACTCCGCCTGGACGAGCAGGCCGTGCGGCTGACCGAAAAGGAAAGCGAGATATTACAACTGCTTTGCGAGCACCAAAACCGCATCCTGCGCCGGGAGGAAGCCGTGGAACGGATCTACGGCAAGTACGACTACTTCCTGGGGCGCAGCTTCGACGTATTCATCTCCCGCCTGCGCAAAATGCTGCGCGACGACCCCCGGGTGAGCATCGACAATGTGTTCCGGGTGGGTTTTATCCTGAACGTACCCGAGAATTAAGCGGAAATTTACCCCTCAAAGTGCAGCGACACCGTAAAGGTCCGCGACAGCACTTTTTCCAGCACGGTACTTTGTTCGAGCCGGTCGTTGTAGATCAGCACGTTGTTGATCCCCTGGGAGATCTTGAATTCCGGTGAAAAGATAAAATAGGGGAAGAAAAACTGGATACCGGCCCCGTATTCGACCTGAAAATCGCTGGGCGCAATTTTTACCAGACCGGCAGCCTGCCGGGTGCGCGAATCGCTGGCCACGTCGAATACATACTTCACCCCGGCGATCAGGAATAAGCGGAAATCGTGATAGGGAACCGATTTGTAGCGCACCTGGAACGGCATTTCCACAAATACCGATTCAATCCGGCGGGTAACCGGAAAGTTGCTTTCGCCCGGCGGTGCATATTTGATATTGCGTTCCACAAACGAAAGAGTGGGCAAAAAACGCACATCGAAATACTGGCCGATCTTCAGGTTCGACACAATGCCCAGGTTGAACCCCGGGCCGGTAACCGATTCGGCCAGGCTGAAGGAATCGTTCCGGATAAAATCCTTCGAATGGTAAATCCGGAAATCGCTTTGGTTAAGTCCCAGGGTTATACCAAAATAATAGGACTTGGCCTGAAAGTCCTTGTAGTTAAAGTTGTGTCCCTGTGCGCGTTGCGCCGACAGCTGGCCGGCAGACAGGAACAGGGCGGCGGCCAGCAGGAATACTACTGGAAGCGAATGGATCAGAGCGCCTTTTCGGCCGTGTAAATCGAACATATTCCAAGCGTAAGTCGTTCGCATTGTGGATTTTGATAACCGGTTTTGGATAAGATTGTGAGAAAGTCGTCGCCTTCGGGAAAGGCCTGCACACTCTCAAACAGGTAGGTGTAGGCCCGCATGTCCCGGCTGGTTAAACGTCCGATCAGCGGTAAAACGTATTTGAAGTAGGTATTGTACAGCTGTTTAAACGGAAAAATTCGCGGGCGGGAGAACTCCAGGATCACGGCGCGACCGCCGGGGCGCAGTACGCGCAGCATTTCCGCCAGCCCAAGTTCCAGGTGTTCGAAATTGCGCACGCCGAAAGCGACGGTCACTGCGTCGAAGGAATTATCGGCAAAACGGAGGTTTTCGCTGTCGCCGGTTTCCAGTGCAATGATCTTGTCCAGGCCTTCGCGCCCGATCTTCACCCGGCCGATATCGAGCATCTGGTTGGCGATATCGATCCCCGTCACCTGCTCCGGCTTCAGCATTTTGGCGGCCATGATCGCCACATCGGCGGTGCCGGTAGCCACGTCGAGGATCGTTTTCGGGCCAAGGCTGCGCAAATAGCCCAGGGCATGCCGGCGCCACCACACATCGATACCCAGGGACAGGACCCGGTTGAGCAGATCGTACCGGTGCGCGATCTTGTCGAACATCCGCTCGACCTGGGCCTTTTTGCTTTCCGGGGCGTCCCGGTAAGGCGTAACCACTGATTTTTCTTTCATAGTTGGATTCAAGAACGCAAAAGTAGGGAGTTTGGTTGGATTGTCCGCGCAGAAAGCAAATACACTCTTGCGCGATTTGCCGCTACGGCTCTTAACCACAATCATAAACAAGGGTGACCCCTGTCCTTGATTCCTGTTGATGGATGATCGCAGCTTGGGCAACAAGTGGGGCATTATTTAATGTGCTCTGCAGGAAAACTGCGCCTGGGTGTGTTTGCAAACCGATTTTCCTATCCAAAATTTACCACCTATGGCATCTATCACTATTTTCCGAAAATGGTTAACCCGAATAGCCCTGGTGTGTACCGTGTTGGGGGGCATGGTAGCTCCCTCGAAGGGGCAGATCGTGATCAATGAAGTGCTTTTTTTCGACACCACCATTGCGCTGGAAGTGATCCGGCGGTACGATTGGGTGGAATTGTACAACGCGCATTCCGACTCGATCAACCTGAAGGAATGGTTCCTGATCAACCGGAACCTCGACACCCTGTACTACTTTGAAAACGACTTTTTCTTTCCCGACAGCACTTACCTGATGATCCATTTTGCTGCGGGCACGGATGACACGGATTTCTCCGACGGTTCCGGGTCGGTGTACGCTAATCCCGGCCCCTTTGACCCCGAGCCCCTGCCCTATCCAGAGGGTTCGGTCGCCCTTTGCAGCCCCGACATTGCTAACCGGGCGGGTGCCACCATTCCGGCACTGCAAGTGATCGACTTTGTGCCGTGGACGTACCACTATGACTTGTATGTCCCCGGCCCGGCGGATACGGCGGCTGTGAATTCGGGTGTTTGGATGATGGGGGATGTGGTGAATGCGGCGAATACGGACAAGGAAGGAAACGACCGGCGCGCTTTTGTAGGGCCTGGTTTTTCCATTGGCCGCGATATGTTTTCGACAGACAGCGACAAGCCGGAGGACTGGTATGCCCACGGAGGAATTGATGCCAGCGACATTACCCCCTGGAGAATCAACCAAAGTAACGGGTTTGTGGAATTTATTCCAGCGCCGGCGCCACAACCTGGTGACCAGGAATGGACTATTATGATCTATATGGCGGGCGACAACAAGTACGAAAAATATATGTGGTCGGCGCTGAATGCCATGGATCTGGTTGGTTCTCCGCCTAAAGTGAATGTAGTCGTTCAAAAAGACTATGCTAAATCAGGCCCTAATATCCATGTATCCTTTGACAACGGACAAACCTGGACGCCGACGAATTCTACCTACCGGGGGCTGTTATGGCAAACCAAAGATTCGAATCTGGTTAGGATTACTTATCCCCCCGGGCAACTGGATCAGGCAAACCTGGGTGAAAAAAACATGGGAGATCCGGCGACCCTTACCGATTTCATTATCTGGACGAAAGCCAACTATCCCGCCAAACGGTACGCCCTGATCCTTTGGGGAGAAGGCGGCGGATGGAAATATTGTACTACGGATAATTTCGGGCCGGGCACTCCGGATGAGTTACACATTGCCGAACTTTCCAGCGCGCTGGAAAATGCGGGACTTGCCGGGGAACCCCTCGACCTGATTGCCTTTGACGAGGGCCTGATGGCTATGCTGGAAGTGGCATATCAGGTTAATGATTACGCCGAAGTAATGGTAGCCCCCGAGGGCGTCATAGACGCATTCGGCTTTCCGTACCACAAGATTTTGCAACAGATGGCATTGAATCCGGCGACCAGCGCCGAAGAACTGGGCGAGCGCATGGTTGAGCAATATGAACTTTCCGAATCGGTGTTCTGGGGGTGGGTGTTCCTGAATGCAGAATATTCGATGTCCAGCATCGACCTTGGTTTTAACGTGGCTTTTTTGGAGGAATCCGTTTACGAGCATGCCAACGAATTATATACCGGATGCGATGATTACCGGGAACACTACATACCGGAAGACAATGTGGAGATCAGCATCCGGGAAGCTTTAACAGCAACCAAAAACTTCAAGGAAGGGGACTGGGGAGACTGCAATTATATCGACTTGTACCATTTTGCTGAAAATACCCAGTTGTATGTTCCGGAATATGCATCTTTTGCGCCGTTGGTCCAGCAGGATGTAAAAATAGCCGTACTGTATAACCGGAGCAGTGACCCGAATGCAAACGGAATCTCCATCTATTTTCCGTACTACCAGACGGACGACATACCGGAGTGGCAAGACCCCTATGATGATCCCTTCCGCTCCTACAAAACCAGTGCGGCAACCGGCAATCCTGTTAAGTACAGCTACGACAAGGACGATGGCTATCCCAAACCTTTCCCGGAAGGCGTCCGGGACCATCCCATTCCTCCCACCCCGGGCTTTAAATTCGTTGACATCAACTCCTGGGATGAGTTTTTGCACCGCTACTATGAACCCTGTGCGGATGCCGGAGAAGATAAGGCGGTGTATGTCGGGGAGGTAGTCACGCTGGACGGGATCGGCTCGAGCGATGCGGACCAGTTTCCGGAAGGAGAGGTTGAGGTGACGGAGTACTTCTGGGATTTTGACCCCCTGATTAACAGCGATACCGAAGATTACGACCGCGATCCGGAAGATGATGAAGCTAGCGATGATGGAGATGCGATAGGCCAAATTGCCTATTTCAGCTCGGATAAACCCGGTGAGTTTATGATTATTTTGACCGTTTGGGATTATCACCACACCCAGCATGGAAATCACTGGGAAACCGATCAGGATACCGTAATTATTTCAATTTACGACAGTCTCCGCATTACCGGAACAATAGGTTTGTCACCAACCTGCTCAGGTGAGGAAGACGGTAAAGCCGGAGTACTTGTCACGGGTGGAGCACCGCCCATTAAAGTAAAATGGTCAACCGGCCAGGAAGACTCCATCGCTACCGGTCTGAAGCCCGGTAAATACAAATTTACCGTTACCGACGGCCTGGGCACCACCAAAACCGGCGAAGTGACCGTGCCGGAAGCTACACCGATTATCATTGACCTGAACGCCATCTTCGAACCGCTTTGTCCCCACTCGCCGACCGGGATCATT